>CAZSWI010000188.1:0-7856 GCA_964610635.1 uncultured Acidobacterium sp.
TCAAAGTTTTACTACGAACAAGCGTGGCCCTGCTGCTCCGGCACCTTCCCGCAGATCACCGCGGATTACGGCATCAGTTCTTATTTCCACTCGCCCGACGCGGTCTACGTGAATCTCTTCGTTCCATCGCGCGTTACCTGGCGGCGCAACGGCGGGCAAATCGCACTCGAACAGGAGACGCAGTATCCTTATTCGCCCGACGTCACCATGCGCATTCATACCGGCCGCCCTGAGACCTTCGCCGTTCAGGTGCGCGTTCCCGCCTGGGCTGGACCGGCAACGAAGGTCGCCGTCAACGGCCGCGCTTTTTCCGCCGATCTTCGTCCTGGCACTTTCGCCGCGATCCGCCGCGAGTGGAAGAGCGGCGATCGCATCGAGTATCACATCGACACGTCTCTCCGCCTCGAAGCCATCGATGCCCAGCATCCGCAGGTTCAGGCTTTGCTCGCGGGACCTCTCGCTTTGTTTGCCGTGGATTCGCTCGACAGCCGCTTCACCCGCGCCGAGTTGCTGGCCGCGCAACAGCGCAGCGCGGGATCAACCGACTGGCAGGTGCAATCTGCAACGGGCACTGTTACATTTCGCTCTTTCCCGGCCATCGGCGACGAGAAATATCGCCTCTACCACGACGTCACGGTCTGACCCAGTCGCGACTGAAGCCGCTATTGCGCCGAGGCGATGACCTCGCTGGCGATCCTGCGTACTTCGGGGAGAACGTCTCCCAGAGCGCAAGGCGCGGCCGAGCGCGTTCCCAGCGCAAAGTAGACCTTGCGATAAAGCGTGTACAACCTTTCGCTGACCGCGACCGCATCCGGCCTCGGCGTGAACACCGTGTATTTCGGACAAAGCCAGCCCTGCGCCGCCTCAATCGCCGGAAAAGCGCCTGCGGCGAGCATCGCAAAAATGCCGGAGCCAAGGCTGGTAGGAATTTCCGCCGGCACCAGCACCGGCTTGCCCAGCACATCGGCGTAGACCTGGTTCAGCGCTGGATTATTCTGCGGAACGCCGCCTGCATTGATCACGCGTTCCACTCGCGTTCCATACTCCGCCATGCGCTCCAGAATGATGCGCGTGTGAAACGCTGTGCCCTCGATCGCGGCGAACAGTTCGTCCTGGGCGGTGTGCAGAAGATTCCAGCCCAGCGTTACCCCACCCAACTCTGAATTAACCAGCACCGTGCGGTCGCCGTTATCCCACGACAGGCGCAGCAGTCCCGTTTGTCCGGCGCGATATTTCTCCAGACCCTTCGAAAGCTCGGCGACCTTCATGCCCGCGCGGGTTGCGATAGCTTCGAAGATGTCGCCCGTCGCGGAAAGGCCGGCTTCGATGCCGGTGTACTGCGGGTGAACGCTGCCGGGAACCACACCGCAGACGCCGGGGATGAGCCGCGTCTCTTTCGCCATGGCGATGATGCAGGTTGAGGTGCCGACAACATTGACCACGTCGCCCTCGCGGCAACCGGCGCCCAGCGCGTCCCAATGCGCATCGAACGCGCCCACCGGTACAGGAATGCCCGCATGCAATCCGAGTTGTTCGGCCCATTGCGGAGCGAGGTGTCCGGCCAGGCGATCTGAAGTAAGGTAATCGCCGGCGAGCTTTTCGCGAACACCATCCAGCAGCGGATCGAGCTTCGACAAAAACGACTGCGCCGGCAGACCGCCCCACTTCGGATTCCACATCCACTTATGGCCCATAGCGCAGACGCTGCGTTTGGCCTGTCGAGGATCGGTGATTCCGCACAGCGTGGCCGCCACCATGTCGCAGTGCTCGAATGCCGATGCAAACTGTGCGCGCTTGTCCGGATTGTGCCGCAGCCAGTGCAGCAGCTTGGCAAATCCCCACTCGTGCGAGTAGACACCGCCGCACCACTCGATGGCTTCAAGGTTTTCTTTGTGCGCCAACGCCGTGATTTCCTGTGCCTCGGCTGTAGCGCGGTGATCGCACCACAGGTAGTACTCATTCAGCGGCTGCATCTGCGCATCGACCGGAACCACGCTCGATCCCGTCGTGTCGAGCGCGATGGCGGCCACCTGGTCCCCCTTGACTCCGGCGATCATCAGTGCTTCGCGCGTCGCGTCCGCGAGTCCGCGCATGTGATCGGCATGAGACTGGGTGGCATAATCGGGATCCTCGCGTTTGCGATGCAGAGGATATCTGGCCAACGCGGTTCCGAGACGGCCGCGCTCGCTGTCGATGATCGAGACACGCACGCTCAGAGTTCCGAAATCCACGCCCGCAACGATGGTCATCGTCTTTTTCCTGGTCAGCCCGCGGGTTCTTCCGCGCTCGTGCCAGTACATCTCCCCTCTAAGGTAGCGGATAATCGGCTGTTTCTTCATGACGAAGTTCTCTGCGAGTCTCGCGTCAGCTTCTTCAGGTGCTGAGGAAATGGAGTGAAAAGCGGAGGGGTGCGAGCCGCGCGTGGATTCGCGCTTCGGCGAGGAGCCTTCGCTGCCACCCAACGGCGTGCAGCACTGGCCCAGGCCTGACTTAGCGCGGCTCAGTCCTTTTCTGCTTTGCAACCTGTCCGCCAGATGTGACAATAACCTGTTCCTTTTGAACCACGGAGGCTTCCCCCATGGGAGCAACGATTGCCATGCAGGACCTGAAAAGGCTGACCGAAGGACTGCATGCTCATCGCAACCTCTCCACGCCGCAGTTGGTGGAATCCGCGATCGCCCGGGGCGAAGGCCGCCTCGCTTCGAATGGGGCCCTCGTAGCCATGACCGGCGCCCGCACGGGCCGCTCGCCCCGGGACAAGTTCACCGTCGAAGACGACCAGACGCGCGCGCGCATTCAGTGGGGCAAGGTGAACCAGCCCTTCCCGCCGGAAAGGTTTCAGGCTCTCCTCGAGCGTGTCATCCGGCATATGGCCGAGCGCGACCTCTACATCATGGATCTGGCCGCCGGCGCCGACCCGACATACCGTCTCCCGATTCAGGTCATCTGCGAATACGCCTGGCATGCGCTGTTCGTGAAGCAGCTCTTCATCCGCCCTGAATCTCAGAGTCAGGCTCCGGCCGAACTCGCCACGCCCGAATTCATCGTCATCGCCGCCCCGGAATTCGAAGCGGTTCCGGAACGCGACGGACTCCGCTCTTCGACCTTCATTCTTGCCGATTTCACCCGCAAGATCATCCTCATTGGAGGCACAAAATATGCCGGCGAAATGAAGAAGTCCATTTTCGGCGTGATGAATTACCTGCTTCCGGAGCGCAACGTCTTTCCCATGCACTGCTCGGCCAACATCGGCGCGGACGGCGATTCCGCGCTCTTCTTCGGCCTTTCCGGGACCGGAAAGACGACGCTCTCCGCCGATCCCGAACGCCGCCTCATCGGCGACGACGAGCACGGCTGGAGTCCCGACGGCGTCTTCAATTTCGAAGGCGGCTGCTACGCCAAATGCGTCGACCTGACTGCCGAAAAAGAGCCGCAGATCTACGATGCGATCCGTTTCGGTTCCGTCCTTGAAAATGTGGTCCTCGACCCGCGCACCGGCGAGCCGGACTATTCCGACATCCGCTACACCGAGAACACCCGCGCCGCCTATCCCATCGAGTTCATCGCGAACGCTGTCATCCCCGGCATTGGCGGCCATCCACGCAACGTGCTGTTCCTGGCTGCGGATGCCTTCGGCGTACTACCGCCTGTCGCTAAACTCACTCCCGACCAGGCGATGTACCACTTCCTCTCCGGCTATACCGCCAAGCTTGCCGGAACCGAAGCCGGTCTCGGGAGCGAACCGGTGCCGGAATTCTCGGCTTGTTTCGGCTCGCCTTTCCTGCCGCTCGCGCCCAGTGTTTATGCCGAGATGCTCGGACGCCGTCTGCGCGAACACAATGCGCAGTGCTGGCTTGTCAATACTGGCTGGACGGGCGGAGCTTTCGGAGTAGGCAAACGCATGAGCCTGCCGCACACCCGCGCCATCGTTCACGCAGCGCTGGATGGCCGCCTGGGACAGGCGGAATTCGTCACCGAGGAAGCCTTTGGCCTGAGCATTCCGACCACTTGCCCGGGCGTGCCGGCGGAGCTGCTGAACCCCCGCAACGCGTGGCCGGACAAGAACGCCTACGATGCGCAGGCCAGACTGCTCGCTTCGAAATTCGGAGAGAATTTCCGTAAATTCGATGTTCCGGATGCAGTGCGCACAGCCGGCCCCCGCATGTCCTGACTGTCGCTTCTTCTGGCGTTCGCCGATATTGTGGGAATGCCTCGATCGCCTGCACTCTGCTGCTTTGGCTGCCGGGTACCAGCTGCATCGCGCCCGAGACAGCGAGTGAGACGCACGTAACTTGACTCTTGACAACCGTAGACTTAGTCTCGAAGTGGAGGCAGCGGCGGTTCTTGCCTGCTCCGCGTTTTGTCCAGGAGAACGGCCATGCAGAACCATCCGTACATCTGGAACTACCTTCCGCTGCTGCTCCAGATGGTGGTCGTGGGCGCAATGGCCTGCGGCATGGTCACGATGTCCTGGTTCATCGGCCGCCATCGCAACACGAGAGAAAAGCTGGAAGCTTACGAGTGCGGCATCCCTGCCGAAGGCGATGCGCGCGGACGATTCTCGGTGCGCTTCTATATGGTGGCGATGCTGTTCATCCTCTTCGATGTGGAAGCAGTTTTCATGCTCCCCTGGGCCGTGATCTACCGCGAGCTGCCCCACGTTACAGGTTCGCGCTTCTTTGGCTTCTGGGAGATGATCGTGTACCTCGGATTCGTCGTTCTCGGTGTCTTCTACGTGTGGAAGAAGGGCATTTTGGATTGGGCTGCCGACAAGGCAGATCTGTAACAACAGCGGAGTATCCTCGGTAATTCGCTATGGCAGAAGCGCTGCTCAACAAGGAGGCCGTGTTCGAAGGCCTTGCGCAGAATGTGGCCATTCAGGCCCTGCGCGCGGCGCACCCTGACGCGATCACCAACGCGAAATTCGATCGCGGCGAATTGACACTGGTCATCGCATCCGATTCGATTCGCGCCGCCTGTCGTACCCTCCAGACGGCTGGTTACAACTTTCTCGAAGACGTCACCTGCGTCGACTGGTATCCCGCGGAGCCCCGCTTCCAGGTCACGTATCACATACTCTCCCACAAGCTTAAAGAGCGCGTGCGCTTGCACGCCATGGTCGAGAGCATCGACCCCTCCATCGACAGCATCACGCCGGTTTGGCCTTCCGCCAATTTCTACGAGCGCGAAGTGTGGGACCTGTTCGGCGTCCGCTTCCACGGCCATCCCGGGCTCCGGCGCATCATGTTGCCCGAAGAATGGGAAGGCCATCCGCTGCGCAAGGACTATCCGGTGGAGGGCTACCGCTGATGCCTGACAACAAGCACGAGATGCCGGAGATTCCGGGCTTCGTCGAGACCGCCACGCTGGTTGTGCCGCGCCCTGAGGAAGGTTCGAAGGATCACACCATGGTCCTCAATATGGGACCGCAGCATCCTTCGACCCACGGCGTGCTGCGTGTCGTCCTCGAGATCGACGGCGAGACGGTCGTCAAGCTGGTTCCGGACATCGGCTATCTGCATACGGGAATAGAAAAAACCTGCGAGGCGAAGTTCTACCAGCAGGTTGTGCCGCTCACGGACCGGATCGATTATCTGTGTCCGCTGACGAACAACCTCGCCTACTGCCTCGCGATCGAAAAGCTTCTCCAGATTGAGATACCCGAGCGCGCCCAGTGGATGCGGGTTCTGCTTAACGAACTCACTCGGCTCAATTCGCACCTGGTGTGGCTTGGCACGCACGCCATGGACATCGGCGCGCTGACGGTTTTTCTCTATACGTTCCGCGAGCGCGAAGAGATTCTCCGCATCTTCGAGCACGTCTCCGGTCAGCGGATGATGACCTCCTACTTCCGCATCGGCGGCCTGGCGCTCGACCCGCCCCTCGACTTCTTCGACTCTGTGCAGTCGCTGGTCAAAATCCTGCCCGAGAAGATCGATGAGTACGAGAACCTGCTCACCGGGAATCCGATCTTCATCAACCGCCTCAAGAATGTGGGCTACCTCAGCGCGGATGACGCGATCGCGCTTGGCGTCACCGGTCCGCCGCTGCGCGCCTCGGGCGTGGATTGGGATCTCCGCCGCGACATGCCGTATTCCAGCTACGACAAGTTTCGCTTTCAGGTGCCCGTCTCGAGCGATGGCGATGTCTGGGCACGTTATATCGTCCGCCTGCAGGAAATGCGCGAGTCTGTAAAGATTTGCCAGCAGGCTCTCGACGGGATGCCGGAAGGCCCGATCAAAGCCGATGCACCCCATGTCGTGCTCCCGGACCGCGAGAAGATGAAGACGCAGATGGAAGCGCTCATCTACCACTTCAAGATCGTGACGGAAGGCTTCCAGGTTCCAGCCGGCGAAGTGTACCAGGCGGTCGAATCGCCGCGCGGCGAGATGGGCTACTACGCGGTCAGCGACGGCACCGCCAAACCGTACCGGGTGCACATGCGCAATCCTTCTTTTGCGACATTGCAGGCGCTCGAAACGATGTGCCTGGGCCGCCTCATCGCCGACGTCGTCGCGGTCATCGGGTCTATCGACATTGTTCTGGGAGAAATCGACCGGTGAGCCATGCGGCGATTGACGCGACGGTTCGCGGTTATCTGTGCCAGTCTTTTTCCGCACTTGTGCATGGATATGCCGGCGTGGCCGCTCTTCATGACGGCAAGACTGCCGCGTTCGAAGAAACCGAAAACGGCATCCTGGTTGAAGTGCAAGGCACCCAGTTGACGCTGGATTACGACTCATCAACCGGAACCGGGGAATGGCGCATTCAAGGCCCCTTCGGCGTGTACCGACAGGGTAGTTTGGAATTTCACTCCGACGGAACCCTTGCACTGGACGGACTAATCATGGAGATGGATCACGCAGCCATCGATCTTTCCGGGCTGCTCAAGAAGTTTTGGTGCGACAAGCGGGGAGAAAAGCCATGACCACTGTCTTCTCCGCTACCCTCGCCGCCCGGTTCGACAAGCTCGTGACCCTCTACCCGGTCAAGCGCAGCGCGCTGGTCCCCATGCTGCTCTACGCGCAGGACGAGGTGGGCTACCTTTCCGACGCGGTCATCGCCGAGGTAGCCGAGCGGGTCGGCGTCTCCGAGCTTGAAGTCCGCAACGTCATCAGCTACTACTCGCTGCTCCGCACCAAACCCGCCGGCAAGTATCACGTCCAGGTCTGCACCAACATCAGCTGCATGCTGCGCGGAGGCAACGAAATCCTCGATCGCTGCAAGAAGAAACTCGGCATCCCCAACAAAGGCGTCACCCCCGACGGCATATTTTCATTGGAAGAGGTCGAGTGCATCGGAGCATGCAGCTGGGCCCCGGCCGCGCAGGTCAACTACGCATTCCACGAGAACCTCACCCCCGACTCCATCGACAAAGTTCTCGAAGACTACCGAGCCAAATCCAGGAATGGGGGAGGGAAGTAAGTGGCCACTCTCTCCACCCATCCCGACTGCGTCCCCGTCGTCTCGTACCGCTTCGGCAAAGGCGCAACCGATATCGATAAGTACATCGAGCTCCAGGGCTACGAGTCCGCCCGCAAGGCCCTCACCCTCGGTCCCGACGGCATCATCAACGAGATGAAAGCCTCGAACCTCCGCGGCCGCGGCGGCGCAGGCTTTCCCACCGGCCTCAAGTGGTCCTTCGTCCCCAAACAATCCGCAAAGCCCAAATACGTCCTCGTTAACGGAGATGAGTCCGAGCCAGGCACCTGCAAAGACCGCCTCATCTTCGAGCACGATCCCCACGCGGTCATCGAAGGCACGATCATCGCCGGCCTCTCCGTTCAGGCAAAGATGGGCTTCATCTATCTGCGCGGTGAGTACCGGTACTTGTTACAAATTATGGAGCGCGCCGT
>CAZSWI010000189.1:0-7847 GCA_964610635.1 uncultured Acidobacterium sp.
GACACGTGCTGCTGCACGATGTGGACATCACGCTGTATGGGCCGCCGGGATCGGGCCGCACGGAGCACATCTTCGGAGGCGATTTCGATTATGACCAGAGCAACGGCGTGGCGTTCAGCCAGGGCGACGTGGACATCGAGTTGCAGGGCGCCGGGACGACTACTCCCTCGCCTCCGGTCAGCGATACGAGCAGCAATACGATTCGGGTGCGAACGCGGGGCCTGACCTTTGCGCAGAAGACAGGCGAGGCCACAACCGCGCAGGCGGTGGAGTTCCAGCTGCCCCGGGCGGCGGGAACGGCGGTCGGTGCGGACTATAACTCGAAGACCGGGGTGATTGTGCTGAACAGCCATGTGCGCATCACCACCAGCAGCAATGGCAAGCCCGCGACGATTGAAGCGGCCCACGCGACGCTGTTGCGCGCATCGGAACAGGCATTCCTGGAGAGCGCCGCACTAAATTACGAAACGGAGGAAGGGAGCGCGGATCGCGCGGTCGTTTATTTCCGCAAAGACGGAACCACAGAGAAGGTGGACGCCAGCGGTCACGTGCGCATGAAGACCGATACGGGCGGGACGGTGAATTGCGAGACGGCACGGATTCTACTGGACGCGAAGAGCCAGCCGACGCAGGCCGACTTGGGCGGCGGGGTGCAATTCGCATCGGGCGGGGAGAACGAGACGATGCATGGTTCGGCCAATCAGGGGACGCTGCTTTTTGTCACTACGCATGGCGGCAACGGTTCGCAGACGGCGCTGCGGCATGGCGAGTTCCGGCAGCACGTGAGTTTTGACGAACAGATCGATGGGCTGGCGAAGGACCCGCACGGGCACGCTGAGAAGCAGATGCACGCGGAGAAGGTGGACGTGGATTTTGCTCCTCCGCAGCCGGGGCATTCGGTTGAAGCACGCATGGCTTTTGCGGACGGTAGCCCGGTTGTAACCTCGCTGCAGATCCCCTCGAAGGGGCCGGCGCAGACGACGAGTATCACGGCCGACCATCTGGTCGCGATGCTGGACGAGGGGAACGTCTTGCGTCAACTGGACGGCACGGGGAACACGCAGGTGGTGCAATGGGCGACGGACGGATCGCGGGACACGACGAAGGGGGATGTGCTGCGCGCGACTTTTGTGCAGGAAGCGGTGCCTGCGAAGGGGAGCACGGCGGCTGTGAAACCGCCTGCTACGGCGGAAAAAGGCGAGAGCGCAGATCAGGGCACGAAGATGCACACTACCCTGGAGGC
Organism: uncultured Acidobacterium sp.; assembly: GCA_964610635.1. Classification (GTDB taxonomy): domain Bacteria; phylum Acidobacteriota; class Terriglobia; order Terriglobales; family Acidobacteriaceae; genus Palsa-343. The sequence continues at coordinate 1,244 of CAZSWI010000189.1, forward strand.
CGCGATTCAGGATGGCAATGTGGTCATCACGCAACTGCCTGCAAAAAAGACAACAGCGACCCAGCCGGCGACGCTGACGGGCTCTGCACAGCATGCCGAGTATCACGCTTCGGACCAATTGCTCCATCTGACTGGTCGTTCGGGGAGCGGCAATCCCAGGATTACCGACAGCGCGACGATGCAATTGTCGGCGGAAGTGATCGACTATCACCGTGACACGCGGAATGCTGCAGCGAGCGGTGACGTGAAGGCGACGTATACGCAGCAGCAGAAGAGCGAGACGAGCGCGCCGAACCCGTCGACGCCGTTGGGCTTCGGGGGCGGCAGCGGTCCAGTGCACGTGATCGCCGAGAGGGCGACGATGGATGACGCGACGAACCAGGATTTGTTCTTTGGGAGGGCCGGCGCCCCGGCGCGGATGTGGCAGGATGCCGATTCGCTGCTGGCGCCAGTGATCGAGATCGACCGCAATCAAAACGTCCTGAAGGCCCGGGGTGAGGGCACGGGAGCCGCGCCGACGGTGAACGCGATCTTCACGTCGGCCATGGGCGCGAAGCATCAGCAGAGCGTGGTGAGTGTTCACAGTGAAACCCTTGTTTATTTGGACCAGACCCGGCAGGGAGATTTTCGCGGGAACGTGACGGCGGAACAGGGCGATGAGGCGATCCATGCTGACGATGCGCTGATGTTTCTGAAGCCAGCGACTGCAAATACAAAGGGGAGTGCGGGTTCCGGAAATCAGGCAGAGGCCGGAACAGTTTCGCCGAAAGCTGCGGCAAACGGTTCGCAACAGAATTCGCAGCTCGATCGCCTGATAGCGACCGGCCATGTGATGTTTACGCAGCCGGGGCGCAGGGGGGACGGCCAGAAGCTGGTGTACACGGCGGACGATGGGAAGTACGTTCTGACGGGAACGGCGGGGGCTCCGCCGAAGATGTTGGATCGCGTGCATGGCACCACGACGGGAGAGGCTCTGACCTTCAACAGCCAGGACGACAGCGTTGTCGTGAGCGGGGGAAAGTCGAGTGCCGTGACCGAGACGCGGGCTAAAAAATAAAGCCGCCAGGGTTGGCAAATCGGCTTTGTTTGACCGGTTTTTGCATGCGATGTGGTTCGACCTATAAGCTAGTCATTGAGTTCATGCGGAAGCTGTCCACCGACGAGATCAGCAAGTCATACAAGGGGCGCCAGGTTGTTCACGGCGTGAGCGTGCAGGTGACCGAGGGCGAAGTGGTGGGGCTGCTCGGACCGAATGGCGCGGGGAAAACGACAAGCTTCTACATGATCGTGGGGTTGATCCAGCCGGATGGCGGGCGGATTCTCCTCGACGACGAGGCAATTACGAATGTGCCCATGTATATACGGGCCCGTCAATATGGTATTAGTTACCTCCCGCAGGAGCCCTCGGTCTTCCGCAAGCTGACAGTTGAGGAGAACATCCTGGCAGTCCTCGAAGTGCAGCCGATCGCGCCGGAGGTGCGACGGTCGCGTGCGGAAAAGCTGATCGAGCAGCTGAATCTGGGGCATATTCGCAAGACACGAGGCTATGCGCTGTCGGGCGGAGAGCGGCGCAGGGTGGAGATTGCGCGGTGTCTGTGCATCCAGCCGGTATTCATTCTGCTGGACGAGCCCTTTTCGGGAATCGATCCCATAGCGGTACTGGAGCTGCAGGAAATTATTTTCGATCTGAAGGCGAGCGGCATCGGGGTTCTGATCACCGACCACAATGTTCGCGAGACGCTTTCGGTTACGGATCGCGCCTACATCATTAATGAGGGACGAATCTTCAGGCACGGAACCCCGGAGCAGCTTGGCAACGACCCGGAAGTGCGGCGCGTATATCTGGGGGAGAGCTTCTCGCTGGGTTAGCGAGTTCGCAATTACCTAAGAAACCATCAGGATGCGGTAATGGCAGCGGAATTGCACTCAGGCACGGCCTGCGGATGTAAACTCGGGGCAACGGGCCGTTTGTAGAGGAATATGGTTCTTCTTCAGCCAAAACTCAGCCTCAAGGTCGCGCAGCGTCAGATTCTGACGCCGGGACTGATGCAGATGGTCAGCGTGCTGGCGCTGAACAAGCTGGAGTTGAAGGAGATGATCCAGGCGGAGATCGCCGAGAACCCGGTTCTGGAGGAGCTGGAAGAGAACGTTCCGCTGCTGGACGATGTGGCACGCGCGGAAGAAGATCGCGACCGGCCGGTCGAGACCCAGCCGGTGACGGAGGGGGAGAAGAAAGAGAAGGATCCCTTCGACGAGATCGATTTCGGATCGTACTTTCAGGATTACCTGGACCCGGGTTTCCGGTCGCCGAACAATTACGAGGAGATCGAGAAGCCGTCGATCGAGAATTTTCTCTCTTCGCCGGCGACGCTAACCGATCATCTTTTCTGGCAGCTGGGGGCGCTGAGCCTGTCGCCTGTAGTGCGCGAGGCGGCCGAATACGTCATCGGCAATTTGAACGAAGACGGCTATCTGACGGCGACAGATGAAGAGCTGCTGGCAGGTTACCTGCGGGAGCAAATGGAGCCGGAACCGGGTGACAGTGCCAAAAACGCTTATGCCCAGGTAGCGGAGCTGCCCCCGGTAATGGCGGAGCGCGCGCGCGGGCATTTGACGACGGCCATGGAGGTTGTGCGGCAACTGGATCCGATCGGCGTTGGCACGCGCGACCTGCGGGAGTGCCTGCTGGTACAGGTAGAGGCGCAGCGGAAGGAATTCGAGCTGATTTTCAGGAGGACCGACGGCGAGAGCCGGGCAGCTCACCGGGCAGCTAAGGACGATCGAACTCCGAGGGCCGAGGGTACTCGCGCAGGGGGCGTCGTCGGAAACGGGACAACCGAGCCAACTGCGCGGGTGGATCGAGGAATCGACGCCGATGCGGAGGCGCGATCGCAACCAGCGGAGGAACGTAACGGTTTCAATGGGACGGGAGTGGCTCTTACAGCGCAGGAGGCGTCGCACGCGGCAATGAACGCGACCGCGAACGGGACCGAACCGCTGCCACAGCATGGACCACCATCCGGGCCGCCAGCGGGAACACACCCAGGCCCTCATGCGGGCGCACATCCGGCCACGCATACAGAGGAGACCAGCCGGTTACAGATTTTCGAGCTGGCGAAGCAAATCATCGACACGCACATGCTGCTGTTGCAGAAGCGCGATCCGCGGGAGCTGTCAAAGGTAATGGGCAAGACGGTGGAGGAGACGCAGCGAGCAATCGATTTCATCCGCACGCTCGACCCGCGCCCGGGACAACGGTACAACCGCAGCGAAGCCAGACTGATTGAGCCGGATGTGGCGTTTGTGAAGCGCGGCGACGAGTGGGTGGTTGCGATGAACGAAGAAGATCTGCCCACGCTGCGGCTGAACCAGGGTTATCGGCGGCTGCTGACTCAGGATGGCGCTGAGAAAGATGTTAAGGATTACGTGAAGGAACGGTACCGTTCCGCGCTGCAGTTGATGCGGAACATCGAGCAGCGGAAGAATACGATTTTGCGGACTTGTGAAGCGATTGTGCGGCGGCAGCCGGAGTTCCTCGAAAAGGGCGTGGAAGCGCTCAAGCCGATGATGATTAAAGAAGTGGCGGAGGAGATCGGGGTGCATCCGTCGACGGTGAGCCGGGCGGTATCAAGTAAATACGTGCACACGCCGCAGGGGGTTTTCGAACTGCGCTTCTTCTTCTCAGAGGGCGTGAATGGCCCGGAAGGAGCGGGCACACCCCTGATGCTGCTGAAGCGCAAGGTCAAGAAGCTGATCGAAGAAGAGGATCCAAAGAAGCCGCTGACCGACGATCAGATTGCGATGATGCTGCAGAAGCAGGGCATCGACGTGACGCGGCGGACGGTGGCAAAATACCGCGAAGATCTGCGGATTCCCAGCACACACCAACGCCGCATCCGCGGCTGATTTTCTTCCTGACGAGAGGAGCTTTCCCATGCAGGCTGAGTACACAGGAAGGCAGGTCACCGTCACGCCGGCGCTGCGCCGGCTGGGGGACGAGGCAATCGAGCGCATTGCCAAAGTGCTGCCGAAGGTGGTGGGAGTGCACATCGTGCTGACGTCGGAGAAGTACCGCAAGACCGCCGACGTTGCGGTGAAGATGCGGGCGGGGAAGATCGTCGGATTCGCCGAGTCGAACAATATGGAGTCTGCGCTGCGCGAGGCTCTGGAGCGTGCGGAGACACAAGCCGTCCGGTACCGGAAGCGGATGAATTCGATCAAACGGCAGCCGAAGGAAGAAAAGCTGCAGGCGGAGGTGGTGCCTGCGCGTCCGCGAAGAGTGAGCCGAACACGGGCCGAGGGGGCTGAGCCGGAGACATCGGGGGCTTTGGCGAACATGAATGGGAAGCGTCCGTCGAGGACGATGGTGCCGGTGACGGTGCATACCTTTCCAGCGACGCGTCCGATTGAGGAGCCTCACGTCGTGCGGTCGTCGGATTCGGTGGCGCTGCGGCCGATGACCATTGAAGAGGCCGTGAAGGAAGCGGAGTTCCGCGACCGCGACGTCTTCGTCTTCCGCAACAACGAGGGGACGGTGTGTGTACTGCACCGCAAGCGCGACGGCAAGATGGAGCTGATCGAAGCGCCTTAACAGGCAGGGAACAGGGAATAGGCAACAGGCACGGGGCCCAGATCGGGCCCCGTTTTCTTCAACTACACGTCCTCGTCCAGATTCAGGGTACGAATCGCCTCGTCGAGCGCCTGCTGGGCCGTCTTGCGCTGCTGTTCGAGATCGGTTTGATCTTTGCGCAGCGGCTGCAACTGGTCTTCGTCGGTGTTCATTTCCCCAGCATAGCGTCGAGCCAGGGCGCGCTCTTCAGGGCTGTCTTTTAATCCGTCGAGGTTATCGTGCAGTCGTTTCTGGTCCGCGGCCAGGCGGTCGATCTCGGTCTGCTTTGCGTTCAATTGCGTATCGAGATCGTGGACTTTGGCGCGCGCCGCGAGCACCGGCGCCAGTGCCTTCTCGATGGCCGCACGATCGGCGGTGTCGCCGGTGACGATAACCTGCAGCTGATCGCCCTGAAAAGCAGTGAGCTGCCAGGACACGCCCTGGCTGTGCGCTTCGCCCACATGCAGGCGCACGGTTTCTCCGGGCTGCGTGGCCACGCTGAAGCGATAGAGGGTCGCGGTCGTTTCGACGGGCTTGACCTCGGAGGTGAGCTTCCAGCCGTTCTGGACAGGATGCTCGACGATGACGTTACGCGCGTCGGATGCGGCGTTGTGGACGACGTAGGTGACTTCGCGGATTTCTTCGCGGCGTTCGGTGAGGTAGCCGTCATGCACGGTGATGTGTCGCAAGTGCGAGGAGTTGAGGTATCCCTCGGTGGAGACATGGACGGCCTGATCCACTGCGTAGGAGAGCAGGCGCTTTTCACCGGCGTGAATCGGATCGGTGAGGCCTTCGCCGGCAAACTCGTCGTTCTCGAAGATGGAGAAGCTGCCGCGGTCGAGGGTAAGGTTGCTTGAGTTGGTAAGCCAAAGGGCGCGCAGGGGGACCGGATTCGAGGCGTTGTAGAGGGTGACGCGATCGGCCTGGACGTTGGCCTGGAGGACGGGGACAAGGGCGGACTCGTTTTTATGGAGGGTGACGGGCTGGGCGACGGTGTATTCGAAGTAGTCGTCGAATTTGGTGGAGCTGGCGCCCGAGGATTCGTCCTGAAGAATGGAGGCGTTCTTGTCGAGCCATTTCCTGTAGGCAGGGCCTACGCCGTTGCCGGAACCAGAGCCGATGCCGCCGGCGACTCCCTCGCCGCCCCGGCGGGCCTTGGCCGGCATTTGAGGTGCAGGCATGGCAGCAGTGACCGTGACGGTTTCAGACGCAGACGCGACCGGCGGCGGTGGTGGAGCAGGAGCCTCGAGAGCCCCCTCATGCGTAACCGGTGCGATGTTTGCCGCCTCTGGAACAGGCACTTCGGGGCGTTGTGTATAGATAGGCTGCGAGAGCGGCTCGATGAAGCTTTGCGGCGCGCCGGCGACGAGGGAGAGCTGGACGTTGTCCCAGTCGGAGCCGACGGTGTTGTCGACGACCGCCCATCCCTGGAGAATTGCGGTTTCGGGGCCGGTTGAAGGCAAGCTGGATTTGTCGTTCGGGAACACGATGCGGTAGGTGCTCTTCCAGACCGGAACTTCGCTGATGTAACTCACGCGAATGTCGCGCGTGCCGGCGCCCTGCGCCTGGAGCGTGAGGTGCCGCACCTGCTGGCTCTGCGTGGAGGCGAGCAGCGCAAGGTATTCGTCGAGGTCGCGGCGCAACTCGCCATCGAGGATGCGGACGGTTGTCGTCCCTGCGAGATCGAACGTGCGAACCGCGCCGGCATCGCTCACCACAGTCAGAAAGGCGCGTTCTACGGTGTCGCCCGACGATGTCTTTTGGGAACGTGTTTCGTAGCTCACGATGCGGCCGGAAATCCCGCCCTCGCCAGGTCCCGAGACCTCGACGCGCGCTCCGCGAAGGGCTCCATACAGCTCCTCCGCTGAGGGCTGGTCGTCAAGCCCGAGGGGAATGTTCTTCAGCTGCTGTTCGAGGGGCGTGGTGGAGTTGTAGCCGACGCCGGTGATGCGGCCTCCGCCGAGGTCGAGGGCGGTGAGGGACTGCAGCGCGTCG
>CAZSWI010000190.1:0-7747 GCA_964610635.1 uncultured Acidobacterium sp.
GTTTGCCGACCGGTACGAATACCTACACGGCGACGTACACCAATCCGTCCGGAGTGACCAGTACGCAGGCGTTTGTCATTACCGTCAACTCCACCCCGATCACTCCTTATCTCCAGGTGAACGGAGGGCCCTGGCAGAACGTTGCCAATGTCACGGTGAACTACACAGACACGGTAAATCTGGCTCCGTGGCCGACCAGCGGCGGTTCATGGAGCTGGACGGGCCCGAATAATTACTCGGCTAACACGCGAGAGATTACCGGCGTCGGTTTGCCCTCCGGGACGAATACTTACACGGCGACGTACACGAACCCGTCCGGAGTGACCAGCACGCAGGCGTTTGTCATCACCGTTAACTCCACCCCGATCACTCCCTATCTTCAGGTGGACAATGGACCCTGGCAGAGCGTCTCCAGTGTCACCTGCAGCGTCTCCGACACCGTGAATCTCGGTCCGTGGCCGCAAAGTGGTGGTACATGGAGCTGGACCGGGCCCAATAATTACTCGGCGAACACCCGGGCGATTTATGGGATCCCTCTAACTTCCGGCACGAACACGTACACGGCTACTTACACGAATCCGTCTGGAGTGCAAAGCACGCAGGCGTTTACCATCACAGCCCACTAAGTAGCTGACTGCCGCTCTCCCGCCTTCGTTTGCGGGGTTGGGAGAGCGGTTCAGGGAGCCGTGCAGTTCTTGCTTCCCGCGGCAAGCGCCAGCGAGAATCGTCGCGCGGCATCGTTGTCGGGAGAGAAGAGCAGTACACGGCGCAGCGTTCGCTGAGCGGAATCGGGGTCCGCTGAGCGGCACTGCGCTACCGCAAGGTCGATTCCCGCGGCGCTGGCTCCGGGATCGTGCTGGAAGACGGACTGCCACAAAGGCAGAGCCGAGGTGAAATCGCCACTTTGCGCCTCGAGAACCGCAAGATCGCCGGCCGCGGTCTCGTTGAAGGGATTCGCGAGCAGGGCTTCCTGATATTGGGACCTGGCCCGCTCCCGGTTTCCGCTCATCTGTAGAAGAAATCCGAGTTCCATGTGCAGGTCCGCGTCCTCGGTTTGTCCTGGATCGCTCGCCTCGGCCTCGAGCAGAAGTCGTAAGGCTCGTTCGCCAGCTGCATGGTCGCCGCGCAACGCCAACTGGGCCCATGCCAGTCCTTCGTCGCGTGCGGCTGGATGGAGGCCGCCGATAGGCACCAATTCCTGATCGGAAAGGGGGCTCACAAACGGTTTGCCTGTTATCTGAATTCTATGATCCGTTACCTGCTCATGGGCGATATCCTGGGTTTCTTCACGGGGCATGTGGCAGGAGGCGCAATCCGGATGGTCAGCGTGATGGCTGGACGCGAGACTCGCATGGCAGGCGAGGCATTTGACGCGATAAAAGCCGATGCGAGTTTCGGCGGAAGGCGACGAGTGCGGATCGTGACACGAGGTGCAGGTAAGACGGTCGCCGCTCGCTCGTCTGCAGGCGCTCTCCAGCAGCGATTCCCACTGGCTGGTAGCACGGCCACCGGAACCGGCCCTGCGGCCATCTTCGAAATAGACCGCCTCGTCGAAAAGGTTATCGCCGGGCCGAAATGCATTCAGCCGCTGGCCACGTTTCACGACAGCTACTTCTCCTTCGAGATGGCACTCGAGACAGATTGAGTCGCGCCGGACCGGATTCAGCTTTGCCGGGTTCAGGATCGGCCTGTTGCCATGGGTTGCGAGGTGCTGCGCCGGATCGCCATGGCAGGAGGAGCAGTAGATGCCTCCCCGCGGAAACGGTGATCCGGAGAAATAATTGCGTGCGTCCGGCAGCGACTCCTGCACATTACTGGCGTGACAGTGAAGACAGCCGGGATCGACGGGCAGGGTGAAGGGCATTTGGTGTGCGTCGAGATAATTCGGCGTCATGTCCCATAGCTTCTTCTTCGCGTACCAGTTAATGGGAATTTCGTACCAGTAACCTTCACGCTCGAAGATCCAGGTGCGTCCGCGCCTACCCGATCCCAGGTAGTAGCGAAGTAGCTGTTTGCCCGCGAGAGCGCGATCGGGAGGGGCATTTGGGCGCTCATATGTAAGCCACATTTGTCCCTGATCGAGAATCGTGCGGTAGTGCACGCCAGAGGCGGAGTGGGTAAAGTCAGCTGCGATGAAGCCTTCGGCTGCGGGCCCACTGGCGCGGGCCATGGGTGTGCGTTTCCACGAGTCGTAGATTTGCCGATGACAGGTGGCGCAGACCGCATCCGGATCCTGAGGCTGGGGCGTCGATGGGATGTGGGACTGGGGTTTCGCATCGCCGACCGAGATGCATAGTGCGAGCAGAACCGCGTGACTGCGCAGCACGTTAAACTCTCCTCATCGCCGGTAACAGAAAGGCCCTGGGTTCTTTCGCGCCTTCCTCTACCAGATATAAGCGGTCCGCAGGAAGGTTGTTGAAGGTATCGATCTGACCGGAGGGCCAACGAACTTCGAGCAGGTCAATCATCCTGGCCCGATCGAGGCCGAAATGCAGACGCAGATCGTTTTGCGAAAAATAACTGCCGCCGCTGCGCACTTCGTCGATGAGTACCAGCGGCTCTGGCGTGTCCGCCTGTGTTCGAGCCACCACCCGCACGCGCGCTCCAATGCCCGTGCGATTGGAGCGGGTTCCGGCAACCTTCACCTTCACCCAGTGACGGTGCAGGCTGGAATCGCAACGAAGTAACTGCGGCAGGCTGTTGACACAGTTAACGACCACGTCGATGTCGCCATCGTTGTCGTAATCTCCAAAAGCGCAACCGCGGGCCGGAACTGCTGCGGTAATGCCGGGGCCGCCGTCTGCGCTTACATCCTGAAAGCGGCCGTTGCGCAGATTGCGGTATAGGTATTTATGCTCTGCATAGGGTGTTTCGGTCTTCACTGTGCTTACTTCCGGATAGACGTGACCGTTCGCGACCAGCAGATCGAGCCAGCCGTCATTATCCATATCGAGAAATCCAATGCCCCAGCCAAGGAAGCGGGTGTTCACGCCCAATCCGGCCTGATAAGTCCGGTCCTCGAAATTACCTCTTCCCAGGCCCGCATAGAGCGAATCCGTATCGCCGGCAAAATTGGTCCTGGCAATATCGAGCCAGCCGTCGCGGTTGTAGTCACCCACGGTCACGCCCATGCCCGCCTGCGGCCTGCCATCAGGAGAGAACGCAACTCCGGCCTCGATGGCCACATCGCGAAACGTTCCATCCTTCTGGTTCTGATACAGCGTGGCCGCGGTGGAATCGTTTGCAACATATATGTCCGGCCAGCCGTCGTTGTCGAAGTCCGCGACAGCCGCACTGAGCGCGTAGTTCCCCAACGTCGTCCACATCCCGGCTTTCTGAGAGACGTCGCTGAAGGCGCCGTTGCCATTGTTGTGGTAGAGGATGTTCTTTCCGGGCGCCAGTCCCGGAGGCCCGCAGGCAACAAGAATGCCTTTGTACAGACACGGGCCGGACTCGGGCAGAGGCGCGGTCTTCAGATCGAGATCGATGTAGTTGCCGACGAATAGATCCAGATGACCGTCACGGTCGTAGTCAAGAAACGCGCAGCCGGAATTCCATCGCGTCGTTTGCTGCAGCAACCCGGCCTTCGCCGTCGCATTCGTGAAGGTGCCGTCGCCGTTGTTATGGAACAGGACGTTCTGTCCGTAGTACGTGACGAACAAATCGTCAAAGCCATCGTTATCGTAGTCGCCAATGCAGCAGGCTTGGCCCCATCCGCTATGACCAACTCCGGCTTTTGCGGTCACATCGGTGAAGGTTCCGTCGCGATTGTTCCTGAATAAATGACAGGCCGGCTCATGGCCTTTTGCGAAGCCCTCCAAACGCCAGCCGTTCACAAGGAAAATATCGAGCCATCCATCGTGGTCGTAGTCATAAAATGCGACGCCGCATCCGGTTGTCTCAAGGAGATACTTATTGGTTCGTTCGCCGCCGAAAATTGTCTTCGCGTTGAGTCCGCTGTGGGTGGCGACATCGACAAACTGCACACCGAGTGGAGTTCCGGCAATCGGCGAAGGCGGGCCGGGTGGCGGTGGCATGGGCTTTGCCTCATAAGTCTGCTGAGCGCCAGGTTTGGCAGGCGTACTTTGCTGCCCGGTCAACGTCGCATCGCGGTGCCACGGAGGTGTAGCCAATCGCAGCACATCGGCGAAGGGCAGCACCAGCGCGCTGCGGCTCAGCGAACCCAGAAAGTGGCGACGATTCATCGGGAGAAAATTAACACAGCCATCATTATCGATTTTTCACGGCCAGCGCGTCTGCTTTTTGCCGTTCCGCCGAGGCTTCGGCAGTTCGCCCCTGCTCGGCGAGGGCAGCGCTGAGCTGGCGATGTGCCTCCGCATAACCAGGGTCGCTCCCAATCGCCTCCTGATATCGTGCAATGGCGTCGGTGATGGCGCCCTTGCCCAAGAGAGCGTTGCCGGCATTCGTGGCGAAAACGGCGCGCTGGCGATTCACGGCTACTCGCGTCAGATCCGCAGCCTTTTTCCGTTCAGCAGCTGCTTCGTCCTGTTTTCCCTGCTCCTGAAGCACACCGGCCAGAGTGATGTGCGGGCCGGGCTGCTCGGGAAGCAGTTCGATGGCTTTGCGTAAAGCCGCGGCGGCATCGTCATATTTGTTTTGTTGCCGGTAGACGCTGCCCAGAATCGACCATCCGTCTCCGTTTTGCGGACGAAGATCGAGTGCGGCACGAAGATTGCGCACCGCATCATCGAATCGCCCATCCTGCATATAAAGGATACCGAGCGTGTACGGCGCGTCCGGCGACTGCGGATCGAGGCGCAACGCCGATTCCAGCTCCGCGATGGCGCGCGGCAGATCGTCTTTCAGTTTGAATGCCAGACCCAGGTCGTAATGGAGATGAGAATCGTCGGGAGCGGACTTCAGGCCGGTTTGAAATTCGCGAATCGCATCGTCGAGGTTGTTCTCCTGCAGATAAGCGACGCCGAGATCCTGATGCACTGTGGCGTTCTCCGGCGCAAGCCTTTCGGCCCGCAGATAGAGCGGAACAGCCTCTTTCGCGCGACCCGTCTGCACCATTGCCAGCGCCAGGTTGGTGAGCGGCTCAGCTTCCTGAGGCCGCGCGTTGACCACTTGCTGAAACAGGGGAATGGCCTCGCTCTCTTTGCCAGCTCGCTGGAGAGCGAGCGCCAGTTGGTAGTCCGCGTCGAGAAAATTCGGATCGAGAGAAATCGCGCGTTGAAAATGAGCGATCGCCTGCTCATCGCTATTGGCGGAGACCAACGCGTTGCCCCACTCAAACTGTACCTTCGCATTGGCGGGAGCAAGCTGTGCGGCGGTAGTGAATTCTGCTGCCGCACGTTCCGGCTGCTGATCGTGGCTCAGCACTGCCGCGAGATGCATGTGTGCCGATGCCAGCTTTGGATCGATCGCCAGGGCGCTGCCGAATGCAGTTTCCGCGTCGTTCCAGCGGCCAGCCTGGGCGTACAGCGATCCCATTTCATCGAGCAGTTGGGCGTTTTGAGGATCGGCGGCGACGGCCCTGCCCATAGTTTCGATGGCTGCTCCGGTGTTCGAGGATGCGGCCAGATCTCGTGCCCAGACCGCAAGGAGATCCCCGCGCAGGGGCGATTCGCTGTCCATGGCCGCGAAGAGCGCCACGGCTTTATCCCGCGAGCCGGTCTGGCTGTAAGCCTGCGCCAGATTTTCTTCCGCGCTGCGGTCGTGGGGGTTCAAGCGGAGGGCTGCTTCCAACTCGGCGATTGCCTGCGGATAATTCCCGAGAGCATAGAGCACAACGCCCAACGCGCTGTGGCCTTCCTCAATCCCGGGGGCGAGTTCAACAGCCCTGGAGAATTGCGCGCGCGCTTCACTCAGATCGCCCCGGCCATACGCATCTGTCCCTGCGCGAAAAGCTGCGCCGGCCTGCTGGATTGCTGTTTGCTGGGCCGCAGACATCGCGCATGCCGCAACCAGCAAACAGGCCGCAAGCGGGGGGCAAAATCGCATTGATTTCGAACCCATGTGCGCTCCTGCTAGGGATTGGACGAAGATGCGGGCGCCGCCGGACCCTGCAACTTCTGCAGAGCTTCGAATTCGCGGTTGGCATCATCTTTGCGCCCGGCCGCTGCGAAGGCTCGCCCCAGCAGCATGTGGGTTATGGAATTCGATGGGTCGATCTTTACCGCGTGTTCGAGATACATTGTCGCCGTTACTGGATCTTTCTCTTCGAGGAGCGCCTTGCCCAGCAATATATAAGGACCGCTGGCGTTTGGCTCAAGGAGCACAGCGCGGTCCAGAACCTGCTGGGCCTGCGCATACTCGCCCCGGCGTAAATAAGCGTCACCCATGCGGTCGTATGTCTCGCCGTCCAGGGGATTCACCTTGACCTCCTTTGCCAGTTCCACGAGGGCGCCGGGGACATCGCCATTGGCCAGATCGATTTCTCCCAGAAGGCGATGCGCGAGCGGTAGCCGGGGATCGAGTTGCACGGCCTGCTGCGCGGCGGTGGTTGCCGGAGCGGTCAGCTCCTGGCGAAAGAGCATGCGGGCGGACACCAGCCATGCCGCCGCCGAGTCCGGGACAAAATCGTACTGTGCTGCGAAAGCATGGCGCGCGTCGTCGTAGCGTTTTTGGGCGATATAACAGAGGCCAAGCACATAGTTGGGATCGGCGTTGGCGATTGGTCCGGCTGCATGGGCTTTTTCGAGGAGCGGAATCGCCTGGTCGGGCTTGCCCATGCGATAGAGCACCACTCCGCGCATCTGCATCGCCTCAAGGTCGGATGGATCCTGGGCCAGCGCTCGCGCAAACGAGGCCTGCGCTTCGGCCATGCGGTTGTTTTGGTATTCCACGATGCCGAGCAGCCGCTCCACCCCTGCCGGCTCGGGGCGCACATCAGCCAGCGTTGCCAGTTCTCGCTGGGCATCGTCCAGCTTTCCCTGAGCCATCAGCGAACGCACATCGGACAGCGATGGCGGGTTTGCCGCCGCGTGATTCTGCGCCGACGCACCTGCGATCAGGGTAAGCAGAGTCAGCGCGCAGAGCAGGGGAACCCGAGACATGATGCGGGAAGTGTACTCCTGAAAAAACAGCGAGAGGGGAGCGCGGGGCTCCCCTCCGACTGGGGACAACAGCGGGTTAGAACTGCACGCGCAGCGAAAACTGCATCTGGCGTGGGTTGGTGTAAATGCCCAGCGCAGGCTCGCCGGTGATCGTGCCATCCGATCCCGTCTGGGAGGTCGACGGGTTACCCGGGTTGATGTGGTTGAAGCCGTTGAACGCGTCGACCCGGAACTGCGCCAGAATCGCCTCACGGATCGGGAAATTCTTTTGCAGAGACAAGTCTCCGTTGAAGTAACCTGGGCCAAAGTAGCTGTTTGTCCCTCTGTTGCCGATCTGGTCCAGTCCCGCCTCCGTGAAGCCGCTGGTGGATGCGGCCTTAAAGAAGGTGCGCGAGTGCGTCACCGGATTGAAGCCCGTCAGGCTCGTATGCAAGCTGCTCTTATCGCCAACCGGGTAGCAAGGCGCGCTGCCCGGAACCGAAGCGCCGCATCCGCCACCCAGGCCCAATCCGAATGGCAGACCATTCGACCAGGTGAGGACAGGGCTGAACTGCCACCCGCCAATCACTTCATCCTCCCACCGCGGGACATCGCTGGCCCACATCTGGTTTCTGCCGAAGGGCAATTGGTAGATCCCGTACACGACGAGCTGTTGTGTGCGGAGGGAGGAGTCCGAGGTCCGGACCGCCGCTTTGTCCCAGGTGGCATAACCGGAGTTGTAGTTA
>CAZSWI010000191.1:0-7735 GCA_964610635.1 uncultured Acidobacterium sp.
CCAGTTCAACCAGAGCCAGCTCAATCCGTTTTATGCGCGCAACAAATACGCGGGCTTGTTTGCGCAGGACAGCTGGCGCGTGCGCGAAAACGTGACGCTCAACTACGGTGTGCGCTGGGACCGCATCGCGCCATGGTCGGAAAAGTACGACCAGATTTCGACGTTTGTCCCGGGCGCGCAGTCGGTGGTGTTTCCGGGTGCACCGGCGGGCGTTCTCTACCCGGGAGATCCGGGCATTCCGAACACGCTGGCGCCCATCGATAAGCTCGATCTGTCGCCTCGGGTGGGGCTGGCGTGGTCTCCTCATGCGGCGAATGGATTTCTCGAGCGCATCCTGGGCGCTCCGGGAGCCACGAGCATCCGGACGAGCTTCGGCGAGTTTTATACGGCGATCGATGCAGCAGCGATCAGCGTGCTGGCAGCCAATGCTCCTTACGGCACGACATACACCAGCCCTGCGCCGCCGCTGTTTGCCACGCCGTTTGTCAGCGCGGCGGACGGGACCAACTATGGCCAGCCCTTTCCTTATAAGTTCGCGCCGCTGAATTCATCGGCGAGGCATCCGGACTCTAACATTGATTGGTCTCCTTACGAGCCGATCAGCGGAATCCCCGGCTACGACATCCACAACCGCACGCCGTACACCGAGGAGTGGATGTTATCGATTGAACGCCAAGCCGGGCCCAATACCATCCTCGAAGCGAATTACGTGGGCACGTCGACGCATCGGCAGCGAGTGCTGGTGGAGGCGAACCCGGGCAATCCTGCTCTTTGCCTGAGCCTGAGCCAGCCCAGCGAAGTGATGCCGGGCACGCTGACCTGCGGAGCCGGCGGTGAGGACAGCGTTTACTATCCCGTTGGCGGCGGGGAGATCGATGGAACGCGGGGACCGCTGGGCTCGAGCTTCGGAAGCAACGCGCTGCAGACGAACATCGGACATGCGAATTACAACTCGCTGGAACTAAGCGCGCGCCACACCACAGGACGCCTGGAATTTTCCGCCGCCTATACCTTCAGTAAGTCGATGGATGAGTCGTCGAACATCGGGGAAGAGGTCAATCCTTTTAATCCATCGCTGAGCTACGCGCTGTCGGCGTTCGACGTGAAACACAACTTTGTAGTGAGTTATGAGTACCAGCTGCCCATCGATCAATTGTTTCATCCCAGCCGGCTGACCAGCGGCTGGTCGCTCTCCGGCATTACCCGCTTCGCCAGCGGCTTTCCCGTGACCATGATCGACAACAGCGATAACTCGCTGATCGGAACCAATCCGAACGGGGTGAACAACAGCAGCATCGATGAGCCGGATTACACGGGCGGCGCGCTGCGCCTGAGCCGTAATCCGCGCACCAACGGCGAGAGCTATTTCGACACGACAGCATTCGCCATGAACGCGCCGGGAACATCGGGTACGGCGAAGCGGCGCTTTTTTTACGGCCCTGGAGCGGATAACTACGACATGGCGGCCGCGAAGAATCTCGCCCTCACCGAATGGAAGTCGCTGCTCTTCCGGGTGGAGGCGTTCAACGTCTTCAACCACACGCAGTTCAACGGACCCACCGCGGTCGATGGAAACATCGGCAGCTCGACGTTTGGCAACGTGGTGAGCGCCGCACCTCCGCGCATTCTGCAGGGGGCGTTGAAATTCAACTTCTGATGGGTGCGATTCGGCGCGAACCGATGAGATCCGGAAGTTTGCTGACGGGCGAATAGTTGCTGGCTCATTGCTGAACTGGCCTGGCTTCGACGATCCCGACGTTCCGAACCATCAGCGTGCCGACTGGGACTGGGTAGACCTGGGTAAGAGCAAGCAAGTTGAGTTCGCTCATCAGGCGAGAAACTTGTCGTCGCCGCAGGCGATCAATCGTTATCCGCTCCATAAGCATCTCCCGTACCCGCAAATTCCTTACATATCGCTTTCAAAAATCTTATGCGTTCCGGGTTCTCTTGCTAATAACCGGGTGTTCCGGCGGAGGCAGGATCGGATTGGCACCATCTGCGAAAACGTTTGACTCGTTATCTTCCACGGCAGCCCGCACCGCGATGTGCGTGCAGCTGGAAGGTCCGGGATGCGAGCATTCCTCGCAGCATCAGCAGCCGTAAAAGCCAGACTCTCTGCTCTCCGCCACAAGACGCTGTTAGCCGCCGTTCTTCCGGCGGTTGTCTGGATAGCCCGCGAACTTTCGTTCCCCGGCAGCCTTGGCGACACCGTCGTCCCGCGTGCTTCCGACTGTTAACTCGCAGTCTTTAGCTTTGCCCGCGGCCCCAGTCGTCCGTTACCACATTTCGCAAGGTGATTGGCATCTCTCGGCCAGGATCCGAGAGCCGGCCCCACCTCACTCTAAGGAGGCAGGACCCATGCTTACAGAGGCAAACGTATCGCTCTCGTTCCTGAAGACGCAAGACGCGCCCGGTTCCAGGTCCGCATTGGCCTTCGGGCCGGGCACATTGCGGATCGCCATCGCAGCCATAATCACTTTGTTCGTTGTCAGCGCCTTGAATGCGCGCGCCCAGTCCACCTTCGGCAGCATCCGTGGCACCGTCACCGACGTGTCCGGAGCGGTTATCGAGGGCGCAACGGTAACCGCCCACTCCCTGGACGAAAGCGCCGACCGGGAAACCGCCACCAGCGCCTCCGGCGACTTCCTCTTCGAGAATCTGAAGGCCGGCCATTACAAAGTGATCGTGCACCACAACGGATTTGCGGATATCGCGGTTTCGACCACTCTGGAAGCCCGCCAGGAGCTGCGTCTTCCGGTTTCGCTCTCGGTTGCCTCCCAGGCCACGACGGTGGAAGTAAGCGCCGATGCGGCGCTGATGAATACCGAAAATGGAACGATCAACAACACGATTTCGAACGTGGACATTACTCAATTGCCGATCAATTCCCGGTCGGTGTCGAGCAGTCCTCTGGCGGCTCTCGCGGTGTCTCCCGAGGTTACCAGGGACGCGCAGGGGAATTTCGCGGTAGGGGGCGCGACGTCGTCGCAAACTGGCTTTTCGGTGGATGGAATTTCGACGGCCAACATTCGTTACAACGGCGCGCTGGAGGACACCTATCCGTCGATGGAAAGCATCGACGAGATGAAAGTCACAGCGTTCAACAACAATGCGGAGTTCGCTCAGATCGGCGATGTGACCTTCACCACTAAGAGTGGAACCAATCAATTGCATGGCAGTGCGTTCGAATATTTTCAGAACAGCGATCTGGATGCGACCGTTCTGAATTTTCCGATCAAGGCTCCCCGGACTTTTAACACTTTCGGCGGCAGCCTGGGAGGCCCCGTGACCATCCCCAGGCTCTACAACGGGCGGGACAAAACCTTCTTCTTTGTCGATTACGAGGGAAATCGCAAGACGCAATCTTATCCCGAGGAGCTTCTTGTGCCGTCGGCCGCGGACAGGGCGGGCAACCTGAACGACCTGGTGCAGGGCCTGGGAGCCGGACCTCTGCTCAACCCGTTCAGCGGCGCACCTTTCCCGAACAACACCATCCCGTCAGGATCTTGCGCGGCGTGCATCAATCCGGTGGCTCAGGCTCTGTTGAACTACTATCCCCTGCCTAACGCCAATCTGGGTGTCTTAAACCCATCCTACAACTATGAGACGCTGAGGCCGAACCCGTCGAACTCCAACGGCTTCGATGTCCGAGTGGATCACAATTTCAATACGAAGCAACAGGTCTATGTGCGGTACAGCTTCAAGAACGCGTCCTACAGCGAGTTCAATAGCGCCGGCGTGGTTGCCCCGGCCAGTAATTTTCTGCCGAACGATGAGGCCAACGATCGAAATCGCAGCCTCGCAGCTTCCTGGAACTATGCAATCACGCCCAGCCTGGTCAACGAATTCCGTTTTGGATTCGCCAATTACAACGAGAATGACACTTTCCCCATCCAGGGCGCCTCGGCGATTTCTCAACTGGGGCTGGTCTTCGATCATCCAGTAGGCACCGCCTCGCATCCCACGGCCGATACCTTTCCGAACTTCAATTTCGCCGACGGCTCCGTAACCACCATTGGGCAGGACCGGGTTGGAGCAACCATTTCAGGGAACGTCCAGTTCACCGACAATCTGACTAAGACCATCGGCGAACATACTCTTCGATTTGGACTGGACGCGCGCAGAGAGCATTTTAATTCCCTGATGTACTTCGCACCCTCCGACGATTATGGCGACTTCACTTTCAGCGGCGGCTTGACCGGATACTCTTTTGGCGATTTTCTCCTTGGGTTGCCAAGCCCGTCTTACTTTGCGGTCATTGGCCCACAAATGGATGCACGCGCCGTCCACTGGGGCGTTTACGGCCAGGACACATGGCAGGTCAACAGGCATCTCACCGCCAACTTTGGGTTGCGGTGGGAACTGCTTCCACCTTTTCAGGAAACCAATGGGGACATAGCGACCTATCTTACTTCGGGGAACAACCTGACGGTAGTCGTTCCCGACAAATTCTATCCATTTATCAAGAACAATTCGCTCCTGCAGCAGATATACACGGGCTTTCTTCAGGGATTCAACGCATGTCCGCTACAGACCGGCAGCCCGTTACCGTGTTCGAACATAGAGACGGCAAGCCAGGCGGGGCTTCCGCAGGGTCTTCGGGATTGGAACTGGCGGGATTTCGACCCACGCGTGAGCTTTGCCTGGCGTCCGTTCAACAACGACAAGACCGTTATTCGCGCCGGCGCCGGCATCTATACCATGACCACTCTTGGCCCCATGTCGTTCAACAGCGGCATCATCGCTCTCTCCGACCTGCTGACTTACAACAATTCCGTAACCAACGGTGCTGCGGCGTTCCAGTTTCCCAACACTTCCCCTCCGAACGCGGCGGCAACGATCGGGGGCGGCGATTTCGAGGAGGCAAACGACCCGCACTGGAAGGATCCTTCGTCGGCGCAATGGAACCTGACGGTGGAACGGGAGGTGACACCCAACACGGTGGTCCGGTTGAGCTACACCGGCCAGGAAGACTGGCACCTTCCCATCACGGTGGACAACAACCAGATTCCGGCCAGCACGACGCCCTACACGGTTCCGAACAATGGATACTCCGTCGTCGATCCTCGTGCGCCCTTTCAGAACTGGCTTCTGTTGATGGAGTCGTTCAGCAACGGCACGCAAAACTATGAGTCCGGTATAGCGGAAGTCACCCATAAAGAGGGCCACGGGGTCACCTTCCAGGCGAACTACACTTTCGCGAAAAATCTCAGCGATGCCCAGGGCACGGACGCGCCATCTGCCTATGCGGGTGAGGAGCCCTATGCCGTGGAGATTGCCGACCGTTTTCACATCAAGTCCGACCGCGGCAACGTGGTGGGGATGCCGCGCCAGCGCTTCATGGTGACAGGCAATTACAAGCTGCCGTTCGGGACGGGACAAACTCTTGCGGGACCCCGGTTCCTGAACCCAGTCATCGGAGGCTGGACCCTGAGCTCGGTTACGACAGTACAGACCGGTCAATGGCTTACGCCCACGATGCCCGCGGCCGACGATCAATCGAACACCGATATGATCGAGCGAAACACCGGCGGGGCCCTTGCACGTCCGGACTGCGTCGGAAACCCGTACACTGGCCAGACTACCCAGCACTATTTCAACCTCAATGCCTTCGCTCTGCCGCCGTCGGATGCCGGACGCTTTGGGACCTGCGGCGTGGGTATCCTGCAGGGGCCCGGCATGATCGACGTGGACGGGGGTCTGGCGAAACGCTTCAGCATTGGCGAGCGGATGCATCTCCGCTTCGAAGCGACGTTTACCAACGTCATCAACCATACGAATTATGCGCCGCCGTCGCTGAACCTCGGGGAACCTTCGAGCTTCGGCGTTTTGAATACCGCGCTGCCGCAGGGGGAGGGGGGGAACCGCACGGGCCAGCTCGCCCTGCGCATGGACTTCTAGTAAGGAACAGGTTGGCGTGCTGCGGTCATAGTGAACAGGCCTCCAGTCGAACTGGAGGCCTCTGGTTGCCGTGGGACCGGGCCAGGGAGAGTCTTTTCCAAAACAGGTCTTTTAACCTGGTCTCATCGTTGAGATGGCTTTGCTTCGAGGATCCCGACGTTTCGCGCCATCAGCTTGTCGCCGCCGACCGGGTAGACCTGGGTCAGGGTAAATCCGGCTGCTTCGAGAAGCGCTTTCCACTCGCGCTCACTGCGCTCTCTGCCGCCGGTGACGGCAAGCATGTTGAGATCGCTCATCAGGCGGCCTTCCAGCTGCGGATCGGCGTGGGAGACAAGCGGAGGCAGGATGAATTCAATAACCAGTAAACGGCCGTCGGGTGGAACAACCGCGCGGATGTTTCCGAGAAGGGTCAGAGCATCCGGGTCCTGATCGCCGTGCAGAACGTGTTTGATCAAGTAGACATCGGCGCCGGGCGGGACCGATTGCTCCAGATCGGCAACGATCAGATCGCATCGGTGGGATGGATCTTCCTGGGCGAAGCGAGGCCGGGCTGCTTCAATGCTGGGTTCGAGGTCGACGAGCATGCCTCGAAGATGGGGGTTGAGGCCGAGCACGGCAAGGATGAGCGAACCACCGCCGCCGCCGAGGTCGGCGACGACTTTGGCGCGGGAAAAATCCCAGGCCTGTGCGATGGGCGAGTAGTCTTCGGCGGGAGCCGTGCCCATGACAGCGCGAAAGATCGAGTCCGCTGCGGGGTCCTGGGACCAGCGCGAAGGGATCTTCGGATCGCGGACCTGTGAGGCGGGCTTGCCGGTTCGAACGCAGTCGGTGAGCAGGGACCAGCTATCGGCGAGCAGGTCGGCCCAGAAGACGACCGAGGCCCAGACGGAGTGCGGGACATCGCGGCGCAGGGGTTGGCCGAACGGAGTGAGCCGGAAGTGCCCGGGGGTGGTCTCCTCGGTTACTCCGATGCTGGCGAGGGCGCGGAGGAGGCGATAGAGGGCGTCGGCATTCGACTGACATTTTTCCGCGAGGAAAGCTGCGCTGCGCTCCTCGTCTCCAAGGGCGTCGGCAATGCCAAGGCGAGCGGCGGCGCATAGTACGCGGCTGCGGGAGTAGGCCATGGCCATTTCGATGAGCCCTGGATTGGGGATTACATTGCCGATGCCACCGCCGGGTTGAGCCATGAGTCACCCCAAAATTCAGGGAGAGAATATCAGAGGGATGCCGATGCCCTAAGCGATGAGTTCTGCAGCGAGCCAAGGGTCTCGTTACCCGATCTCAGGGGCAACGCGATCGAAGCAGCGGGATTGACGTCTAATTGTGGGAGGGTGGCAGGCATGGAAAAGGATGAGGAGCAATCACGCGGCGGCAGCAATGCGGGGTCGCCAGAGAGGCTGGGGCGGCGTGCCTTCATTGTTGGTGCGGCGGGGGCTGTGAGCGGGGTGGTTTGGCTGGCGATGCGGAATCATCTGCTGATTGCGCCGCGCCCGGTGGCAGCGGCGAAGGCGGGGGAGATGGTGACCATCGTGGAGTTTTCCGACGATGGGCGGAGGAGCGGGACGGCGACATTGCCGGTGGTGGTGAAGAGCGACGTGGAGTGGCGGAAGCAGCTGCCGGAAATGTCCTACGAGGTGACGCGGGAGGCGGGGACGGAGGCGGCTTACACGGGGGCGACGTGGGACCAGCATGGGAAGGGGATCTACCGGTGCATCTGTTGCGATACGGCGCTGTTCAGTTCAGCGACCAAGTTCGACTCAGGGACTGGGTGGCCGAGCTTCTGGCAGCCGATCGCGAAGGAGAATGTGGTGGAGACGCATGATCCGAGCCTGGG
>CAZSWI010000192.1:0-7681 GCA_964610635.1 uncultured Acidobacterium sp.
TCGCCGATATCGTAGTACAGCTCCGCGACGCTGAGTTCCTCGCCGGTGAGCACGGCTGCGGTCTCTTCGCGCGTCCAGGTGAAGTAATCGCCATCGTCATCGAGCGAAATGTCGGCGTCCTGCGACGCATAGAAGCCGCCGCGCTGCTGGTCGCTCAGCCACTCGTTCATCCAGCGCACGATGTCTTTTGCAACGGATGCAAACTCCGGCTCGACGAAGGTCTGGAACGCATGAACGTAGTTGCCGAGCAGGCCCGCGTTGTCATAGAGCATCTTCTCGAAATGCGGGACGACCCAGCGCTCGTCGACGGAATAGCGATGGAATCCTCCGGCAAGCTGATCGTAGATTCCGCCGCGCGCCATCTTGTTCAGGGTGAACGCCGCAGTCTGCTGCGCCTTCTGGTTGCCGGTGCGCGCCGCAACATCGATCAGCAGGTCAAGTACCGCGGGATGGGGAAACTTGGGTTGGGAACCGAACCCACCGTTCCGGGGATCGAACTGGGCCACCGCGCTTTGCACCAGCTTGTCGACGATGCCGAGCGAGAGAGATTCGCCGCGCGCGGAGAAGGTTTCGCCGTGCTCGATGGCGGCAATCACGCTCGATGCGGACTCCAGCACTTCGTCGCGTCGCGTGTTCCAGGCGTTGGCCAGCGTGAGGAGGACGCGCTCGAAGCCGGGGCGGCCGTAGCGATCCTCGCGGGGGAAGTAGGTGCCCGCGAAGAAGGGGCGGCCGTCGGGAGTGAGAATCGCGGTGAGCGGCCAGCCGCCCTGGCCGCTGATGGCCTGAACCGCGGCCTGGTAGCGCGCGTCGACGTCCGGGCGCTCGTCGCGATCGACCTTGATGGCGATGAAATGCTCATTGATGGTCGCTGCCAGGGTGGGGTCTTCATAGGACTCGCGATCCATCACGTGGCACCAGTGGCACCACACGGCGCCGACATCGAGCAGGATTGGCCTCTCGGCCTGCGCGGCGAGAGCGAATGCTGCCTCCCCCCACTCCTGCCAGTAGACGGGCTGATGCATTGCGGAGCGAAGGTAGGAGGATGCGGCTTTGTCGAGGGTGTTGCGCGGTTCGAGAAGGGTGCCGGACGGCTGAGCCATACTTCCAGCCTGGAGCTTCAACGAGGTGCGGTCAAGAGCTGGCGGGCAACCTCTGCGTAGAGGTCGATGGCTTCGAGCAGTTCCTGTTTCGCCAGCTTTTCGTCAGACGTGTGCGCGACGTGGATCGAACCTGGACCCAGGAGCACAGGCTCGCCCCAGTTGTCGAGCCACGGAATGTCCGTAGTGAAGGCCGCGACCATAGTGGGCACGCCTTCGACCGAGCGCGGGCGCTTGAAAGGAATTTCGAGGGTGAAGTCGACGGTCGCAAGGCCTTCGACTGCCTGTTCGATCGCGCGCCGCGTCTCCTCGGACGGCCCCACGAGACGGACCAGGATCTGCGCCTCGGCGTGGTCGGCGATTACGTTGGGAGCGTGGCCGCCGGTGATCGACCCTATGTTGAGCGTGCTCGGACCCACATCGTCGAGCGACGGCAATGCAATTGCGAGGATGCGGTGGAGCGCCTCGACGATTTTATGGGTGGCGCTCTCGCCCAGTTCGGGGTAGGCAGAGTGCGCCATCCTGCCGGTGGCGCGGATGACGGCGCGAAGCGCGCCCTTCGACGCGAGCGCGATGCGATTGCCTGTGGGCTCGCCATTGATGAGGAAGCGGCTGCCGCGCGGATGCTGGTTCGCGGTTTTGGCGCCTGCGGAGTCGCGCTCTTCGCCCACCAGGAACAGGAGGCCTGCGCCGATTCCCTGGTCGCGCAGCTTCTCGGCAGCGGCAATCTGCGCGGCGATGATGCCCTTTGCGTCGCAGGAGCCGCGCCCATAAATGAATTCGCCGTCCTCGCTCGATGGGATGAAGGGGGGGACGGTATCCATGTGGGTTGAAAACACCACTTCGGACGTGTGACCGGGGTGACACGCGTAGACGTTAAACCGTTCCGTCGTCGAGCGGCTTTCCTGGTTCTGCGCGACAGGCATCTTTTCGACTGAGAAGCCGCGGCCAGCGAGGAACTCCGCCAAAAATGCGCCCACCGCGCCCTCATTGTAGGTGATGGACTCAATGTCCACGAGGCGGCGGGTGAGCTGCACAGGGTCGAGGATCATAAACGGAAGAACCAGAATACGCGAGCCGCGTTCGTGAAAACGGGCTTCGTACAATGAGGGCAGATGACGCAGTCTCATGTTGGCTCGGCAATTCTGCGCACAGTTGACGATCTGCGCGGCCCCGCGGGGAGGCTGGAGGCGCTGTTGAACGCCGGAGCGCCGGACGCGCCGTACGCGGCGCTGGTCTGCCATCCGCATCCGCTGGGCGGCGGGACGATGCACAACAAGGTCGTCTATCACACGATGAAGGCCTTCCAGAGCTTCGGGCTGCCTGTACTGCGGTTCAATTTTCGCGGCACCGAACTCAGCGATGGGGAGCACGATTACGGCGAGGGGGAGCAGGACGACGTTCGCGCCGCGCTCGGCTGGCTGGAGCGGGAGTTTCGTCTGCCGATTCTTTTTGCCGGTTTCTCTTTTGGATCGTACGTCGGACTCCGCGCCTGTTGCGGCGATCACCGGGTCGAGGGTCTGGTTGCGCTGGGATTGCCTACGAACGCCGAGGGGCGCGATTACCGGTACGACTTTCTCGGTGAATGCTCGCGGCCGAAGCTCTTCGTGAGCGGCGATCGCGACCAGTACGGCCCTGTTGTCGAGGTCGAAGCTGCCGTCGCGCTGGCCGAGGAACCGAAGGAGCTGGTTTGGATTTCCGGGGCGGACCATTTCTTTGCGAGTAAGCTGGAAGATGTGAGGCAAGCCATCCGCGCATGGGCGCAACGCCGTTTCCCGCTTCTCGCCAGCCAATGATCGCGCTCGAAAAACTGCACGCCATTGCCCGGGAGATTTTCGATAAGGCTATCGAGGCCTGCGACATTCCGCAGGCATTCGATCGTCATCTGCACTTCGAGGGCAAGACGCTGGTGCGTCATCCCTCGCCGCGGCTTCCCGCGATCTCGCAGCCGATGGACGGCTTCAAAGAAGTCTTCGTTATCGCGTTTGGCAAGGCTGCGCTGACCATGCTGAATGCGCTCTTGGAGCGGCTTCCACCAAAAACACATTTACGGGGCGTGTGCTCCGCACCGGACGTTCCGAAGAAGCGCAACCGGCACATCCGCTACTTTGCCGGCGGACATCCGCTGCCGAATGAGGATTCCTTCGCGGCGGCGCGGGCGGCGCTCGGGTTGCTGAAGGACGCCCGGAAGAACACCTTCATTTTTTTTCTGATCAGTGGCGGCGGCTCGGCGATGCTGGAATTTCCGCGGGATCGGAAGATCAGCCTCGACGACACGATCGCTTTTCACGAGACGTTGGTGGCCAGCGGCGCGACCATTACGGAAATCAACACGGTGCGAAAATACTTTTCCGCAGTGAAAGGCGGACGTCTTGCACTGGCCGCGCCCGCCGCGGAAAAGCTTTCGCTGTTGCTGGCGGATGTTCCTTTAAAGGATCTCGCAGCGGTGGCCTCGTCGCCCACGCTGCCGGATTATTCGACCCTCGCGGAATGCGATGAGATTCTCGAGCGCTTTCATCTGCTGGAGAAATTTCCGCCAGCGGTGCGCGAGTATTTCGAGAAGCTCGAGAAGACGGAGCGATCTTCGGCGCAGCCAGAACAAGATGGCGAGAGCGCGGTGAATGCCTTTCAACATGCGCAATTCGACACGCTCCTTTCGAATCACGACTTCGTCAACGCGGCGCGCGATCATGCGCAGTCACTGGGTTATAAGGTTGTAATCGACAATACCTGCGACGACTGGGATTACGCGGAAGCAGCGAAATATCTGCTAACGCGCTTTCACGAGCTGCGGAAAGAACACGCGCGCCTGTGCCTGCTTTCGAGCGGCGAAGTTACGGTGAATTTAGGTAAGAATCCAGGGTGCGGCGGCCGCAACCAGCAGTTTGTGCTCGAGGCGGCGCTTGACCTGGCGCGCTGTGAGGGCGAGCGGCTGGCCGTGCTCAGCGCGGGATCGGACGGCATCGACGGCAACAGTCCAGCGGCAGGGGCCATCGCCGATCCCACTACCATCGCGCGCGCGCGAAGCTACAACTTCGATCCCGAGGCAACTCTGGCTCGATTCGACACGTGCACATTGTTTACGTCGCTCGGAGACTCGATCGTGACGGGACCAACTGGCAATAACCTTCGCGATCTGCGGATTCTGATCGCCGGGTAGCTTACTGCTGCGATTTTCGCTCGGCCAGACCGAAATCCCCTTCAGAAATGCACCTGGGGCGCTGCCTGTGAAGCGGGCGTGGCCTCAAAGTAAGCGTCGTTGCGATGGAATCCGGCGAGATGGGCCCAGATGTTGTTCGGGATTTGCTCGATGAAGGTGTTGTAGTCGCGTATCGCGGCGTTGTACCGCTCGCGCTCGACGGCGATGCGGTTCTCTGTCCCTTCGAGCTGATCCTGGAGCTGCAGGAAATTTTCATTGGCTTTGAGGTTTGGATAATTCTCGCTGATGGCCAGCAGGCGTCCCAGCGCGCCGTCCAACTGTCCATTGGCCTGGATCTGGCTCTTGGGATCGTGGGCCGCGAGCAGCGCTTCGCGCGCTTTATCGACGTCGGCGAAGACGGTCTCTTCATGAGTGGCGTAGCCCTTCACGGTGGCCACGAGGTTCGGGATGAGGTCGGCGCGGCGCTGCAACTGCGCCTGCACATTCGACCATTGCGCCGCGACGGCTTCCTGTTTCGTCACCATTTGCTTCTGCGCGCTCACAAAGCTGCCGAAGATCAGCAGCCCGGCAAACACAATCACAGCCACTACGCCTAACGCGATCCACAGGCCACGACGCATCATCTTGCTTCTCTCCCTCGGAAATCCGAATCGATCTTACCAGCCAGTTCTACCAGCTGCCGCCGGCACCGCCGCCTCCGCCACTGCCTCCGCCGAAGCCGCCAAACCCGCTGCCGCTGCCACCGCCGCCGCCAAAGTCTCCTCCGCCACCGAAGCCACCACCGCCGCCCCAGCGTCCGCCACCGAAAAACATGCCGAGGAGAAAGCCGAGCAGGCCGGAGCCTCCTGCCCAGATCAGAAAAATGACGACAAGAATAAGGAAGATGATGCCGCCGATGATCTGGCCTACTGTGGCATGGGGTTGCTGCTGCTGTGCGCCCCAGCGGGTTAGCGGTTCCAGCTTCACGCCCGCATCCTGTGCGATGATCTGGGAAATCTCGTCCACTGCCAGGGTCACGGCGCCGTCGAAGTCGTTGTTGCGCAGCATCGGCACCATCTGCCTGCCGATCTCGCCGACTTTGCCGTCGGGCAGAATGCCCTCCAGGCCGTAGGTTGGGTAAATGAATCGCTTCCGGTCCTTTACCGCCAGCAGAACGATCACGCCGCGGTCGCTGCCCTTCGGGCCAACCTTCCAGGCGTCTTCCAACTCGACAGCGTATTGCTGGATCGGCTCTCCGTTCGTCGTATCGACGGTGACAACGGCAATCTGCGCGTGCGCTTCGTGGTCCACTTCGCCGCACAGGTGGTTCAGTTGATCGATGGCCTCAGCCGACATCACGTGAGCGTAGTCGCTGACGTAGTCGGTGGGCTTCGGCAGGTCCTTGACCGCCTGAGCGAAGGCCGGGGCCGCCGCGCATGCGAATAACGCAATGGAGTACGCGACTTTCAGGGCGGCACGGAGCATTGCCTTGATTGTAGTCGTGCAACCGCCGGAAGACGCTGGGGCAGGGCGCAGACCGCCGTCACAACGGCTTTTCCATCGCAAGCGCGTCGATGCGGCCGAGATAGTATCCGGGAATGCGGCCGGTGCGCACGAAACCATGGTGTTCATAAAACGACTGCGCCGAGGTGTTGTCCACGGCTACCTCGAGCAGCACAGCGATCGCACCCATTGCACGCAGCTGCCTCTCGATCTCATCGAGCAGCATGTGGCCCACGCCGCGCCGTCGCTGGGAGGCCTGGACATCGATGGTGATCAGGTGCCCGAGGACTGCTCCCTTGCGCAGCTGCTTTCCGGCGATGGCAAATCCAGCCATCTGTTGCGTCTCATCTTCGGCGAGAACGCCGATGTTGCCAGGATATCTGAGGAAATACTTCAGCTCGGCCTTCGACCAGGCAATGCCCGGTGGGAAGCAGGCCTGGTCGAGCGCATATAGTGACGCAAAATCGTCAGGGAGCACCGGGCGCAGCGAGACTGCCACGGCTATTTTCGCGCATCCTGGACGCTGGCTCCGGCCTTTGCAGTCTCGTCGGCTGGCTGGACGACAACGCCGCTATAGAGCGAGGCGGCGGCCAGGCGCCCATGGAGCGAGGCCACCGCATGCACGGTCCATCCGGTGTTCCACCAGATCCAGGACTGGTCGCGTGGATCGACGGCATAGACCAAAGTTCCTTCGGCCGAGGTGACAATCAGATGATTGACTGACGGATCCCAGCTGAGTCCGTTGATAGCGACCACCGGGAGACGCTTCAGGGGCTGCCAGGAATTGCCTCGATCCTCGGAATAGAAGACGCCTTCGCGGCCTCCAGCCCACAGGGCGCCGTCGGGAGTGAGGGCCAGACTGGACAGAGCCGTGAGCCCGGCTGGAAGCTTCGCCGCCTGCCAGGTTGCGCCGGCATCGGCGGATACCATGATGCCTTTGCGGCTGCCGATGAACGCGTTCTTTCCATCCGCGGCAATGGTCAGGTAATCCCCATCGACTCCGGGATCTTTGGGAGTCAAGACGGGCGTCCATGATTCTGCGTAGCCGGTGCTGCGAAAGACTCCGTGGGCTGTTGCGGCATACAAGGTGTCGCCTGCGATGGCGAGGGCGGTCACTCGTCCCGTGAGCTTTGCGGGGGGATCCACAGCCGTGTCGGCAGCGGCCGAATGAGCGGGATGTTTTTTCCTTCCGCGCAAACTCGGACCTGGACTTGGACTCGGGTTCGCTTTTGCTGGAGCCGGTGGCCGATCCGGGGCTGCGGCCTTTGTATCGCCGGGCGTCGTATCGGCGGGGTTCCACGCGCTTCCATCCCAGCGGAAAACTCCATTGCTGGTTCCAGCCAGCAACGTGCCGTCGTTGCTCTGGGCGAGAACAAATACGTCTCGGCCGCGCAGACCCTCGCTTTGCTGCTTCCAGGTCCTGCCCTGATCGCCGCTGATGAAGACACCGCCGAAGGTCTTATCGTTGATGACGCCGGCATAGAGGGTGCCGGGATTTTTTTCGTCGACAAAGAGCGCCGCGACCTGGCGCTGCGAAAATCCTGTGTTGGATTCATCGAACGCGGCGCCACCGTCCTCGCTGGCCAGCACTCCGCTACGATCCGTCGCCAGCAGCATGTGTTTGGGATTACGCGGGTCGACATAGACGTCGTTGACGATCACGTCGGGGCCGGTCGTGCGCGTCCAGTTCTCGCCGCCATCCTGGGTTTTGTAGAGACCCTCGGTGGTTCCCGCGTACACGGTATTGCGATCCGCCGGATCCATGCGCAGCGAGCGCGTGCGCCGGGCAGTCGAAGGAATCCCCTGCACTTTGCGAAATTCGTAACCGAAATTGACGCTCTTATAGATCCCCGAGCATGCGCTCAGGAACATCACGCTGGGCCGCGAGGGATCGACGATCATCGAGAACACATCCGAATCGTCGATCACTCCCTGGCGGATG
>CAZSWI010000193.1:0-7606 GCA_964610635.1 uncultured Acidobacterium sp.
TCACGGTCACCGAGCCGGTGGCATAGCTGAACACGTAGTTCGCAGGAGCTGTGCCCCCGGTGCAACTGCTGCTGCCAGAATAAGTGCCAGCAGCCGTCGTGCCGGTCAGCGTCGTCGAGCAGGTCGGAGCAGCCGTCACAGCCACCACTCCGTTGACAAACCCGGAGTAACTCGGGGTCAGGGTTGGCTCGGTTCCGCCGTAGGTCATCGTGGCCGCGCTGGGATTGGGCGTCACCGTCAGGGTGGCAGGATTCACGGTATACATGGCCGTGTTCGACGCAGTACCGTAGAGGTTGGCGTTGCTCGGTGTGAAGGTAGCGGTGATGGTGTAGCTGCCGGCCGGAAGGCTGGTCATGGAAGTTACCGGCTGGTTCGGTACTCCACTAATGGTAGTGGTGTAAGTGATGGTTCCTGCGCTGGAAGGAAGGGCGACGTTATTGACGGTCGCCACAGCGTCCAGCGGCCCCGTGCCAATCGCCGTGCCATAGGTCTGCGCGTTGGGCGAAGGAGAGAAGCTGATGACCGGAGTGCCGGTGGAGACGTTGAAGGGGGTGCTCTGCGCGGTCAGGCTGAGCGGCGGGGCCAGGTTTGTGTTCAGCGGAAGGGTAGCGGTGAGCTTATCGCCGCCGGTCGAGCCGGTGAAGACGAGGCTCGTGAAGGAGGCGACGCCGGCGGTGGTGGTTGCCGTGGCGGGCGTGGTGGTCAGGTCGTTGTTGGCGTCGGTCGCGGTCAGGCTGAGCGAGGCTGCGGTGAAGGGGACATTGCTCTCGGTGACAGTGACGGCGGGCGCGGGCAAGATGGCCGTGCCGGCGATGGTTCCGGCGGGCGGCGGCTGGGTGCTGAAGTTCAGGCCGTAGTTGGTCTGGACCGCGCCCACATCCACGCACGCGTTCGTCGAGGTATAGCCGGGGTAGGTGGTGTTGGTGTTCGGATCGCCGCGCTGGTCGGTGGTGACGCCGGCGGGAAGGAGGGCAGCCGATCCCGCGCAGATGGCGGCGCTGCCCGGCAGCGGAATCATGGTCGGCGTGGGGCCGCCGTAGTTGCCCAGCGGGGCCAGGTTGGGGTTGGCGTAGATCGCGTTGCCGTTGGAGGTGCAGCGGTAGCAGTCGTCTTCGGTGGTGGTACCGGTGTCGAAGTTTTGGTAGTAAAGGTTGTTGCTGGCGTTCAGCGTTCCGAAGTTAATTAGGCCGGCGCCCTCCGATGCGGAGTTACCGGAGAAGATGCTGTTGACCACCGTCAGGGTACCCCCAACAAACATGGCCCCTCCCGGTGCGCCCGCGTGATTGGCGGAGAAGGTGCTGTTGCTGACTGTCGCGGCGCCCTTCGCAACATTGATGACGCCGCCGTCGATCGCGGTGTTGCCGGAAAAGGTGCTGTCATTTACCGCCAGCGGGCCGCCATTCTCAAAAATACCGCCGCCATCCTGAATGGCGGAGTTCGAGGAGAAGGTGCTGTTCTGAACCGTGAGCTGGCCAACCGTGAAGATGCCCCCGCCCGTCAACGCACTATTGTGGGACAGGACGCAGCTGGAGATGGTTAGTGTCCCGCTGTTGAGGATGCCGGCGCCGTTTGGGTCGGTCCCACTGAAGGTGTCTGTATGCCCGCCGGTGATGGTCAGCCCGGAGAGAGTGACGGTGGCGCCGGAGTTGACCTGGAAGATGCTGCCCACGGTCGTTGAACTATTCCCCGAGACGGTGACGACATTCGCGCCCGGTCCGGTGATGGCGATCTGCCCGTTGAGGGCGGGCAGAGCGCTGCCGAGGGTAATGGTTCCGGACAGTCCGGAGGCGAAGGTGATCGTCAAGTTGCCGTTGGCGCCGGCCCCGACGATGGCGTCGGCCGCGGTGATGGCGTCACGCAGACTGCACGGGGTGGCAGAGCAGGAGCCGTCGTTCGAGTCGGCTGTCGTAGTGACCACGTAGCTCGGAATCTGCGCGAAGTTGGCCGTGATGTTCTCCGGAGCATTCATGGTCACCGTAGTTGACGGGCTGGTTAAGCTGGCGATGTCACCGGTGTTCGCTTCCCCCGCCCAGTTCACGAAATAGTAGCCGGGGTTGGGCGTCGCTACCAGCGGCTCCGGGGATCCCGCGTTGTAAAATTGGTTCGCCGCACTGCCGGCGACCGACCCACCCGTGCCCGCCGTGACCGTCAACTGATGCTGCGTGGTGAACATCGCCAAATCGCTGGTGGTGTTCTTGGTGGGCGTCAACACGTTCCCGACCATTTCTGTGGCGTCGCTCCAGGCGGAGAAGACATACTGCACACCCGTCGTCCCCGCCGGCGTTGAAGTCAACAGCGTGTACTGCGTGCCGATGGTCAGGGGCAGCGTTGTGTTTCCGGGGTAGTTGGTCCCATTGACCGAGAAGCTCAGCCCCGGGAGGTTGGTCCCGATGGCGACCTGGACGGTTGAGGGGAAGCTCAGTTCCTCGACCGCGTTGTTGCCGGTATCGGCTACATAAACGTTGCCGGCCGGGTCCACAGCCACGCCCGTGGGCGCGTTATAGCCGCTGCCCAGCGTCGTGGATGCGCAGGATCCGGTGGTGTCGGCGGAAGTGCAGCCGGCCGGGATCTTCACGATGGCGTTGTCGGCCGCATCGGCCACATAGACATTTCCGCTCCCGTCCAGGGCCACACCATCGGGATCGAAGCCGCTGCCCAGCGTGTCGATCCGGCAAAGACTATTGTTGTATCTGGCGAGCGTGCACGGACCGGGAATTTCGTACACCGCACTAGCGTTGAGGTCGGCGACATAGACGTTGCCGGTCGCGTCCACAGCCACACCCTCCGGACCGTTGAAGCTGCCGCCCAGGGGGGTGACAGCGCAAACGTTATTGGTGTACTTGTCGGATGTACATCCGGCGGGCATCTTCTTCACCGTTTGGCTTAGCCTATCGGCGATATAGACGTTGCCCGCCCGGTCCACTGTTACGCCATTGGGACCCTCAAAGCCGCCGCCCAGAGTGGTGACGCTGCAAGCACCCATGTTCAACAGGTCGGAGGTGCAGCTCGGGGACATCTCCTCCACGGCGTTATTGCCGTAATCGGCCACATAGAGGTTGCCAGCCCCGTCCAGGGCCACGCCACCGGGATTACTGAAGCCGCCGCCCAGCGTGATGACGCAGGTCAACGACTTGCAGCCTGGGGGGATCTTCTTTACGGAGTTGCTGGCTCTATCGGCGACATAGATATTGCCGCTTCCGTCCACCGCCGGCCCGGCGGGAGCATTGAAACCGCCGCCCAGCGCGGTCTCATTGGGCGGGCCTGTAGGCTTCGTCGCCGCCACGCCCGTTCCGTAGATATATCCGGTGGCGAAGACGGCGCCGCTGCTGTTCAGCAGATTCACCGCGCCGCTGCGCAAACCGGGATATTGAGGCGCGAAAGTCACGCTGACCGTGCAGGTATCGCCGGCGTTGTACTCATGCGTGGCGCCGTTGGTTTCGCAGCTGCCGCCGCCCGCATCCTCGAAGTCGCCCCCGGCGACGCCCCCAGTGAGCACGGAGGTGCTGACGCCGCTGCCGGCGCCGGTGAAGGTGAAGGTGAGGGTGTGCGCCGGGCTGGTCTTGCCAACCGAAAATCCCCCGAAGTACACCCCCTGCGCCACGATTTCCTTCACCGCGTTATTGCCGGTGTCCGCGACAAAAACATTTCCGGCGGCGTCTACCGCCACTCCATACGGAAGCGAGTAGCCCCCGCCCAGCGTGGTGACACAGGTGTTGGAGGTGCAATCGGGAGACATTTCCTTTACCGCGTTGTCGTGGGTGTCCGCGACATAAACGTTGCCGCTTCCGTCCACAGCAATGCCGAGGGGATCGCTGAAGGCAGGATTGCCGATCGCCGGTGATAAGCCGCCTCCCAGTGCTGTCAAGTTGCAACCGGTGGAGGCGTAGTTAGCGAGCGTACAGCCGGGAAGCATCTCCGTGACAATGACCTGGGCAACATAGACGTTGCCGCTTGCGTCCACCGCCACACCGGAGGGGGGGCTGTAGATGCCGCCCAGTGGCGTCACGCAGGTCGACACTGCGCAGCCCCGCGTCATCTCATACACTGCGACGTTGCCCGGGTCGGCGACATACACGTTGCCACTCCCATCCACCGCCACGCCGAAGGGATTGCCGAATGCGAAGGCGCCGCCCAGAGCGGTGACACAACTCTGCGAGCTGCAGTTGGGAGGCATCTCCTTCACCGCGTGCTGGGCGGTATCGGTGACATAGACGTTGCCGCTTCCGTCCACGGCCACACCACCGGCATAAGAGAAGCCGCCGCCCAGGGGGGTTACACAACTCTGGGAGGTGCAGCCGACGGGCACCTCAAATACCCCGGCGGGCCCGCCGGCGACATAGACATTGTCGAACCCGGCCACCGCTACGCCCTGGGGAGTCGAGAGGCCGCCGCCCAGCACGGGTCCGAAGTATGCCGACTGCGCATGAACGGTAGTCAATGCCAGAACGCCAAGCAGCAGCGTCCACACCCGCGCGAACCGTCCCGTCGCCGCCGCTCCCACCACCATGGCCGGCGGGAAAGCGGGTTTCGTCAACTTGCGGAAGCGCTTCGAGACAAAAGCTACGGCGAGGACCACACCAGAGGCAGGGCGCATGCGAGGACTCCTTGTCACATCGAACCTGTCACATCCAGCCTTTTGGAGGAAAGACAGGACGGACTATAGGCAGAGCCCTTCCAAAATCGCCATAGAATCCGTCTAAAATCGGCCTAAAATCGATCTAACTGGATAACTGCCTTGTTTTGTTACGATGGTGGGATATTTTTCGCGTTTAACCCTGCTATCCTAGGCGCGTTCCCCGGCCCTGATGCTCAGCACGACTCCAAAAACACGATTTGGCTCGTTTCAATTTGACTTCGCTGCGCAGGTTCTGAGTAAGAACGGCTCCCGGGTCCCCCTCTCCGCATCCCAGACCCGTCTTCTCACCCTCTTCCTGACCAGCCGCGGAGTCCTGTTGACGCGCGATGAAATCGCGTCTCTTTTATGGAAGGATTCGCGGAACATCGACGTCACCAACGGCATCAACACCGCGGTCAACCGGCTGCGCTACACCCTGAATGACGACACCGCTCACCCTGCTTACATTGAAACGGTCATCGGGCTTGGTTATCGCTTTATCGCGCCCGTGGAGCAGGTCTTCCCGGACGACGACGGATCGCCGGGCAACGCGGGGGATTTCGCGGAGGAAGTTCCGGGGCTCGGCGCCCGACGTGAGGCGCAGCGGCCCGGTGCGCTGGATGCGCCCGTAAAGCTTCATGGCCACCTCGAATCATTCGCGCCTGCGGAATCAGCCGCGCGCCATAAGCCGGGGCTCCGCTATCGGAGGGCCGCGGCTTTCGCCACGCCGGCCATCATCGCCGCCCTCGTCGCCGCCGCCCTTGTGTATCGCAGCTCACGGAAAGCTCGGGATGGATCCCGCGCATCACCTCCCCTCGCCAGCTTAGAGGCGGTCACCCGTAATGACAGCGACAACAACGTGACCGCCGAGGCTGTGTCGCCCGGCGGAGAGAGCATAGCCTACGCCGACCGTTCAGGAGTCTCCATCGCCTGGATCGACTCACGCACCACCCAACTGCTGGCGTCGCCAGCCGGTTTTCGGGCCCGCCGCATCGACTGGTACCCGGACGGCCGGCATCTGGCGCTCAGCGGCGTTGCGGCGAACACTCACCGGCAGCAGGTCTGGCAGCTTTCCCTCGATGGATCCCCGCCCCGGCTGATCGCCGAGGATGCCGACCTGGCCACCGTGTCTCCCGATGGCGGGTCTATCGCCATGACCGTCCATGGGGACACCGAGATCGATGTCGCTCCCGCCAGGGGTGGCGCCCCACACCGGTTGCTTCAGGCAGGTGAAAAGGAAAGCTTTGCCTTCCTGCTTTGGGCTCGCTCCGGACGTTACCTGATCGACGAGCGCTCGAGCGAGGGCCGCCTTCCGGCCTCCGAACCTGCCATGTCCAGGAGCACCGCTCTGTTAAGCGACCTCGAAAGGATGAAAAGGTGGCACTACGAGGCGGTGGACTTCAATTCCGGCCGGCTGCTCGCCAGGCAGGAGAATGTCCGTTTCGACTCCGGCTACATCCTGGCGGACGGCCGCTTGTTCTATCCCCAGGTGGTTTCGCACGAGCCGAGCTGGACCAACTTCAATATGCTGCGCACGGACCCGAACGACGGCCGCGTACTCGGCCCCGCTGTGACTGTGCAAATCACAAGTGGAGATGAGCCGCGCGCGTTAACCGCCTCGACAAACGGAAAGCGGATTGCCCTCATCCTCGATTACACTACGGCGGACATTTTTGTCGGTTCTCTCCATTTTCCCGGACCTGTTCTGGACGGAGCAATCCAGCTTAGCCATCGCTCTTGCGAGAGCTACCCGCACGCGTGGTCTGCGAAGGACGATCGAATCCTGCTCGAAAACAACAACGTCGGCCATGCCGCGATCTTCGAGCAGCGGCTCGATCGGGCAACACCCGACCTCGTTGCCCAGCTGCCGATCGACGGCGCAATGGCCGAGTTCAGCCCCGACGGCCAATGGATCCTCTTCCTCGGACTCGAAGCCATACCCGGGCAGCACCCACGTTCCATCTTCCGGGTGCCTGCGGCGGGGGGACCTCCGCAGCAACTGCACATCCCCGGCGAGATTGAGGAATTCCATTGCTCGGTCAGCAAGGCCGGACGCTGCGTTTTGCGTGAAGCCATCGAGGGGAAGGAGTTCGTCTATTACGCGCTCGACCCCGTCAAGGGCATGGGAGAGGAACTTACACGCACCCCGTGGGAGCCAAGCGTGCTGGGGGACTGGTCCATTTCACCCGACGGTTCCACTGCCGCCATCGCCAGCCACAACACGCTTGCCCCCGCCATCCACCTTCTGAGCCTGCTGCACCCTGGAGGGAACTTCGACGACATTCGTGTGGAGGGACTGGGCATCCCGCTCGATGCTAACTGGGCGGCCGACGGCCAGGGCCTGTTCGTGGAAGCCAGAACGGAGCTGGGTTACAACCTGCTTTACATCGATCTCAAAGGTCACGCCACCGTCCTGCGCGAATCCCGCACGCCGATATGGGGCGTTCCCTCCCACGACGGCAGCAGGCTCGCATTTCCCGCCGTTACCCTGCGCAGTAACGTGCTGACCGAGAAAGTCACCAATAA
Organism: uncultured Acidobacterium sp.; assembly: GCA_964610635.1. Classification (GTDB taxonomy): domain Bacteria; phylum Acidobacteriota; class Terriglobia; order Terriglobales; family Acidobacteriaceae; genus Palsa-343. The sequence goes on from CAZSWI010000193.1 coordinate 7,142, forward strand.
CTGATTCTCGCCTCTCCATAAAGGCTGGGTCCGGAACCTCTGATGGTTGTCGCATCCCGCGGTGAGTGTACCGGGACACGCGTTACGTTGTGGACCTGAGACATCCGTTACAAGCCCCTTGCGGTGGCGATGGATCGAGTTGAGGGGGCACGAGAATATCAGTCGTCGAGGCCGTGGGAATGTGGGAATCCAGAAGGGATTTCCACAGCCTGAGCACTGCAGGTGGCGTAAGTCCGATCTTACCGAGCCCTATCCAAAAAGGCGTTCGCGACTTTGAAAGGGTCTGGCACGGGGACGGTCATTTTTCTCTCGCTGGCATTTTCGTCCGGAGGCAATCGCGCTGCCAAGACATTCCTCGGGTTAGCCGATCGTCAGATCTGAGCGGGAGTGTCCCGCACGTGGAGTATTCCCTGGCGAACCCGCAGGGCTTCGCCGCGCTCAACTTGCTTCGTGTGATCGTTCAAT
>CAZSWI010000194.1:0-6383 GCA_964610635.1 uncultured Acidobacterium sp.
CCGGTAAAGGCCTGCGGATTTTAAGTCCGCTGCGTCTGCCGATTCCGCCATCCGGGCCCTTCCCTATCCTAGCCCGATAATCCGCCAACCATCGCCACCGCCTGCCCCCGCTCTCTCTCCCCAGCCAGCCGCCTCAAAGTCAGCACCGTGATATCGTCCTCCTGCCCAAATGCGAGCGCCGCCGCCGCAATCGACGAGGCCGCCTGCGCACTGATCGCCCGTGTCCGCTCAAATCCGAACAGACCCCCACGCGCGTCCCGCGCCTCCACCACCCCATCGGACAACAGCGTCAGCTTGTCCCCCGCCTCCAGCCGAAACTCATGTTCCACATACTTCTCTTCCGCCGTAATCCCCAGCGGCAGATCCGGCTCCAGCAGCATCTCTTCCCCATTGCAATACGGCGGCAGATGCCCGGCGTTCGCAATTGTCACATCGCCCTCGGGCGTCACCCTGGCGCACACGCACGTGATAAACCCCTCGTCCTGCGTCTCTGCCAGTTGCCGATTCAGCCTCATCAGCAAGGCCGCCGGTCCCATCCCCTCCGTCGCCAGCGCGCGCAGCGCGCCCATCGCCAGTGCTCCCGTCATCGCCGCCTTCAGGCCCTTCCCGCTCACATCGCCCACCACCACCAGTTTCGCGCCGCCTTTCGTATCCAGCACCTGATAGAAATCCCCGCCAACCTCTTCCGCCGGAAAATACGCCGCCTCGATTGCATATCCCGCAATCTGCGGCAAAGTCTCCGGCACCAGCCGCCTCTGGATATCCCGCGCCGCGTTCAGTTCCGCAGCCGCCCTCGCCTGCTCCCGGCTCACCCGCGTGAAGCGAAAGAACATCAGGACGCCGATCGCCAGCAGAAAAACCAAATTGCCCACATCGTTCCATTGGAGCGAAATCGGACCCACTGGAATCGGCGAGGCCAGAAAATCCGCCCTTCCCCATCCCAGCAAAATGGACGCGGTGCCCACGTCGTACAGCGCCGTCGTTGCTACCGAGAACATGCTGGGAAGCACCAGTGGTCCCATCTCGCGATTCCCGCGCCAGAACCAGACGAAAAGCCGCAACGGCAGCAGCACGGCCGCCGGCGCAATGATCGCCGCCTCAATCAGCATGTATTTCCCGCTGGAAAAACCTCCGATCCACGTCGCCCCTGAGAACACCAGCGGCGTCAGCAACAGCGCCTCATAGATCCGCCACACCCGCGGCACCCGTTGCCCCGCAATGCTGAACGTGAACTGGATCTGCATGATCGTGAAAACGTAGACCAATGCGTCCCCAAACAACAGCCCCCAGGCCAGCGGAACGATCCCGGTGGTCGAGCACGCCACCAGAAGATCCGAAGTTCCCAGCAGGAACAGGTACCACCCAAGCCACAAATACTCCGACCGGTTTCGCTGGCTGCGATAAAGCGCAAACGCCCCCAGCCCCGCCAGCATCAACACCAGGTTGATTGCCATCGACGGCAGCGCCGTATACCATCGGTCGCTCTCGAGCCCCAGCCGCTCATCGTCGATCGCCCCGAACGTCCCGACTGCCATCGTCAGGAACCCCGGCAACTGCCACGCCGCATAACCCCGGGGCGTGTGCGTTCGCACCGCGATGGTCAGATCTGTATCCCCGTCCCGCAGCCGAAACACCACTTCCGCAGGCCGTTTCACTCCGAACGACGATCGCAGCTCCGGTCCCTCCACCGGCTGCCCATTGATGTACAGCTCGTAGGTCCCCTCGCCGCCCGCAACCAGCAAATACAGGTGCGGATGTCCCTCCGCCAACCGCACGCGCAGGCGGTACCAGCTCCAGCCTTGCCGCGCCCGGTCATTCAGCTCAACCTCTTTCCATCCGCTGTCGTCGAAGTTCGGCTGCGCCCAGGCTGGATCGTCGCCCTCCTGTTGGCGCCAGCCATGGTTGATGTCCAACGACCCACGCCGCCATTGCGTCGCATCCACGGCCTGCGCCAGCGCCACCGGCGCAGCCAGCCACAGCACCAGCAGCGCCAGCTTACGCATGCAGTTCAGCCACTCCGATCCGTCTCAGCACTGCGCCTCAACCTCCATCCGATTTATCAATATGTCCAACGGGGGCCCCAGTCTAACGCCGCACTCAAAACCCAGCAACAAATGCCATCGCAAACCCCGCGTATCCACAACACTCAGGAAAAATTCCTGTGATACCTTGACTTTCATCCGCGCCCGCACCTGCATCTCTTCAGCAGGCTGGCGCGTTGCCCGGCCTCGCTATCCCATGCTCCTCCAGACCGAAACACGCTTTTGCGCCAACGTCGCCATCGTCCAGTGCCGCGGCCGCATCGTTGCCGACGAGCTCCCCGCCCTCGAATCAGCCCTCCAGAACGCCATCCGCGAGTTCCACACCATCGTTCTCAACGTCGCTGAAGTCACCCGCCTCGACAGCATGGGTATGGGCCTCCTCGTCCGCTATTCCTCGAACCTCCGCAAACGCTCTGGAGACATCCGCCTGGCCGCCACCCCGCCCCTCATCGCCGAGGTTCTCGAGGTCACTATGCTCTCGACCATCTTCCACTCGTACCCTACCGAGCAGGAAGCCGTCCTCTCCTTCCTGCGCAATCCCGCCTCGCCGGCCGTCCATGACCAACCCGGCCACCGCGTCCTTGTTGTCGATCGTTCGCCCGACCTCGGCGCCTTCGTCCGCGCCGTCCTCACCCAGCGTGGATACGAGGTCCGCTCCGCCAGCCTCGTCAGCGACGCCCGCGTTCTCCTCCAGGTTCACGACGTCGACTACATCCTTGTCGGTCCCGGTACGCCGCAGATGCCCGCCGCCAACGTTCTCGCCGCGCTCAAAAACCTCGCGCCCAAAGCCGCGGCCCTCCAGCTAACCCCGGAATTCCGCACCTTCGACGCCCACCAGGCCGCCGAGTTTCTTCTCGAAATGTTCCAGGAAGGCAGCTCTTCTGCCTGATCGAACGGACGCACCAGGACGCCGAAGACGCGACAAGGAGTGGCTCGCGGCAATTACCAGCGCCAGATTCTCCCGCACTTCCTCGCTGATGTCCCCCAGGCGATAGCCCGCTCCGGCTCCGCCTTTGCCCCTGTTAAGTCGTCGAGACGCGCCAGCACAACACCCAGCGCGCCGTGGGCCATCGCATACTCCGCATTCAGTGCAATCGACTGTGACAAATACGACCGCGCGCGCGAAATCCTGCTCCTCCATCGCCAGCACCCCGCCAGCTCGATGCCAACGCCAGCACCACGATCGCCCCAATTCCGGCCCAGCGCCTCATCGCCCCGCCCGGCCCGCCGGCCTCGGCCTATCCGCCACATGCACCGTATTTCCTCGATCCCATCGCCGCCGATGTTCACAAACTCCCATCCTCGGGATAGCCTATCGAGATCGGCCAAAGCGCATCCTCCAGGATCCGCGCCCTTTCCTGTTGCCTACTCCCTGTTGCCTGTTGCCTGTATTTCAACCACTACCAGCCCCATAGGCGGCACCGTCACCGTCAGCCGATGATCCCGGATCGGCACGTCCTCCGGCGCACCCACATCCGCCGCCTCCCGCAAATCCTGGATCTGCTCCTCGGTCGGAAACGCCGGGCTCCCCATCTTCTTCCACGCCGCCAGCGTGTCCCCATGCGCCGCATCCACGCGCCAGATCGCCGCCTTCGTGTTCTTGATCTCCACCTCGACCTTATGTTTCACCTCGGCGCGCAAACCCCCCGCGCCATAAACATCGAACGTCACCGTCTTGTCCTTACCCTCCACCCCCGGCTCCACCAGATTCCACGTCGCCATCACCAGCGTCCCATCCTTCCGCCGCGTCACCAGCGCCGCATCCACCGGCGCCTCCAGCCGCTCATCGCCCAGCTTGTGCAGCAGCATAAAAACGTCATACGCCGGCTTTGGAATTCCATCCTCCGCCACAATCCCGTACCCTCCATAGAACGGCGTCTTCACCACCCCCTGCTCCTCGAAAACATCCGAAAAACTCCAGTACGACATCATCAGCGTCTTTCCGTCGCACTTTGAAATCGTGTCCGCCAGCCACGGCCCCATATAAATCGAATCGGTAATCGGCTGCTCGTTCATATACGTCGCGTTGAACTCGCTCCAGATCAGCGGAATGTCGGGCTTGGCCGACTTCGCGATCTCGTTATGCACCTTGTTCACCGCCGCGCACACCATCTGGTGCGGCGCAATCGGCTCGTCGTTATGAAATACATCCTGCGTCGAGTCGTTCCCGTACACATGCGTCGAAACAAAATCCAGCGGCACATCGTTCTGCGTCGCATGCGCGATCATGTCCCCCACCCAAGCCGCCTGCGCCGTCGCCGGCCCGCCCACCCGAATCTTCTCGCTCGCTGCCTTCAGCGCCCGCGCCGTGTGATCGTATAACTCGAAGTACGTCGGCTGCGCCGGCTTCCCAATCCAGAAATCGATGTTCGGCTCGTTCCACACCTCGAAATACCACTGCGACACTTCATCCACCCCATACCGCTCCACTAGGTGCTTCCCAAACGCCGCGATCAGCGCGTCCCACTTTGCATAATCCGCCGGAGGCGACGGTATCGGCTTGTACCAGAAGGCGTGATACTCCACCTTCGCCGCCAGCGCCTTCGGCATAAAGCTGATCTCCACAAACGGCCGGATCTCATGCGCCAGCAGCCCGTCGTAAATCTGGTCCACATACGACCAGTTGTAGACAGGGTTCCCCTGCGCATCCTCGCTGTAAACCCCGTTCTCATCGTCCAGAATCGCGTGGAACCGCACGTACCGGAACTCTGTCACCTTCCGCACCCGGTCCAGATCGTCGCGATAACTCTGCCGCAGCGCCAGGTTCGCCCGACCCGACCCAAACATCTGCTCCCAGAAATGCGGAAACGGCGTTCCCGTCGCCTTCGCATCCACCACAATCGTCTGCGTCGCTCCCGCATTCGCCTGCCCTAACCCCTGACCCCACCCCCCAACCAGCAATACCGCCACCGCCACAGCAGTCCCAATCTGTCTCCCAATCATTCGCATCGTTATCTCCGAAGAGAATTATCCTTCATTCCCCGCTGCGGTCGTCGGCGCTCTGCGCCCAACCCGACAAAAAGGATGACGCCCCCTCCGATCATCCTCCTGATCTCTCAGCCGTGAGCCGGGAACTGCTTCGAATTTCGTCGAGACGAGCTGGTGCCAAATAGCGGGTCGCTATCTCTTGGGAGGAGGCGGTGGAGGGGGCGGCGGGGGCTTCGGCGCGGGCGGGACAGGCTTGGGCATAGGAGGCCAGCTATCGCGGGTAGTCTTTGAAACGTCCCGGCCTGACGGGTTCATGCATTTTCCAGGCGATGCAGCTTGAACACCTGGTCTTGCCAGCGAGAGAGTCGCTTCGGATCGTTTGGCGCCTCTGTCGTTGCCAGCTCCGACAGCTCCAGTTCGCGCCGCTGCAAGTCCTCAAGCTCGGCGGGCGCATCTTCGCTGTAGGTCCGATTCCACAGACGCGCATAATCATTGCCGACTGCAGTCCACCCGTAATGGAGCTTTGCCATAGTCCTGATCTTGGCGTCAAGGTTGATTGCCACCGAATACGCTGTAGCAATCGCCACGATCAAAGAACAAACCAGAGGGACCCACAACGGCATTTTTGCTACCAGAGTTGCCGCTGCGCCGGAGGACAGAAAAAAAGACACCCCGGTAATCCACTGCTTACGGGTGCTATAGAGACTCGCCAAATCGCCGAAATATAGTGAGCGCGTCTCGGCTGAAATCTGGCCTTCCCAAACATCCGCGATCTGAGACTCGGTTAGCATGAATGCGTCCTGTCAATTATAGGATGCTTTGGACCCACCATAGCGCAGAAGGGCTGAGAGCATCCCCGGCGCAGGCAGATTCATACCGGCCTCCATGGATTTTGTGAGATTTGCCCCTCCCGGTTTCTCAGGAACGCCTGCAATCTCGCGGCGAATTCGATTGATCACACCCGCCCCGCGAATAACATCAGCCCCGCGAGCCGCCAAAATGTTCCAGCTTATCCTCATGGCCATCTTGGGAACCACCCCCGCCGCCCACCCCGCCGAAATCCCCGACGGCATCCCCCACTCCCTCGCCCAGCAGCGCGCCGCCCGCGTCTCCGATCTCTACTACCACCTCTCTTACGTTTTGATCCCTCACGCGCTCAGCACCAACGCCTCCGCCGTTATCACCTTCCACCTGAGCGACATCTCCCAACCCCTCCTCCTCGACTTTCGCGACGGCCAGCTCTCCTCCCTGGGACTGAACGGCGCGCCCATCCCGGCAACGATCGACCACGGCCATCTCGTCCTGCCTGCCAGCCAACTGCGCTCCGGTTCCAATACCGTCGAAGCTCACTTCACCGCCAACATCGCTCCCGCAGGCAAAGCCATCACCCGCTTCGAAGATCACGACGACGGC
>CAZSWI010000194.1:6483-7582 GCA_964610635.1 uncultured Acidobacterium sp.
AACCGAACCCATCCCCACCTACCTCTTCGCCTTCGCCGCCGGCCCCTTCGTCAACGTCCACCCCCAGCCCGGCATGCCTAACGTCTGGGTCCGCAAATCCAAAGCGCAGTCCGCAGAATCCGAAGTCCCCGCCGTCCAAACCACCGCCGCCCAGGGCATTCAATATCTCTCCACCTACTTCGCCCAGCCCTTCCCCTTCCCAAAATATGAAATGGTCCTCATCCCCGGCTTCGCCTACGGTGGCATGGAGCACGCCGGCGCAACCTTCCTCCGCGAAGAGTCCGTCCTCTTCCGCACCGCGCCCACCGCCCTCAACCGCCTCAACCGCGACGTCCTCGTCCTCCACGAGCTCACCCACCAGTGGTTCGGCGACTTCACCACCATGCGCTGGTTCGACGACCTCTGGCTCAAGGAGGGTTTCGCGCAGTACATGGCCTACAAAACCCTCGCCGCCCTCCGTCCCAACGACGACATCTGGCAGCACTTCTACCAATCCATCAAGCCCGCCGCCTACGCCATCGACGAAACCCAGGGAACCACCCCCATCTACCAGGAAATCCCCAACCTCGACTCCGCCAAATCCGCCTACGGAGCCATCGTCTACTCCAAGGCCCCAGGCGTCCTCCGCCAGCTCAATTACGTCATCGGCGACGAAGCTTTTCAGCGCGGCCTCCAGCTCTACCTCGCCCAACATAAATACAGCAACGCAACCTGGAGCGATCTGATCGCAGCCTTCCAGTCAGCATCCACCCGCAACCTCACCACCTGGGCCGATATGTGGATCCGCCATCGCGGCATGCCCCGCATCGAAACGTCCTTCTCGTGCGATGGCCCGTACCTGGCGAAATTGACGCTTACCCAAACCCCCATCCTCGGCGGATCGGACGTCTGGCCCATCGCCACAGAGTTCCTCCTCGGCTATCCCGACGGGACCACACGGACCTTCCGCGTCGATTTCGATCGGCTCTCGACCGTCATCGATTTCCGGCATGTTGGTGGGGAATCTGTGGAACTCCAGCGCCTTGCGGAGTCCTACGCTTGTCCGTCGTGGATCTTCGCCAACAACAACGACCACGCCTACGGCCTCTTCCTCCTCGAC
>CAZSWI010000195.1:0-7540 GCA_964610635.1 uncultured Acidobacterium sp.
CCCTTCATGGTCAACAGCAAATCGCTTTTCGGTACGGGACAGCTCCCCAAATTTGCCGAAGACCTCTTTCGCTGCAACGACGCCGGGGGCTTCGTAACCGGCCAGTATCGCGACAATGACCACTGGCTCATCCCTACCGCCGAAGTCCCCGTCACCAACCTCTACCGCGACGAGACCCTCGACGACGCGAAGCTTCCCATCTCGCTCGCCGCCTACACCCCGTGCTTCCGTTCTGAAGCCGGCTCCTATGGCAAAGATGTCCGCGGCATCATTCGTCAGCACCAGTTCCAGAAAGTCGAGCTGGTCAAATTCTCCCGCCCCGAAGACAGCGACGCCGAGCACGAAAAGCTCACGCGCCATGCCGAAACTATCCTCGAGCGCCTCGGCCTGCCCTATCGCCGCATGCTCCTCTGTACCGGTGACACCGGCTTCAGCTCCGCCAAGACCTTCGACCTCGAAGTCTGGCTGCCGGGACAGAATCTCTACCGCGAGATTTCCTCCTGCTCCAACTTCGAGGCGTTCCAGGCGCGCCGCGCCAACATCCGCTACAAGCCGAAAGGCCAGAACAAAGCGGCCTTCGTTCACACCCTCAATGGCAGCGGCCTCGCGGTCGGCCGCACCTGGCTCGCTATCCTCGAAAACTACCAGCAGGCCGGCGGAACCATTCGCATCCCCGAAGCGCTGGTACCCTATATGGGCGGACAACAAATCATCGAACCCCGCACGGGAGCTTAGGCCTTGAGCATAGGGCGCACGCTGAAAAGCTACCTCTGGTGGACGCACGAGCGGGGCAACGTCCACTACGACGTCATGGTCACGCTGATCCTCGCCTTCATCTTCCTCACGCCACGATTCTTCGATTACGGCGATCGCCCCAAGCCCGACTGGCCGGCGAATGAGATTCGCGCTTCGGTCAACGCTGCGGGCGGCATGATCTACGAAGTTCCCATCGAATTGATCCACGGGTTAAATCAGGTGCAGACCGGCCGGCCTACCGACCAGCAACTCGCCAACGCCATCGCTCCCATGTCCGGCCCCATCGTCGTCGATCGCACGGAAGCGGTGAAGGAAATAGGGGGAAGCGTGGTCGCCTGGCGTGTTTGGGCCCACCGTTAAATGCGCCATGATCTTAGCGCCACGGTCCTCAGCGCCACGGTCCTCAGCGCCACGGTCCTCAGCGCCATGATCCTCGGCGCCATGTCCTCAGCGCCATGAAGCGTCCCACACCCCGCATCCGGGAAAATCGAGGCGCCGCATTTGCATCTTAATTTTGCAGGCCGGGTTAGCGAGATCAGGATGACCCAGCTCGAATAGACCCAGCTCGAGTAGAGAAGTACCCGCAAAATCCCATGAAAATCATGAAAGCTCTGACTGCCGTGCTGATTCTCCTCGCCGTTCAAGTCGTCATTGCCCAGGAAGCCAATCTGCAGAAGGTTTTGAGCCAGATGGACGCTTCCTCGGTGAAATTCCAGGACGTCCAGGCCGACATCGCCGACGACAACTACACCGCCGTCGTCCAGGATCATCAGGCGGAGAAGGGCATCATCGCCTTCCGCCGCGTTGGCCCTTCCATGGAGATGGCCTTGGTCCTCGACAAAGGCCAGCAGGGCGAACGGGACATCCTCTATAAGAATGGCGAACTCGATTTCTACCAGCCCGCCGCGAAGCAGGAAACCGTCTTCTCCGCCGGCGCCAATCGCACCGAATACGACAGCCTCCTCGCCACCGGCTTCGGCGCAAGCGGCAAAGACCTCGCCGCCGCCTGGGACATCGCTCTTCAGGGCATGGAAACCATCGATGGCGTCCAGACCGCGAAGCTTGACCTCGTCTCAAAACAGGCCAACGTCCGAAACAACTTCAGTCACATCACCCTCTGGGTCGATCCCGCCCGCGACATCTCGCTCAAGGTAGTCATGCTCCAGCCCTCAGGCGATTCGCGCACCGCCACTTACTCCAACATCCGTTACAACAAGCACCCCCCGGCCAGCCTCTTCACACTGAAAGTGCCAGGCGGAACGCAGGTCCAGCATCGCTAGCCGGCCTTCGTGGCCCGGCCGTCTATGAGCCGGCGGTCGAATGCAGAATGCTGAATTTCGTCGTGCCGCCGGATTCCGCTTCGATCGTTACCATCACGCTGTTCTTCTTGTTCGTGTTCGTCTCGGTCAGCACCGCGCTCTTGTCGCTCTGGAACACCGACCCGCCGGCGCCCAGCTTCCCCTTGTAGAAATCCACGACCTTCTCCAGAGAGTCGCTCGTTGTAAAGGCTGCTGTGACCGCGGTACCGCCGGGTGTGCTCACCCGTACAGCGCCCTTTTGCTGTGTCGCTCCTGGATAAATGTCCACTCCCAGGTCCGATGCGCTGACCTTGGCATCGCTCCCCGCCGTCATCGTGCCCGAAGGCGTGCTTACCGACACCGAGCCTCCGTCTCCGAGGGCGCTGACGTGCACTCCCCTCGAGACTCGCCAAATCCCGAATATCACGGCGCATACCGACAGAATGCCCAACCCGACGAAAATGCCAACAATGATCAGAATGATTTTCAAAGCGCTGCTGCCCGCGGCTGTCGGCGCAGCCTGCACCGTCGCGGCAATTGGCTGCCCATAGCCTGCCGACGCCGTATACGCCGGCGGCGTCGCAGCCGAAGCCATCGCGCCCAGCGGCGCTCCGCATTTTGTGCAAAATCGTGTGTCGCCCGTGTTGGCGGCGCCGCATTGAGTGCAGAAACTTGCCATGGCCGTCTCTCTTTCTGAAATTGAGTTGAAGCGGTTCGGTATATCCGCTGTACCGCTACCGAAGGACTCTGGACAATAACCGCCGCGCCGCAAGCCCAGCCAGCCTCGCGACGCCCACGCCCGATATCCTTCCCGTTAGATTGTCGGATTTCCAGCGATGCTCTTCGCGATACCCGCCGCGATCGGCACCTCGAAACGCCTGCCCTGGTAAGCCATCAGCATCAGCACGATCCAGGCGACCAGCGTCACCAGGCTTACCAGCATCGAAATCAGCGACCAGATCGAAAAGAACCCGAGACTGTACGTTCCGAAAATCCCGAACGACAGGATGATCCGCAGCAAGGTCAGCGCCCCGAAGACCACAATCGACTGCGCCGCATGGAACCGCACGAACGGACGCTTGTCGCTGATCAGGAAAATGATTCCCGTCAGCCATCCGAGCACGTAGCACAGCAGTCCTGCCACGTTTTCTGTCAGGCCGGATGTTCCCGGCGCGACGACCGGCGATATCACCGGTCCCGCTGTGGGCGATCCCATCGGTGTACCGGTCACGACTGGCCCGGTCGGTGCTCCGCATTTCGGACAGAAGGCCACTCCCTCCGCGATCGACGTCCCACATTTGCCACAAAAAGCCATACGTCACCCATCCCTTTCGTTGATTAAGGGGACTACTGACATCTTCTGAACTGCGGGGAGTAGCCGCCGGGAACGTTGGACCGGAACTGCGCGTGAGCCTCTCGGCTACGTGACACTATACCCTCAGTCTTGCCTTGCTCGTCAACTTTTTGTCGATCGCAGGCGGGTAAGAACCACCGGAGCGATGGCTCGTTCTGCGGCACTTTCCACAGTAAGAGCCGACCGGATTACCCTGGGCAGTCCCCCTTCGCTAATCCTCGTCATCGCCAATGGGCATGCCCGGTGGCGCCGCAACCGGTTTCGCGGGTACGAACTTCGCAGGATCCCGGAAGAACTCGTCGATTCGCGCCACCTCCTCCGCACGAAAAGCCGCGCTCTCCAGATGGTAGGAACCGCGGGCGTAATCGTCGCGCAAAGACTGCAGCGCGACGCGGACCGTCCCCTGGGTCTGGACGGACGCCACAGGATTAGCCGCCAGCGCCAACAGCGCCTCCACAATGCGTCCATCAACCGCCCACTTCACCTGCGCCGTCAACCCCTGCAACCCCTCCAGACGGCCCGCCGATGCGAGGGTCGCCTGAATCACATCGTCCAGCGAAGGTTCAGCGCTGTCCCGCGCGTGATACTCCACCAGCCGGTTCGCCCGCTCTGGATTCAACACCAGCGCCAACGTCAAATCCGCCGCCGACTGCGCCGCCGCGATCGGATCGAACGTCAGCCCCGTATTCGCAGGGAAGCTTTCCTGGGTGCGCGGCAGGCCCGGCGGACGCGGCGGCATCATTCGCAGCAGCGATTCCGGCAGCGTTAGCGTCTCCGTCGAAAGCGTCTTCAGTACCGCCGCCAGTGCCGCTCGCTGCTCCGCCGGCGCGACCATCTGCGGCAGCATCTCTCCGTCTCCTCGCACGTTGTAGCGGTAATCCAGCCCGCCGATTTCCTTCGCAGCCGCCTCCGTCTGATACCGATGAAACAAATACAGCGGGACCAGCGTGTCCTCCATCTGCGCCAGTGGCACGCCCTCGCGTGTCGCATTCTCCCCGAAACGCGCCAGCGCCGCCGCACGCACCGTGAGCACGCGATCCAGCTCCGCAGCCGGATCGGGTCCGTTGTCCCATAGGTGCGCGTGAGGATGCGCCGAGCCTGGCGGACGCGCATCCTCGTCCGTGATATAAATCAGCCCCGTCGCCTCCGAGTCGCGCAGAATCTTATCCAGCCCCGCCGAGTCCTCGAAAGCCTGCCCATCGCGATCGAACTCGCGATAGCCGTAATCGATCGCCACCTTATCCCAAATTCCAATCCCCGCCGGATACGCATGCGACAAATCCGGAACCCCATCCGCTCCCACTGTCACCCACGGATGCGGATAATCCATCACCGAGACCGTCTGCTCAGGTCTGTGCGGAAAGCTGCTGGCGGCAAAGTTGTGCGCCAGGCCGAGTGTGTGTCCCGTCTCATGTGCGGCCAGCTGCCGAATACGCTGCAGCACCATCTGCAACGCCGCATCGTGCTCCGCATCGGCTGGCGGCTTGCCTTTGGCATATGGCGCCAGCAGCGCTTCGGCGATCAAATAATCCTGCCGCCCGCGCAAACTGCCCAGCGTCACATTCCCCTTGATAATCTCGCCCGTCCGCGGATCGGCGATCGCCGCCCCATAACTCCACCCCCGCGTGAAGCGATGCACCCACTCGATCATGTTGTAGCGGACGTCCATCGGGTCGGCATCCGCCGGCAGCAGGTCCACGCGAAACGTTCCAGGAGCCCACCCCGCCGCCTGAAACGCCTCATCCCACCAGCGCGCGCCCTCCACCAGCGCCTCGCGAATCATCGGCGGCGCTCCACGATCCACGTAGTACTGGATCGGCGCAACCGCCTCGCACGCCTGCCTGCAGCGCGGATCCTTCTTGATTAGCCGGTGCCGGATGATGAACTGCTGATCGAGCGGCTCGCCCAATGGCGCATCGTAGTCGCGGTACCCCATCGGGAAATATCCCGCGCGCGGCGAGAATTGCCGTGGCGTGAACCCCGCGGGCGGTGCTTCGAGAAAAGACTGGTGCTCATGCACCGTCATCGCCCGCGGGTCCGGCGTCACGTCCATAACGAACTTGCCCTTCGGCCCCGGCACTTCTTCCCGCGGCACGAATGTCAGCTCCGCCTCGACATCCGTATTCTTCGGAAAAGCCCGCGTGCGGTCGAGCGCAATCGTCGAGCGCGCAGCATCCACTCGGTAATTGCCCTGACCCGTCCCCGCCAGAGCCTCTGCCACATGATGCACATCGCTCAGGAAGAACTGCGTCGCATCCACCAGCACCGTTCCGGCCGCGCTCTCCGCTTCCACCGTAAAGCCGGCCAGTACCGACGTGGGGAACGACTCTGCAACGGCCAGCTGAGCCGCGGGATCCTCCGAGCTGGTGCGGAACTCTGAATTCGGCTCGACCAGCAGGACCTTCGGCCCGGTGCGCTCGAAGTGCACCAGTTCGCCCCGCGAAACCTGCCCCCGATCCAGCCCCACATCGTTCGAACCCATGCCGTAGGGCAGGGAATGCGCGTAGATCAAATCCGCCGACCGCGTGTGTTCCGCATTTCCCGTCAGCGGAACTTCGAGGTACAGTTTGCCCGCCTTCGCATCCCAGTCCAGCGGCAGCAACCCGGGAAAATGTCGCATCGAAGCTGTGCGCTCGGAGAGCGATTTCTCCTGGTCCGCTGACCCCGAATCGCCATTGCCTCGATCGGACGGCGGGGTGATTGCGCGGGCGTTGCACGTGGATGCGGCGAGCGCGAGAAAAAGAAGGAACTGCGGGAATCGAGCCATGTGTTCTTGTAGCACGTTCTGTCGCCGCCAGAAGCGTGCTCCAGGGCATATTAGCGATTAAGGAAGGGGACTCATAGCAGAGGAACGAATCGTGGAGGCGCGGGTCGGAATCGGAAGCAGGTGCTTCATTGACGCTGAAGTACAGGATGCCAGGCACCACGAAGAAGAGCAAGGATGAGGCCGAGCAGAACCCATCCTCTGGCCTGCCTCCTCGCTGCTCCCCTGTAGCCACAATTCGGATTGGGGCAGATAATCTCCATCCTCCAAAGCCTCCTTCCGCTGCTGCGCGGCCTTCTTCTGCGGGAATGCGGCGCGCCGCCTCCGCTTCCTGCTTTGGACCGTTGTTCGATCAGCGGGAAGTTCGCGAGGCCTTCTGGGGCTTTCTTGCGGAGGTGCGCGGTCTGGGCTTTTTCGGGGACATGTTTTTCGGAGACATGGAGGAGACGAGTTTCTCGAGGCCGGCTACGCGGCGCTGGAGCTCGTCGACGCTCTCTTCGTTTGCGGCGCCCTCTGCGGAGGGCGGTTTGGCGGGTGGCGCCGCAGGCTGGCTCGAAGGCGACGAGGAGGCGCCGGCCGCCCGGAAGAACTCGAAGGGATTGGCGGAAGGGGCCATGGCTCGGTACGTGTCCTGATAGATGTTCAGCATGGACTTCATGTAGCGGAGGGCGGTTTCCTGGCTGGCGCGGCCGGAGGAGACGATCATCTCGCGAAGCAGATCGATGGGGAAGGTGGAGTCTGGATCGCGGGCGTCCTCGACGATGATCTGGGTGAGGACGATGCGGGTGATGTCCTTGCCGGAGGCGGCATCCACAACGCGGACATCGTATCCGTCTTTGAGTAAACGAGCGACTTCGTCGAGGTTCACGTAACGGCTGTTGGTGACGTCGTAGAGGCGGCGATTCTCATATTTCTTGATCAGGATGCTTTTGGGCGGCATGTCGGGCTTTTATTTTATCGCTTGACATGGCGAAGGGGCGGAGTAATATTGGAGGCGTGCTGCAGTGCAGCATAGTCTGCAGTAAGAGTGAAAGGCGGGAGAATTATGAGCACAACGCAGAGAGTTCATCGGGAGCCGGGAACGGCCGAGGGGCCGGAGAAGGTGCAGTACGGGGAGTTTATGGGCAACCTGGTTGCTTCGACCGCGGGACGCATCGCCGAAGTGCAGAAGAAGGCGCTGGATGTTGCTGTGCAGCAGAATACCGAGCTGGTGGATCTGTGGAAGAAGACGGTAAATAAGCTGCCGGGAGCTCCGGGACTGTTCCTGCTGGAGCTGCAGGGGAGCGGATTCGAGCGGTTCGCGGAAACGCAGAAGGCGGTGATCGATCTGATGGTGGATCAGAGCCGGGCGATCGCCGATTTGCTGAA
>CAZSWI010000196.1:0-7520 GCA_964610635.1 uncultured Acidobacterium sp.
AAGGGGAAGCCGGAGTTCCAGTTGAAGGTGTAGACGAAGTCCCAGTTTTTATGGAAGGAGGCCGACCAGGGCGCCCATGCGGGAAGCCATGCGGGAAGCCATGCTGGAAGCCATGCTGGGAGCCAACCCCAGGAGATGATGCGGTTGGGGACATCCCAGAAGAGGGGGCCGCTCTGTTGCGGGCCGAGGACGGGGATGGTGGGAACGTAGTCGAGGGCGGAGTTGGTAGTGGCCGAGGAGCGGGTGTACGAGGCGAAGAGCGCGTAGTTGCCGGAGAAGGCGCGGCGCGCGTCGACTTCGATGGAGTGGTAGTGGTCCTGGCGGGTGTTGGTGAGGACGTAGTTGCCGGAGAGCGCTGTGGGGCCGCTTTGATTGGCGTAGACGAAGGCGTCTTCGAGGCGCTTCTGCATGAAGTTGGCGCCGAGGTAGATCTGGCCGGGGATTTTCTGTTGGACTCCGACGCTCCAGTTGAGGGCGTGGGCTTCGTGGAGCGTTGAGTTGTTGGCGGCGAAGGTGGTTTCGAGCGGGGGCCCTGTGGGCGTGACGCCGTCGGCGGCGTAGTAGGTGTCGTAGCGAATGCCGGCAAGGGCGCGGGTGAGGTATTCAAGCTGGGTGTGCTCGTAGTATTCGCCGATGCCCGCGGTGAGTTTGGTGGAGCTTTCCAGGCCGGGCGGGGAGTAGTTGAACGCGATGCGCGGGGAGAACAATGGGCGGCGGACGATCTCGTCCCAGTCGTAGCGGAGACCTGGGACGATGAGAAGGCCGGTGGTGGGGGACCAGCGATCTTCGAGCCAGGCGCCGAGTTCGAGGTTGTGGCGGGTGAAGGGGGCGAAAGTGGGAAAGACGCTGCGGCGGAGGAGGGTTCGGTCTTCGCGGAGGTAGTTGACGGGGGCGAGGGTTTGGTTTTCGTTGAAGCCAATGTGGTCTGCGTCCAGACCTGCGCGAAATTGGTGGCTGCCCTCCCAATGCCGCGGAGGCAGCCAGGCATTGAGGTAGCCTTCGATGCGCCGGGAGCGGGTGGTTTCATTCTCGAAGAAGCTGCCGGAGGGGAGCTCGGGGGTGAGGTCGTAGGGAGTGTCGCCATGGGGCTCGAAGCCTTCGCGGTAGCGCATGACGCCGAAGCCGGAATCGAGGATGACGCCGTTGGGGAAGCTCTGCTGGTCGTGCAGGTAGGGGAGCGAGGCGACGATGTCGTGGTTGTCGGTGCTCTGTTGCGGGGTGATGGCGGAGATGCCGTCGTAAGGGGAATGGAAATCGTTGAAAAGGAGGGCGGTGTTAAGGCTGTTGGCGGATCCGAGATTGGCCTGGAGCTTGATGAGATTGCCGCCACGGATGAGATGGTCGGTGTTGGCGTTGGCGGGGAGTTCGGGAATGTAGATGTCGTCGTATTCGGTTTCGACGCCGTCGAAGAACCAGAGTTTGTCGCGGATGATGGGGCCGGAGAAGGTGAAGCGGGGCTCGAGGGTGTCGAAGCGGATGCCGCTCCGATCGCGGAAGGATGGAACGAAGTTGGTGGCGTCGTAACGGAATTTGTTGTCGCCCGTGCCGGTGGTGAAGGCGATGACGCCGCCGGTGGCCCGGCCGTATTCGACGGGGTAGCGGGTGGTTTCAGTGTCGATGGAGCGGACGGCGTCGGTGGAGGCGCGCATGTCGAGGGTGCCGTAGACAGGGGATCGGATGTCGAAGCCGTCGAGGGTGTCGAGGGTCATCCAGGTGTCACCGCCGGCGACGTGGACCTGGCCGTAGGCATCGGCGACGACGCCGGGGGTGAAGGGCAGGAGGTTGCGGATGTCGCGATTGGTGGGGAAGGGGATGTTGACGATCTCAGGGACGTTGAGTGCTTTCTGGTCGGAAACCTGCTGCGTGTCGATGGCGGCAACGGAGGCGCGGACGTTGACTTGCTGCTGGAGGATCTCGATGTGGGTAAGGATGAGGCGGAGGGTTTTCTGCCGGGGGTCTGCGTCGTCGATGGTGGTTTGGTAGAAGCCGAGTTTTTCTGCGCGGATTTTATATGGCTGGTTCTGGCGGGGAAGCCAGGAGGCGTGACCGGCGTAGTCGGTGGCGAGGTGGATGGTCGGCTGGCCGGGTTCTTCGATGGTGAGTTGCACGGCGGGGACGAGGAGGCCGTTTTGGTCGACGACGGTGAGGGTGACGACTTTGGGGTTGGCGCTGGTGAGTTGGGCCGGGCGAGAGATTTGGGCTGATGCGGCGGCAGAGGCGACGTACAGGACGGCGAGTGCGACGATTCGGCGTTGCGGGCGTGGCATGCGATTCAGTTCATACAGAGGTTTTGAACGGAAAGTGGACAAGACTCGCCGATGCCTGATTTGGTTTCGGGATTTCGGCTCACGCCGCTTCAATCAGATGCTGGATGGGTTCGCCGTCGTGGTGCTCGCTTTCGATGTTGGTCCTTTGAGTGGCGGCGGTCAATGCCTCTTCCGCTACTAAAGCGCCTGTGCAGGCGATAAAGGGCAAGAGCTCGCCAAAGATGCGGGTCTCGACGAGGAGTCCCCAGACGGACATGAGGGCATACCAGGCGGGGATGGTCCACATCCAGACGCGGAGCTGGGGATCGCGAATTTTCCTGCGGAAGGCGATGAGGAAGGGGAGCAAATAGCCAAAGGCGCTGAGCAGCTGGGGGTAGTAGCGAAGATGGGAGACGTATATCCAGTTGAAACTGAGGCGCGGGTAGTATTCGGAGACGTTGTTGCGGAAGAGATGAAAGATGAAGATGTGCCAGGCGGTCCAGTAGACGAGCATGAGCACTACGGGGAGGGCGACTTCGAACTGGAGAGCGCGGCGCCAGTCGAAGCGCGAGGCGCGGACGATCGATAGTGCTATGGGTTGGGATGAGGCGCTGGTGACAGCCGCAGGTCCGCTGAATCGAACGCAGGCGCTCAGGACGAAGAAGGGGAGCATGAGGAGAGTGGTTTCGCGATTGATAGTGGCGATGGCGAAGAGAGCGACGAAGAGCAACGTGGATTTGCGGAAGTAGATGAGGTAGAGGCCGAGCGCGAAGAACATGAGGCTGGGGAGGTCATAGACGAAGCGGAAATTCTGGACGGCATGGAGGATGTAGGTGACGGTGCAGAGCACCAGGAAGAAGGGGTAGACGAACCAGCCGAGGAGCTGATGGCGGCTGGCGGCCTGGTAGAGGCGGAGGGCGACCCATCCGGCAATGAGCACGCAGGGGACATCGAGATAGAACTCGAGAATGCCGCCGGGGCCGATGCCGCGGGGGAAGAAATAATTGTCGGCCGACCATTGCGAGGCATAGCGGAGCATAAGGGCGCTGTGCTGGGTCCAGCGGAAGAGCGGCGCGAGGAGGAGACGAGTCTGGAAGGGGAGACGTTCATAGCCGTGAGCGAAACGGGCGAAATCTATATAAGGATGGCCGAGAAAGAGGTAACAGCCGACGAACTGCACGGTCAAAAGGAGAAAGAAAAGAAGCAAGGCGGTGCGGACGATCGCCGGTTTCAATCGGGGCGAGATTCGGGCCCTTAACTCTGAGGTCAACATTCGGGTTTTTGGATGCGAGTACTGCTGTGATCCGGGGGGGACGGCGGGATTTGGCGTGGGATCAGCGGAGATACGGACTGAGGGCGCATTTCGCTTGCCAGGTCAAGGGCACGGGGGTAACGTTGTGGATATCTGGAATTCCAGGCCCGGGCCCGGGGGCTTGCTGTGGGAGAAGTGGCACGGGCGTCTAATAGTTGGGTTTCGGCCTCCTTATCCACAAGATGTTGGGGTGCCTGTGTTGACCGTGCCTGAAGGGGGCGCTACAGTCGTTTTCAGAGCGGCTCTGTGCTTACCGTGTCGTCTCGCGACAGGTTCAGGAGTTGATTGAATCCCCATGCTGAAACTGAAGAAAATCCAGATACTTGGCTTCAAGTCGTTCTTTGACCGCACGGAGGTGCAGCTACCGGGTCAGGGAATTGCCATCGTTGTTGGTCCGAACGGATGTGGCAAGTCGAACATCCTGGACGCGGTGAGTTGGGTGCTTGGCGAGCAGAGCGCCAAGAGCCTGCGCGGCGGCAAGATGGAGGACGTAATCTTTGCCGGGACGCGAGAGCGGAAACCACTGGGGATGGCGGAGGTTTCGCTGACGCTGGTGGATCCGGACGCTTATGAGGGGCCGCTGCTCGGGGAGCCGGAAGTGGTGGTGGACAACAGCAATCCTGAATGGGACGAGGAGAAGCTACGGGCGGAGCGTGCGGCGGAAGTCGAGGAGATTATCGCCGAGACGCAGCCAGGTCAGATTCTCGACGAAAATGGTGTGCCGGTGGCTGAGCACTCGAATTCCGAGCCAGGCGAGTGCTCAGGCGACGGCGCAGGCGAGGCTGCGGTTCCCAGTGTGGTGCTGAAGATTCGGCGGCGGAAGTTCAACCGGATTCCACAAAAGGGCGAGATGGTCGTGACGAGGCGGCTGTTTCGAACGGGCGACAGCGAGTATCTGCTGAACGGGAAGCTTTGCCGTCTACGGGATATTCAGGACATCTTCATGGGGACGGGGCTTGGGCCGGAGTCGTACGCGATTATCGGGCAGGAGCGGATTGGGCAGCTGCTGAGCTCGCGGCCGCATGATCGGCGGGCGATCATCGAAGAGGCTGCGGGGATTACGCGCTTCAAGACGAAGAAGCGGCTGGCGGAGCTGCGGCTGGAGCAGGCCAAGCAGAACCTGGCGCGGGTGAACGATATTTTCGAAGAAGTGACGCGGCAGATGGGTTCGCTGAAGCGGCAGGCTGCGAAGGCAGAGCGGTATGCGCGGTTGCGCGATGAGATGCGCGAGAAGCTGAAGGTAGTGCTGGCGAGCAGGATTGCAGAGATGGATACTCGGCAGGCGGCGCTGGAAGCGGAGATAGCCGAGCTGACGGCGCGCATCGATGCCGGGGCGGAACGCGTGGAGGCCCTTGACGGCGAACATGCGGCGCTGGTGGTGCGCGGGTACGAGCTGGAAGATGCGGCGAAGGATGCCGAGGCGCGGGCGAATCAGCGGGCGGTGGAGATTGAGCGCGCGGATGCGAGGCAGCAGACAAATGCCGAGCGAATCGCTGAGCTGGATGCGCGGATGGCCGCGGCGCGGGCTGAGCTGGAGGGGGCGCAGGAACACCTGGTGAGCGTGACGGCGGAGCGGGAGACGCAGCGAAATTTCCTTGAGAGCGCGGCGTCGGAGACGGGGGAAGCCCGCGAGCGCACGCGGCAGAAGCAGGAAGTGGTGCGGGAGGCGATTGCGGCGGTTGGCGCGGCGGAGCAGCAGTCAGAGGCGGCTCGGCGGCTGGCGGCGCAGCTATTGTCGCAGCTGGGGCAGGCGCGGAACCAAATTACGCAGGGCGAGGAGTCGCTGGCGTCGTTGCAGCGCGAGGCGGAGCGGTTGGGCGTGGAGATGGAGTCGGCGCGTCGCGACCTTGAGGCCCTGGGCGCGGAGCGCGGGCAGATTTCGTTGACGTTTGAGTCGGTAACGGAAACGCTGCGGCGGGTTGAGGCGGAGATTGCGTCGCTGCGTGCGGAAATCGAGGCGAGGCGCGCGGAAGAGGAGCAGGCGCGGCGTCATGCGGATCAGCTGCGCGCGGAGCACGCTACGCTGAGCGGGCGGTGCCAATCGCTGGAGGCGCTGATTCGGGAACACAGCTACTCGACGGACACGGTGCGGAAGCTGTTCCAGTCGCATTCGCTGGGTGGGGGATTGGCGCCGGTGGGAACGCTGGCGGATTTTCTGGAAGTGAACGGCGAGTACGAGAGCGTGGTTGACGAGTTTCTGCGCGACGAGCTGAATTACATCGTGGTGAAGAGCTGGGATTCGGCGCACGAGGGCGTGCGGCTGCTGAAAACGGGCGTGGATGGGCGCGCTACTTTTCTGGTTCATCCGGAGGACTCGCAGGCGAAGTTTTCGTTTGCGGGTGACGATACCGTTCCGCACCACAACACGGCGCGGACGATTGTGCCGCTGCGGAACTGCATTCGGGTGCTGGATGGGTTTGGGCGGTCGCTCGAGGCGATTCTGCCGAAGCTGCGGGAGGGGTATGTGGCTCCCGATTCGGAGACGGCGCGGTCGCTGGCTTTGGAGAATCCGAGCGCATTTTTCCTGGCGCCGACGGGGGAGTGTTTTCACAACGTGACGGTGACGGGGGGTCGGCCTGGGGCTGAGGGTCCGCTGGCACTGAAGCGCGAGGTGCGGGAGACGCAACAGAAGCTCGGTGAGATTGAGCGCGAGCTGGGACAGGCGGAGATGCGCGCTGCGGCGCTGGCGAAGGCGCTGGTGGATTCGACGCGGACGCTGGATGCGAAGTCGGAGGAGCGGCGCGTGGCAGAGCGAGAGAGCGCAAACCAGAGCGCCGCGCTGCGGCAGATGGAGATGGAGGTGCAGCGGCTGGATCGGCGGCTGCAGGAGTGGACGTTGCAGAGCGAGCGCAACCGCGATGCTCGGACGGGGAAGGAAGCGTACCTCGAGCAGCGGCGCGACGAAGCGGTGCGGTTGGAGGGCGAGCACCAGGCGGCGGAAGCGGGGATCGAGGCGCTGCAGAGTTCTGTGGCGGAGTTGCGGGCGAGCCGGGAGCTGGCGCAACAGGAGGCGTCGCAGCTTTCCGCAGAGCTGGCGGGTCTGGAGGAGCGGAGCCGCGGGGCGGAGGCGGCGTTTGGGCGCATCGACCGGATGTATCGGGAGCTGGAGGGGCGGGTTGCGCAGATTGCGCAGCAGCTGGCCGCGGCACATGCGGAGCAGGAACAGCGGGCGCGCGAGAATGAGCAGCTGGCGGGAACGCGGCAGCAGCTGATTGAAGCCCGCGACAGCGCGCAGCAGGAGGCGACGGGCGCGCATTCGCAGATTCTCGTGCTGAGAGCTGAAGTAGCTGTGATGGAGCAGGAGCTGAAGACGCTGCGGGCAGAGATCGATGCGCAGCGCGAGGCGCGGGGGGTGTGCGGGAATCAGGCGGCGACTTTGGCGGCGGATTTGCGGCACACCGAAGAGGCGTGCGTGGCGGACCTGAGCATGGAGGCTGGGGCTCTGCGGGAGGATGCAGCGCTGGTCCGGATCGAGGGCGAGGCGCTGGTCGCGGAAGACCAGGCGTGCCGGGAGATGAAGCAGCGGCTCGAAGGCATGGGGCCGGTGAACATGATGGCGCTGGAGGAGTACAACGAAACGGCGCAGAGGCACGAATTTCTGGAGACGCAGCGCAAGGATCTGATGGATTCGATCGACAACACGCAGGCGACGATTAAGGAGATCGACGAGATTTCGCGGACGAAGTTCGACGAGGCGTTTGCGCGGATCAACGAGAATTTCAGCGCGACGTTTGGGAAGCTGTTCGGTGGTGGGCAGGCGTTTATGCGGCTGACCGATGAGGAAAGCGTGGCCGATAGCGGCATCGACATTGTGGCTCAGCCGCCTGGGAAGAAGCTGCAGAATGTTCTGCTGCTTTCAGGTGGAGAGAAGGCGCTGACGGCGCTTTCTCTGTTGATCGGAATCTTCGTTTATCAGCCGAGCCCGTTCTGCGTGCTGGACGAGGTGGATGCTCCGCTGGACG
>CAZSWI010000197.1:0-7508 GCA_964610635.1 uncultured Acidobacterium sp.
GCCATGGAGCGCGTGTTGACAAACACCAGCGTGAAGCGATGTTCGAGCGCCAGGGACACGAGCCGCGTGTAAACGCTCTCCCATATGGCACGGTAGGGACCGATCCCAGCTCATCGGTGGGCACTTCAATGGCGAGATCGAGTTTGCGGCGCTGGCCTGCCTGCACGATCTCTACTTCGTCTCCCCGAGCGCCGCCGAGGAATTGCGCGACGAGTTCGATCGGGTTCTGGGTCGCCGACAGCCCAATACGTAACGGTGGCGGATACTTAAGCAGGCTCGCGCCAGCCATCAGCGCATTCTCGCTGGCGGCCAGAGCGTCGAGGCGCTCCAGACTCAGCGCCAGATGCGAGCCGCGCTTGTCGTCGGCGATAGCGTGAATTTCGTCCACGATGACGGTGTGTACACGTCGCAGGTGCTCGCGGCTCTGGTGCGCTGTGAGCAGAATGTAAAGCGACTCTGGGGTGGTCACCAGGATATGCGGGGGCGTCTTGAGCATGGCGCGGCGCTCTGCCGCAGGCGTGTCGCCTGTTCGGACAGCGGCGCGCACGGGCGGACACAGATAGCCACGTTCCAGCGCCAGCTGCTGAATCTCACGCAGCGGGATTTCCAGGTTTTTCTGGACGTCGTTTGACAGGGCCTTCAGCGGGGAGACGTAGACGACCTCGGTCTCGCAACCGAGGCGCCCTTCGAGCGCTTTGCGGATGAGTCCATCGATGCAGATGAGGAACGCCGCCAGGGTTTTGCCGGACCCGGTTGGGGCGGAAATGAGTACCGGCCGCTGTTGCAATATCACCGGCCAGCCCTGCTCCTGGGGCTCGGTCGGCGTCGAGAAGCGGCGCACGAACCACTCCTGGACGAGCGGGTGGGCCCACTGGAGGCTTTCCGGAATGCAGAGATCCGGAAGATACTCGGAGACTGGGATCACCGGGGACAACATCCGCTTATTCTATCGCGGATTTTCGTTTCTTCTTCGCCCCCTGGGGTGGGGCTGACTTCTGGCCGGCTTCCCCGCACTATGGCAGACGCGCGCGTTCCGGTTTTGACAGCGGGGTGGCGAGAGGGGCACAACGAGCATGTATCCTGCACAAATGAACGGGACGGAGTCGCCGAATGAAGTTGCCGAGGAGTGCATCTCACTCATCGCGAAACAGAAAAGCATAGACCCGGAGCAGATTCATCTGGACAGCAGCTTCGAGGAGATGGCGGTCGATTCGCTGGACCGCGTGAGCCTCGCGTTCGATATCGAAGAAAAATACGAGATCGAGATTCCCGAGAGCATGATCGAGAAGATCAAGACGGTGCGCGACATGGTCACGGGGATTGAAGAAGCGTTACGGCAGAAGAACGCGAGCGCTGACAGCGTCGGCCCCGATAGCGGGAATCCAGCCAAAAAAGCATGACGCGCGTGGTGATCGTCGGCGTGGGATGCATCACGCCCATCGGGCAGGATGTGGCGAGCTTCGGCGAGAATCTCTTCGCCGGACGCAGTGGCATTCGCGAGATGGCGGATCGAATCCCCGATCTGCACTTTACCCGCACGGCTAGGGTCGACGATTTTCGCCAGGAGCAATGGCTCACCCCCGGCCAGCGACAGATCGCCGAGCGGTCGTCGGCTTTTGCGATTGCCGCAGCGCGGCAGGCGGTCGAACAGTCCGGTATTGTGGCTGCCCACCCGGGCGATTCCATCGCGATCGTCCTCGGTTGCTCCGTCGGCGGCCGCGGCACAGAAGACCAGGAGGCGGAGAAGTTGCATAAGCGGGGCGGCCGCCTTCATCCACTCACTGTGCCGCGCATCATGGCCAGCGCCGGGACCAGCCTCGTGAGCATGGAGCACGGCATCACTGGCCCCGCTTTTGCGATTACCACTGCATGCGCGTCCGGAACACACGCCATTGGGTTGGCGTTTCAGATGGTGCGCTCGGGCGCGGTGCGGGCGGCGCTAACCGGCGCGCACGAGGCGCCACTGACCTACGTATTTCTGAAGGCGTGGGACAGCCTGCGCGTTGTTTCGCCGACTGCGTGCCGGCCTTTTGCCGCCGATCGCGACGGCATGACGCTGGGCGAGGGCGCGGCGGTTTTTGCCGTCGAGAGCCTCGAGTCGGCTGAGGCGCGCGGAGCTGAAATCCTGGCGGAGATTGTTGGCTTTGGCATGTCTTCTGACGCGCACCACATCACGCAGCCCAATGCCGCGGGGCCCGGGGCGGCGATGTTGCGGGCCATCGAAGACGCCGGCGCGACACCGGATGAAGTGGGTTACGTAAACGCGCACGGAACCGGGACTGACGCGAACGATCGCGTTGAGGCGGAGGCTCTGCATCGGGTTTTTGGAGAACGGGCGAGGACGATGCCCGTCAGTTCGACGAAGGGGCTGCACGGGCACGCTATCGGCGCTTCGGGTGCTATGGAGTTGCTGGCAACGGTGCTGGCGCTGCGCAGAAATTTGCTGCCAGCGAATGCGGGTATTGGTGAGGCGGGTGTCGATGCAGCCTGTGGCCTGGACCATGTGTTGCTGCGGAACGAGACGGCCAATCCTGCGCTGGCGCTGTCCAATTCGTTTGCGTTTGGGGGATTGAATGCGGTGCTGGCGGTGCGGCGGCACGAATCGTAGCTCGCGCTATACTGTCTCCCAATTCTTTTCCGAGGAGAACCTGTGCCTAGCCTGGAGATTGCAGGATTAGTGTGCCTGTCACTTGCGGCCGCAGCGGTCGCGGCCCAGGAGGTTCCGTCGCTTGTGAAGTCCGAGACTCCGGCGCTGGTCGATACCTACAAAGATATTCACGCGCATCCAGAGCTTTCCCATTTCGAGGCGCGCACATCGAGCATCCTGGCCGCGGCGATGCGCGATGCCGGGTATACAGTGACCGAACGCGTGGGCCGGTATCCCGATGGATCGCAGGCTTATGGCGTGGTTGGGATCCTGAAGAATGGCGCCGGGCCGACTCTGATGATCCGCGCCGACATGGACGCGTTGCCTGTCGTTGAAGAGACCGGCGTTCCGTACGCGAGCCACGTGACGATGAAGGATCGAGCCGGCCAGATCGTGGGCGTGATGCATGCCTGCGGGCACGATGTGCACACGACGGTGATGATCGGCACAGCACGCGCGATGGCAGCAATGAAATCGCAGTGGCACGGCACGCTGATCCTCGTGGGCCAGCCCTCGGAGGAGACCATTGACGGAGCCAAGGCCATGCTGGCCGACCATCTTTACGAGCGGTTCGGACGGCCCGGCCGCATTATCGGGCTGCATGACACGAATGGGCTGGCCGCCGGAACGGTGGGTGTGCGCAGCGGGGCCTCGGCGTCCAGCTCGACATCGATCGATGTGGTGATTCGCGGCATCGGCGGTCACGGCGCCTATCCGAATGCCGGGCGCGACCCGGTCACGCTCGCCGCGCTTTACATCACGCAGATCCAGACCATCGTGAGCCGCGAAGAAGATCCGCAGGATCCCACGGTGGTGACGGTCGGGCACATTGAGGGCGGCACCAGGCGCAACATTATTCCCGACGAGGTAAAGCTGGAGCTGACCACGCGCTCTTTCAGCGACAAGAGCCGCGAGACGGTGATCCAGGGGCTCAGGCAGATGGCCGCGGGCATCACGGCGTCTGCGGGTCTGCCGCCGGAAAAGGCCGCGACCGTCACGGTGCTCGAGGACGAGTCGACGCCGGTGCTCTACAACGATCCCGCGCAGACCGAGATGGTGAAGGCGACACTGATCAAGACGCTGGGCGCAGATAAAGTTATCGATATTCCGCGGGGGATGGCGAGCGAAGACGTTGGTGTCTTTGCGTTGCCGAACCATGAAATTCCGCTGACTTATTTCATCCTGGGCGCGATGGATCCGGTGAAATTGGCGGCGGCGAAGGCGGCCGGCAAGGAACTCCCCGGTCCGCACACCAGCCATTTCGAGCCGCTGCCCGAGCCGACGATCCGCACCGGCGTGACGGCCATGACCAGTGTGGCGATCTCTCTGCTGCAGTAATGAGTGCCGTATGAGGCTGAACCAATCGTTCACGGCGAAGTTACAGAGGAGCCCGGCCAAAGGTGGCTGGACTTATATAGTCTGGCCTGAGTCGTCTGAGTTTTTCAGTACTCGCGGGCTGGTTAAAGTGCGCGGCAAGATCGATGGCTTCCCTTTTCGCAGTTCATTTATGGCGCTGGGCGATGGCAGGCATAAGCTGCCGGTCAAGGCGGATATCCTGACCGCGATCGGCAAGGGCGTTGGGGAGTCAGTCACTGTACTGCTTGAAGAACGGATCGGCAGTGTTCCGAAGAAGCGCAGCATGACTCAGGGTGTTCGCTCTGCGAGGTAAGCACGTCGCGATGAGGCGCGCCAGCGTTTGGTTGGAGCGGTTGAGCAGCATTATGCTCGCTGCTTTTTTGCGCGTGCGGCGGGGACAGGACGGGCTGAGGATACGGGGCGGCCGGGGGGCAGCGCAGCTTGTTCGGCGGTCTCCGGGAAATGAGCGGCCGGGAAGGCCTCGAAGGCTGGCCTGGCAAAAAGATAGCCCTGAAAGAGCCTGACATTCTGCTCGGCGAGCCAGGAATACTCCGCTATGGTTTCGACCCCTTCGGCGACCAGGTCGATGCCGAGTTCAAAGCATCCGAGGCGAATAGCTCGAACGATGGCCTGGCGGGCACCAGGGCGTTCGATGCCGCGCGTGAGGCGCATGTCGAGTTTGATCTGATCGGGTTGGAGGTCGGCGAGGAGGCTGAGATCGGCATGCGCCGCGCCAAAGTCATCGATCGCCAGCCTGACGCCGAGAGCCCGGTATTCCTTCAGCAGGCCAGCGAAGTGAGCAGCGTTTTCGGCGATGAGGGACTCAGGCACTTCAAGAACAAGGCGATCGAGGGCCAGGTCCGCCTGGCGGGCGGCTTCGATAGTAGCGAGGACCGACTTCGGATAGGACTCGAGACTCCGGGGCATGAAGTTCAGATGAAGGGGTCGGTCGATGCCGAGGCGAGAGGCGAGGGCGACGGCCGCAGCGCGTGCTGTCTGGTCGAACTGGTGCATGTGGAGGGGTGAGATTTGGTTGAAGACCTGCCATGCGGGCTCGTCCCAGACGCCGCGAATCAGGGCCTCCCAGGCGACGACTTCGCGCGCCACGGTGTCGACAATGGGCTGAAAGGCGAAGCTGAAGGTTGGATCGGCGACGAGATGCAAATCGGCGCTCATGGGGCGCCTGCGGGCTGGGGGAGGGATGGCATGACGAGGCTGGGCTGCGGCCCTTGAGTGCCAGTGGGGGCGGAATTGGCGGCAGTATGACGATCGTCTCGCTGGGATGGGGCGTGGACAACACCACGAAGGGGGGAGAGTCAATGGGCCGAAGGTGGGAGAGTTGACGCTGAGGTGGGATCAGGGAGTTTGGGTTTGCCCTGCCAGGCCAGGAAAAAACCCTGGGGCGAATCAGAGCCCGTCGGGCGTCGGATCAGAAATGTGAATGGTGGAGGCGGCGGGAGTCGGTTTGCGCTAGGCCTCTGAAAAAAAACACGTTATTTAACACTATGACCGCACCAGTCTACTCGAAACGCTCGAAAAGCGGGTTGCCGGACGTTCATCGACGATCTCCCGCAGGCCCAGAGGGTGATCGGCTGGCCCGCGATTCAGAAGCGAGGCCACGAGGCGAACGCTACGAAGTTGATAAAGTCATCCCTGCAGCGCTATGGGGTGCGCCGAGGTCGAACAGGTCGAAACTGAGCATGACCTTTCGTAAGAAAAGCTAAAAGAACCATCTTTTGCGCCGCCGACTTCTTCCGGTGTATTCCCGGGACGGCGGCTTTTTCATCTGCGGAGAAGCGTCGCCCTTTCTTCGCTACTACCTCCCGCAAAAATAATTTCCATTCGCTTGCCCCTTTTTCCGGCCCACCGCGCACTCATCAGTGAAGGCGGTCATCAAGGCCGCTTCCCAAAAGGAGAACCGCCATGAAATCCAGCATCCGCACCTTCGCACTGGCCGCCTTCGCGGCCGCCACCATCACCTCGGTGCACAGCGCCTCAGCCCAACACATCTATGCCCGCGCCACATCCGCAGAATATACACTTCCGGCCGGCGGTGGACTCGTCACGATCAATGCGCTCGATGTGTCGTCTGCCGGAACGTACGTCATCGGGGGACAGCAAGCGTTCGTGTTTACGCCCTCTACCGCTCAGACTGTCTTGCTTTGCTACACCGCAAACACGGCGGGAAGTGTTCTTCCGGACGGGGCGTATTCCATGATCACGGTTCCTCCCGGATCTTCATACATCACGGTACCGCTCAACGGATACTTCGTCACCACTGGCGCGACGGAAATTTTGGTCAACTGCCGGTATTACGGCAGCACAAATGCTCTCTCGGGAGTCGGCACAATCACGGCGATCAACTGACCTTCGCCGAAATTTAGTCCTGCGGGGATGGCTCAACCAAGCCGCCCCGCAGGGCTGGAGATCCCCTTCGAGAGCAAGTCCGATTTAAGGCCGTCCTTGAGAGGGTTAACGGTCACACGTTTGTTCAAGGCGACGATGAAGAAATATGCCCAAGTTGTGCCGCAGTGGAATCGCGACTCGTCTATACAAATGGCGTCGTGAGCGACTACCAGACAAACCCCACCGTCGTCATATTCATTCAGAGAACTACTTTTACGCCGTTTCATCGCAATCGTCCGTACCGAACGTGAAAGTTGCGACCGAACCGACCGATCAAAAAAATGACCGGCGGGGAAGTCGCTTTTCCACCCGAACGTAAAAGTATTTAAGAGGTATCTAGCCGATCAATTTGTAGAACGCGGTATTGGCGACAAACACCTGCTGTGCTCGGAACGGAAGTTCTCCAATGAACTCGCTTACGTCGCCGTTTTCAAGAGCGACCCTGTATCGAAACTTTGCGTCGAAATAGCCATGCTGAAAGAAGGTCTGGCTCGAATTCGCGATCAGATTTAACGATTCATGCGTAATCGGTACACCAAACCCAATCGAGCATCCGATGGGCTTGTTCATCGGATATTCGAATATTTTCGCGTCGCTCGGGGACATCAAGCAGACCTCAAGCAGACAGAACGATCGAATAGACCTTAAGGAAAGCTTGTTTATCTGCTGGTCACCCTCCATGACCGATGAAAGGGTGACATCCGGTTTCCAGCGGGATTGTTCGTTTTTCTTTTCTGCCGCCTCAAAGCGCCGCCGTTC
Organism: uncultured Acidobacterium sp.; assembly: GCA_964610635.1. Classification (GTDB taxonomy): domain Bacteria; phylum Acidobacteriota; class Terriglobia; order Terriglobales; family Acidobacteriaceae; genus Palsa-343. Next base: position 7,169 of record CAZSWI010000197.1, read on the forward strand.
CTCTGCGGCTTGCTCCTTTTGGTGTTCCACTAGCTTATTTTGGGCAGCGGCGAGATCGCCGATCGTTTCCCGAATGCCCTTAATTTCCTCATTTCGCGCGATGGCGGCGATAGATGGTGAGCATGGCGTTTCCTCAGGTACATCTGAGGTACGCCATTAACCTCAAAACAGTAAACCTTCTGCAATGAGAAAGATGGGATGGTGGAGGCGGCGGGAGTCGAACCCGCGTCCGAAATCGTTGACAGCCAAGAGACTCCATGCTCAGTCCGTTCAGTAGTTTCGCTTCCGGCGCTCAGAGCGGACAAGAAACGCCTGAAACTAGTCCGATGATCTCGTCAGT
>CAZSWI010000198.1:0-7503 GCA_964610635.1 uncultured Acidobacterium sp.
AGGATGCGCGGCGCGAAGGGGAGATAGTCCAGAGAATAGACGTCGGCGGAAAGATGGATGAAGCGGTAGTGGCCGCCGGCCCACGCCAGCGCGTAGCCGAGGATGAGGCCGAAGAGCGTGCCGATGACGCTGATCAGCAGTCCCTGGAACAGAAAGATGCGGCGCACCTGAGCGGGCTGGACGCCCATGGACATGAGTACCGCGATGTCTTTCGTCTTCTCCATCACCATCATGGTGAGAGCGATGAGTATGTTGAGCGCGGCGACGCAGACGATAAGGCCGATGACGATGAAGGTGACGATCTGCTCAAGCTTCAACGCGCGGAAGAGCTCGCGGTTCTGCTCCATCCAGTTCGTAGTGTTGAAGCCGGGACCCGCGGCCTTCTCGATCTCGTCGCCGATCGCGTTGGCGCGGTAGAGATCGTCGACGCGGAAGGAGATGATCGAGACCAGGTCCGGTTCGCCGAAGAGTCTCTGCGCGTCTGCCAGGCGGATGAATCCGTAGCTCGAATCGTACTGATAGAAACCGGAGTGAAAGATGCCGACAACCCGGAAGCGCTGGTATTTGGGGACGATTCCATAAGGGGTGAGGTCGCCCTGGGGACTGGTGACCATCACGACATCGTTGAGGCTGGCGCCGATGGTGTCCGCCAGATCGGTGCCGATGACGATGGGCGGCGTGGGCGAGCCGTATTGGTCCTGGGCGTTTGCGGCTTCGCTCAGAGGCGCGACGCTGCCTGCCTTGAGGTTCGCCAGCATGTCGGAGACGCCGCGCTCCTCGGCGGGGACAATGCCCTTGAGCATCGCACCTCCCGCTCGCGCGCCGTTGCGGGAGATCAGAACCGGCTCGTAGAGTCCGGGCGCGGCGCCGACAACGTGGGGCATATGCCGCAGACGCTCGAGAAGCGGGCGCCAGTCGCGGATGCCATCGCTCATGGTGCGCATCAGGTCAACGTGCGAGGTGGAGCTGAGGAGGCGATCCTGCAGATCGCGACGCATGCCGTTGGTGATGGCGAGCGCAAGAATCAGCGAGGCGACGCCGACCGCGACGCCCACAATCGAAATCCAGGTGATGACGCCGATGACCGCCTGGCGGCGTTTGGCTCGCAGATAGCGAGCGGCGACGAAAAGTTCAAAGCGCATGACTTTAGCCTTTAGCCGTTAGCTCTTAGCCTCTGGCTCTTAGCCGGCAGCTAAAAGCTAATGGCTGGTGGCTGCTTTACCGCACCACCGTCTTTACAGTGACCGCGTTGTCGTACCGGTCGAAGACGCGGATGGCGATGACGTGCTCGCTCGGATCGGCGGGCGCATCGGCATCAGGGCGCGGGTGCGGCAACGGCGCGTCAAATTCGAAATGCTCAGTGAGGGCATCGGCAATCTTGCCTACCGGCTCGACATACTGCCAGCGTCCGGCATCGATCGAGTACGCGGCGTGCGAGACCGGCGAAGTGGCGTCGGTTGCGGTGAACGAAGTGTGAATCTTGCCATCGGCTAGATGCGCTTCGAGTCCGGAGACTACCGGCGGAGTCGTATCGATGACGAATTCGTCGCTCACGCGATCCGCAGTGAGCGCTTCGCCGGGATTGTGCGAGCGCGCATCGCTGGCCACGACTTTCACGCGGTAATGGCCATCGGGCAACTGCGATGAGTCAAACGAATAGAAGCGCTCGGTGATATGGTCGCGCAGGAATTGCCAGTTGCGCTCGCCTTCGCCGCGATAGTATATGGCGAAGGTCAGCTCGTCGCCATTTTCGTCGTGCGCGGCCCAGCGGACGGTGACGGCGCCATGGTCTTTGACGGCCGAAAGCGGTTCCCTGCCCGGCTCCTGCCCAAAGCTGATTCCCTGATTCTGCGTCGGGAAATTGATGGTGATCTGCTGCGGCTGGCCGGGCTGCTGCTGATTGAAGTTGGCGCGCGCGCCTGCCGCTACGACGATTTCATCCACCACTGGCGGCATGTTCACCGGCAGGTAGTTGATCGCGACCGAGCCGACGGCGCTGCCCGGATGCTCGACCAGCTTCCACTGCATAAACCGCGACGAGCCGATGCCGATCTCGCCGGTGTTGGGCGTGAACAGCTTCCAGTCGCCCCACGCGCGCTGGGGATTTTCGATGTTGCCGGCCCGGGCGAACATCTGGATCGCGGAGGAATGTGGCGTCTCGCCAAATTCCACTTCCGCGCGGCCCCATTGCGCAAAGACGCCCGCGTCAAAGACCTCGCTGAGGTAGGTTCCTTCGGCCGCTTCGGCGTGGCTCAGCAGGAAAAGCTTGCCGGCATTGGCGGTGCCGACGTAGAGCCCCTTCGAAGAGTCCGCGAACCCGGTCGCCTGCGACGCTTCGAGGTGCGCGATGTCGGCATAGGTGCCGTCGTCGTGGATGCGGTAGATGCGCCCGCGATTGCCGGTGGCCGCGAGGATACCGTCGGGCGTCCAGGCGAGCGCGTAGAGGATGTCATCGTGGCCGCCCCATATCTTGCGCGGCGGGCTGCCGTTGGGGATTTCGTAAAGCTCCGACCCTTCGGGGATTAGGGTATTGCCATTGAAGGCCTGAACGGAGCCGGGGGTGATGATAGTAATTGTCGCAGTGACGGTGGCTTGTCCGGTGACCGGCAGCGGAGGGAGGTTGTTCCTTCCCTTCTCACCCACACCTGCGGCGTAGATGCTTCCGTCGGGAGCTGCGACGACGGAGGTAATTTCCTTCTTCGGCGCGTCGTACAGGACAAATGCCTTGCCCTCGGGGTCGATGCGGTAGATGAGTCCGGTGCCGTCGGAGCCGGCGATGAGGTTGCCGGACTTATCGAACGCAAGGCAGCGGATGTGTTCCTCGTCGCTTTTGAAGAAGAGGCTCGCTTTGCTGGGAATCTCGGGCGAGCGTGCGCGCTGGAGCGCCCCGGTGCCGCTGCTGGCCACGCTCGTGCCTCCAGCCACGCGATAGATGGCCGCCGGCGCGCCAGTGGCGACGTAGAGCTGCCCCCGCGCATCGAAGGCCAGATCCCAGACATATTTTGGCTTTTCCTGGGTTCCGGCCGGATCGAAAACGACCGTCGCGGTTTCTTCATTCTTGTTCTCGCCGCGCGGATCGAGTTTGTAGACCTTGCCCGAAGGCAGCGTGGCCGCGTAAACAGCGCCGTCGGGGCCGGCGCGCACAACCTGCACACTCATGTCGCGGGTGGTGAACAGCGTTGTCGATTTGCCTTCGGGGCTGACGCGCAGCACAGTCGCCGGCGTACCTGTGGCCAGATACGCATTGCCGTCGCGGTCGGCCGCCACTGACCAGACGTAGGTCGAGGGCGTGGCAAAGATCGCCCTGCTCTCCGGCCCCGGAACCAGATGGCCGTCGCTGGTGATGGCGACACCGTTGGGAGTCCCGCGCTCGAGCTCCTCGAATCGCGATTCGGTCCAGAGGCGCGTGCCCTGCGCATGCGCAAGCCATGCGAATTGCGGAGCGATGCAGGCTGCCAAAAACAGCAGTGCAAAAACAGGAAAAGGCTGGGCGAAGCGGCGAATCCGGCGTGATTCCATGCTGGATTTCAGTCTACAGAAAGCACCCTCTCGCGGCATCGGAACCACCGAAAGCGAGGAGCAAATGACCTGGGACAAATGGCGCGTCGTCGCCTACACTGGGGTTTTGTTTCCTCCTCTTGCTTTTTCAATCCCGTGAACTGAGATCGCGCCGACATGCTGAAACGCTGGAGAACCCGGATACTGCTCTTCCTCGCTGTGCTCGGTCCGGGATTCATCACGGCCAACGTCGACAACGATCCCAACGGCATCTTCACCTACTCCCAGGCCGGTGCGCAGTTCGGCTACACCATGTTGTGGACCATGATTCCGGTGACGCTGGCGCTCATCGTGGTTCAGGAAATGTGCGCGCGCATGGGCGCCGTAACCGGGAAGGGTCTGAGCGATCTCATCCGCGAAGAATTCGGTCTGCGGCTCACCGTCATCGTGATGTTTCTGCTGGTAATCGTGAATTTCGGCAACGTGATCGGCGAATTCTCAGGCATCGCCGGCAGCCTCCAGCTTTTTCATGTGTCGAAATTTATTTCTGTTCCCATCTGCAGCGCGCTGGTCTGGCTTCTCGCGGTCAAAGGCGATTACAAAAGCGTGGAGAAGATCTTTCTGGTGGCGTCGACCTTTTACTTCGCCTACATCATCGCAGGGGTTCTGGCCCATCCAGGCTGGCACGAGGCGTGGCTGGCCACCATTAAGCTGCCGCGCATGGCGGTCCTGCGCGATCCCAGCTACGTCTTCATGGTAGTTGCCGTCATCGGCACAACCATCGCGCCGTGGATGCAGTTCTACCTGCAATCGTCGATTGTAGAAAAGGGCGTGACCGCGAAGACCTATGCAGGCTCGCGGCTGGATGTCATCGTCGGATCGATTTTCACCGACGTCGTGGCCTGGTTCATCATCGTGGCCTGTGCCGCAACCCTGTGGGTGCACGGCATCACCAACATTCAGGATGCCTCCAATGCGGCGGAAGCCATGAAGCCGCTGGCCGGCTCCTATGCCTTCCTGCTCTTCGCTTTTGGACTCTTCAACGCTGGCTTTTTCGCCGCCTCAGTGCTCCCGCTTTCAACCGCCTATGTGGTCTGCGAGGGCCTGGGCGTGGAGTCGGGCGTCGACAAGCGCTTTCACGAGGCGCCGTTCTTCTATGGCCTCTACACCCTGCTGATCGTCGGCGGAGGAGCGGCGGTAATGCTGATCCCCAATGCCAGGCTCATTCAGTGGTACGTCGAATCCCAGGCTTTCAACGGAATCCTGCTGCCGGTGGTGATTGTGCTGATGCTGCTGCTCATCAACCGGAAGGATCTGATGGGCGAGCACGTGAATTCGCATTGGTTCAATGGAGCCGCGTGGGTGACTGCTGTGGTAGTGAGTATCCTGTCGGTGATTCTGATGGTGCAGCAGTTCAGGCCGAGCAAGTGACCGGACACGCATCCCGGTCCAGGCGAGTTTGTTCCGAAAGGGGATTTCAGTGAAAATCCTGACCGAAACTATGCGCGGGACCCGCCAGGGGCCCGAGGAGTGGTTCACAGGAAGCGTGTGGATCGACGAGGTCGTCGCCTCCACACCTCCGGCACGCTTCAACTCCGCTCGCGTCACCTTCTCCCCGGGGGCGCGCACCGCGTGGCATACCCATCCACGGGGGCAGGCGCTGCATGTGTTGTCCGGAGTGGGCCGCGTTCAGCTCAAAGGCGAGCCGCCCCATGAGATCCGTTCAGGCGATTCGGTCTGGATTGAAGCCGGAGAGGTTCACTGGCACGGCGCTGCTCCGGGACGAACCATGGTGCACCTGGCCATCCAGGAAGCTGACGACAGCGGCTCGGCCGTGGTTTGGCTGGAGCACGTGACTGACAGGGAGTATGCGGCCGCTCCGAACCCTGACGTCTGAAGCCGCAGTTCTAAAGTAGCTTGCCGGCGGCCAGGTCGCGGATCAGATCGCGATCGGCCGCCAGAAAATCATAGCCCGGCAGGTCGCGCAGCGGAGCCCAGCGGACGTCTTCAAAGATGTGGTTGACCAGTTCCCCTTCGAAGCTGTGGACGGCGAAGAACTGCAGATCGACAGCCCCGCCGCTGCGATAGGTGTGGCGCAGGTGCGCAATGCGCGTGCCGATCGAGGCCTGTATGCCAAGCTCTTCGTCCAGTTCGCGGCGCAGGGCCTGCTCCGGGGACTCACCCGGCTCAATCTTGCCGCCGGGAAACTCCCACTTGAGGCCCATCGGCGAACCGGCTTTGCGCTGGCAGATCAGCACCTCGTCGCCGCGCAGAATGAGCGCAGCCGCCACAAGGCGGAGGGTCTTGGGGTCCCTGCCGTTTTGCGCCGTATCTACCATATGCGCTCACAGTTTAGACGCAGTCCGGGGGGGTTCGACTCCCGGCCAGGGCACGAATCCCCGGGGTAGTGCCGAAAAGGTCAGGATGCAGGGCGGAAGCGATGGCGTGGAGACCTTCGATCACCGTCGGAGCGGGAGTGTTGAGCAACTCGTCGGCGACGCAGTAAACCCGTCCGGCGCGTACCGCGCCGATTTGATCCCACCCTGGGCGCCCGGCGAGCTTTTCCAGTGGAACCCGATCCCCGGCTCCACACCACGCTGCAATAACCACCCCGGGATCGGCCGCGGCAACGGCTTCCGCGGTTGTGACCATGCCCGGTTCGCCGAGAAAAGCGCCGCCAGCCGCCTCTACCAGCTCTTTGACCCACACTTGCGAGTGAATCAGCGGCTTGCCCCACTCCTCGCAATAAACCAGCGGCCTCTCGCGAAGGCCGGCAGTTCGCCGCCGCACGCCGGCGAGCGCGGAGCGCATCTCCGCGATGATCCGTTCACCCTGTTCCCCGGCTGCGGTAACCGCCGCAATTAGACGAATATCGTTTTCGATATCGGCCAGAGAATGCGGAGCGAGCGCTAGTACGGGGCAGCCGGCCTTCAGGATGGCCGCCAGCGACTCGTTTCTGTAAGGGACCGAAGCAATGACCAGATCCGGCTTGACCACGAGAAGTTCGTCCACACTCGTCGACCATGAATCGCGCACGATGGTCAGGCGGCGCTGGCCCAGAGATGGCACAGCGGCAACACAGTAACGTGTGCAGGCTACAAGACGATCGAGGCGGCCAAGCCGATCGAGGATGACGCTCACGCTCGGCTGCAAAGCTGCGATTCTCACGCTATTTGGTGTGGTCGGCCAGTACCGCCGCCGGATAGTAGACCTTCCAACCGCGCTGGGCGGCCATTTCCGCCAATGCCGGCGAGGGGTTCACAGGGAAAGAGCGCTCGGCCATCTCCAGCATGGCCGCGTCGTGGATGGAATTGCCGAAGACCGCATTGGGCGAAGGAATGCCGGCGCGCCGCAACGACACGGCCTTGCCCTCATCGGTGGGCACATCGACCAGGTCGCTGGCGATCAGGCCGTCCTCCACGCGCACTCGGGCAGCGAGCACACGTTCCGGCCCGATGCCGAACCGCCGCACCCCGTCTTCGATGACCCAGCTATTCGTCGAACTGACCGCCCAGATCTCCGCCCCGGCGGCACGCAGATCGGTCACCAGCGTCCTCATCTCCGGGAAAATCTGTGCCTCGATGTGTGCTGCAAAAAAACGCGCCGCGGCACGCCGCAACTCCTCCTCGCGCAGGCCTGCGTAAATCTGCACCATCTCCCCGCAAATCTCGAGCTCCGAAACTTCGCCGTGCCGGTAAAGCCGATGGCGTGCGTCGATCCATGCGCTGGCCTCCCGCGAGAGCACCCCCGCATCCATCGACCAGGTCATGAAGCCGAGACCGGCGTCACCGCTCCACAGCGTCCCATCGCAGTCAAAAACCGCGATGCGCGGCGTGCGAGAGAATACGGCGCGCCGGAATTCCTCATGGCTGAAGCGGACAACGGGACTGGCCTGCACAGACGTCAACGGGGACCCCATCTCTACCCTACCAATTTTCACGGCCGCCGGAATCAGGCCGATTCCGATTCCTGGTATAGGGTGCCAACATTGCAATCAATTGAACA
>CAZSWI010000199.1:0-2044 GCA_964610635.1 uncultured Acidobacterium sp.
ATGGCCGCATAGTCGGTGGCCAGATGCGCGCACTGGCGAATGTAGCGGCCGGGCAGGCAGAATGTCGACGCAATGCGGGGAAGATCGCCCGAGGAAGGAGCGCCGGCAAACTGCCTTTGCGCTGCCTGATCCTCCAGCGCGCGCTTCCACAGCTCAAGGCGGTTGGCGGGCGATTCCAAATCCAGGTGAATGGTCACGGCGTGGGCTGCATCCGGCGCCGTCACGCCGCCCTCGCGCCCGATTATGACCGCAACGAGGCCCGTGTAACCGGCGAGTGCCGGCTGCTCGAAGGTTTCTCCCGGTCCTGCTTCGACAGAGAGGACGGGAATGGAATGTGTGAGCGTGCATAGGGGGCCGATCAGCCGCCAGCGCTCGTCGATTGGCTGGGACGGCGCAGGAGAAGACGCGCTCGTCCCCACCGGGCACTCGATCTCCAGGACGCCCCGATCGAGCGCGCGGGCGATTGCGCCGATAGCTCCAAGTCGATCGGTGCCCGGCATGCCGCGGACGATGAGGTTGCGAACCCGGCCCGCACCGGCCATGCCAATTAACCCTGAAAGCTGATTGCGGACACGATCGTCGATCAGCATCTCGTCGAGTTGCTCAAGCGATTGCGCGGGATGGCGGCAAACGCTTTCGAGCGGGTTCTTCGCGCATTCTCCGCGCACGGCATTCCACAGCACTGTGGGAACGCGCAACACCCATTCCGAGCGAGGCGCATCGTGGTTGACCACCTGGATGAATCCGCTCTCGACAAGTGGGCGGACAAAAAGCCATGCCTCAGGGCTCTCTTCGCCTTCAAAGACTTGTTGAATGAACCCGAGAGTGACGCGCGGCTGCCCATGGGTTTGCAGGGAAGCAAACAGTGAGCTGAATTTGGCCTGCTCCTCCACCATTCCAGCCAGGATGAAAGCCAGCGTTCCTTCGAAGGGGAGTTGCAGAGTTTCACGAAGGGCGGCGAGCGGGAGGGTGCCGGCAGCGGCCTGCTCCCAATCGAGAACTTGGTTGCGCAGCCATTCCAATGACTGCGCCCACTCAATCTCTTCCGGAAGCCGGCTGCGAATCTGGGTGAAGTAGGCTGCCAGGAACGGATACTCGGCGAGAACCTGCTCCAGCGTGCGCTCACCCGCGGGGGCGTGGCATTGCAGATGATAAATCAGATGAAAAGCCGCGGCGTAGAACAACAAGCCCAGGTGGCCGCGGGCATCGTGGGGCACATCGGTGAACGCGTTGCGCAGGTCACTCATCGCCTCGGCCCTCCTGGACGAAATGAAAGATCACCACTCGTCCCAGTTCCAGCACCCAGCCGGGATTCTTATCCAGCCCGGCGAGGCGCGCATCCACGCTGACCTGCTTCAATCCCATGACCAGATCGACATGGGTGCGGCTGGCATAGAGCGTGCCCTCGCGCTGGAGGATCTCTCCGATGCTTGCACCGCCGCTTGTGTCGCCGAGCGCCTGGCGCAACCGCCATCGCGCAAAGGGCAGGATGAAATGAAGGAATCGGCGCAGTTGGGGCGAGGGATTGAATCCCACCGGGCAGACCCTTGTCTCCGGGATCAATTTCCGCCGCTGGGCTCGGCTCAACCGGGTGAACTGCGAGACCCAGGCGCGGTCGAGGGGCGCGGGGTCTTGGGAATCGAAGGTGCAAAAACCCTCCGGATGCCAGAGTTCCACGCGGTCCGAACGGAAGCGAATGGATCGCATCGGGAAGTGGAGATTGCGGAGCCAGGAATCCGGCGCTTCGTAGATCATCTGGGGCTGGAAGGCTTCCGCCGGATCGGCGCCCGGATCGCGGCCATCCAGCAGGGCGAGGGCCGCCCAGACAGGGTCGCCGGAGACATCGATGGAGACCCGATCCAACAGACAGCGCGCAAGCACTTCAAGCAGCGCCCATCCGCCGAGGCCAATGTTGAAGTCGAAGAAGCTGGACCGGCGTAGAAAATGGATGAGGTAGAAAATTCCCCCAAGGCTGGTGGGGCAGCCATTCTCGAATTGCAGTTGCAATTGCCGGGAGGGTTTCTTCTTTGGTGAATCCGGAGTT
>CAZSWI010000199.1:2144-7449 GCA_964610635.1 uncultured Acidobacterium sp.
GCCCCTGGGAGGGTCAGTTGGAAGGCATATTCCCGCAAGCCGAAAGCGCGTCCAACGGCGGCCAATAATCGCCAGGCTTGCAGGGGAGCGATTGTCAGCAGGATCTTGACCGCCTGCCCTTGCTCGTCGAGCTGCTGCAAGGCCGATGGCACGTAGAGAGGATGCTTTGCCCATGCATCTGCCCAATCGCCCGGGAATCCCAGGACCTTGTTCCGCAGAATGGATTTCCACCACCATGCATTGGCCGCGCTGGCTGCGGAGTCCAGGGCAAGACAGGCAAGCAGCTCACTGTAGTCGGCAAACAAAACCGCCTCCGCCGATGCGGGGACCGGCCCAGCCGCGGGCCGCGCGGCTTTGCGATACAAGGCTCCCAGATGAGCTTGCGCAGCGCTCTGCCAATCGGCGCTGGGGATCGCGGCGGAGGGAAAATCTTTGGCGATGCGTCCCGGCAGCGGATCGCTCATCGACCGCACCACGAGCACCGCGGACGGCGCCATGGACGGCGGCCGAAGGAGAACTGAGGAAAACAGATAGGACAGGCGCCGACGCGCGACCGCCGCGTCTGTCTGCGCCCGTTTCAGCCGGACATGCTCTACCGTGACGGTTCCATCCGCCGGCATCGTCTGCTCCTCATCGCGACCCTGTCGCCGCCGCTTGCAATCTTCCTTCGCATGGCTCTTCGTGCCGGCTCTTGGCGGCGATCCCGATACGCCGCCAGATCACGGCTCCGGCCAGAACAAATCCGATACTGAATAACTGCGGCAGCGAAAAGGGGCCAAGCACGGCGCGAAAGTCGCCGCGCAGAAACTCCACGCAGAAGCGGCCTGCCCCATAAAGAACCAGGTAGGCGCAGAGCCGCCCGCCCACCCGTTCAGGACGCCATCGCGCGAGCACGATGAACAAGGCCAGTCCAAGCAACGATGCATACAGTTGCACGGGATGAATGGGAAGCGACCAACGGTCCGCGGCGGAGATCCAGCCGCGCGTGAGGTGAGCCTCGTAGGCTTCAGTGCCAGGCGGATAGACGACCGCCCAGCGAAGATGCGTGGGCGTGCCAAAGTCGTCGCCGTTGAGGAAACAACCGACACGCCCGATGGCATATCCGAGTGCCAGGGCGGGCATGGCTGCATCCGCATAGGGCAGAACGGGAAGTTTGCACCGATGAAAGTAGAGCCCCGCTGCCAGCCCGCCCAGCAGCAGGCCGCCAAAGAGGCTCTTTCCGCCCTCCACAAACTGGAAGAGGGCCATGAATCCGCCATCCCATCCGTGTACCAGGAGCGAGAGCAGATGCGCGCCCCAGAGGCCGGCAAGCAGAGACCACGCAACCGCCCAGTACATGGCGCGCGCGCTCAGTCCCGAGAGTCTGGCAGAGTGCACGGCATACGCAAGCGCCGCCAGCAGCGCCACTGCCCAGACCGCTCCCGGATCGAGCCTGGTGAGCAGTGGCGACGCCTGAATAGCAAATGGGAACAAGGCTGCCAGACAAAGGCCCATGGCTACTCCTTCTTCTTGCGCGGACGATAGAGCAGGAGGCCAAAGCCGAAGATGCCGCCCAGCAGGATGAAGGCCGGGCCTGAACCCGCATGGCCACAGGATTTCGTTGCGCCACAAACGGCGGCAGCGGCTTCATTCGCCTCCACAACATTCGTCAGGACGACCGCGCTGTTGTTCGGCATCTTGAGGTGATATACGCCTTGGTTGTCCTTCACCAATCCGGGGCCACTCAATCCAAACGTCCAGTTCGTCACGGCACTTGGGTGTTTGGCGACGAAACTGAAGGACCCGACCGGCTGACAGAGCTCAACTTTGTGCTTGTTCTTGTCTTCGAGGTAAAAGCCGGTGTGCCGGCAGGCTTCGGCGGTTTCGATGAGCTGCGACACTGGCGTGCAGTCGGTGTCTTTGTCTCTTGGCGAGTTGGCGCAGGGGTTCAAAACGCTCTGCCTCGAAATCACCGAAATGTCGAACTCCTGTTCGAGGTTATGGGCAGGATTGACAGGGTATCCTTTGGAACTGACCTCGGCCGTGCGTTCCACCTTCGATGCATTGAAGAAATTCATGTTCTGCACGGCGGTCGCACTCACAAAGAATGTGCTGTTGGGCGGGTTCGCGTTCAAAGTCGCCAGGATGCACTGGTGCGCATTGGACGGTCCATACTGGCCCGCGGGCGGCGTCCAGCTATTGGAGTTCAAGGTTGCGCCACCGACGGGAACGGATGAGGCTCCCACCGGCTGAGATTGGGCAACCTGCTGCCATGACTGTGGCCCAGGCAAGCCAAAGTTGGCAATCGAGAAGATGATGCCTATGTTGTTGGCGGTAGCAGTGCCGGTGTTGTGCACGTTGGCATGGAAGACATTGGGACCGGAAGCGTCGAGCGCGTTATTGCCCGGATTCGGGTTGGCCCCGTTGGTGACGCTGATATCGAGGGTTTGCGAACCTATGGAAACGCCGCTGCAGGAGGGGCTCGGATTCGGATCGACAGTCCCATTGCCCCAGCCCGAGGGCTGCCCGCTCATCGTTTGCGGCAGACTCGTGTCAAGGTAGCAACTGGCGTTCGCGGCGCAGCCGGGGATAGCGGCGCTTGCCGGCCAAGACGCCTGCTGCCATTGCCCGTTCACCACGCGCAAGACATCGATGTACAAACCGTAGAGACCGGTGGATGGGAGAGTCAGTCCGGTTGCCTGTTCGGCTGCGTAGTTTGCGTCGCTGGGCTGACCGACAATCGGCAGAGCCATTTCAGTGGACCACGAAGCGCCCTCCATATCGCTCTGAATGCAAGTCGTTCCCGGCGTGCTGCATACGGCATTCGGGGACCCTGGGCCGGAACCCGGCAGCCAGCCGGGGTTTTGCACATAATTCGAGGCAGTCGTCACGGGACTCGAAAGCGAACTCTGGTTCCAGTAGTAGTCAATATACTGTGCGTTTTGCTTGTTCCCGTTTGCCGCACCAATGGCCACCGGAAAGATGACGAGCCACTGCATCTTGGTGTGGGTGTTGTCGGGATCGATGCCGACGACGATGGCATTGTTCGGATCGGTGCTTCCGCCGCCGGTGGGCGTTGTGTTGTTGGCTTCCACGGCGAGATAGAGATGCGTGCTGTCCCTGAGTCCAAGCACGGTCACGTCGGGTATCTGGGGGCCGTCAGGATTGTTGTAGATGTAACTGAACGAATTGGACCAGCCAAGATCCGGGTTGTTGCAGCCTGTCTGCGCCAAGGTGGGATAGTTGAAACAACGCGGGTCTCCGCTGTTAATCGACCCATCGATCAGCGGCGGCTCACCCCAGTTCGGCGGGCTGCCCGCCGCAGTGACCTGGTTGAAGCAAAGCTGCTGGGCCACGGCGGCTGCAAGCGATAGAACGCCAATCAGAGCGATCGATCCTGCCAGACGCAACCGCCGGCGATGCAGTTTGGGGGCTGTCCTGCATGACTTACGAGTTTGGTTGCTCATCTTGCTCTCCTTTTTCGCGGTGAATCTGCCAGCGCCGCTCACTGGACTGAGATATTGAAAGATTGTTGACCCTGTACGGACGGCTTCCCATCTTCGCTCACAGTGAGCTGCATCGTGGTGCTGCTGGCGGCGGGCGGAACGCTGACGCTGAAGCGAATCTGCGACGTGGAGTTGGGAGTTCCTACCGAAATGTCGGCCGGGGATTGAAGCTTCGCGGTCCACGATGTATTGCCGAAAACCAGATTCGAGATGCTATAGGACACCCCCGCTCCACCATCGGGAAGCGATGCAAGGAAGATGACCACCACCGATGTTGTGCTCGTAGGAAGCGTCACCGTGCTGCCGTCCGCACTCAATGTGCCCGTTCCGACCGAGTAGATGGTCAGCCCGATGGCATTTGCAGAAGACGGCTGGGAGTTGACCTTGACCGTGGTGCTCCCAAAGCCGGAGACGCCGGGCTTGAGACTTGAAGTAAGTGTCAGGGTTACCTGACCCGAAGTCACACCGGCGACAGCAGGAATAGCCACCTTTACACCGACCAGAGTTGTCGTGTTCTGGCCTTGCGGAATCGAGATGGTGGTAATGGTGCTCTGGCTCGTGGGATTAACCGCGGTCGCTGTCCAACCGGCGGCCTGAGAGGCGGCATCCAGCGTCACCGCAAGGGCGTAATTGTCAGTCAGCGAGGTGAAGCCGGTCACCGTAAACGTGTAGGTGTAGCTGTTTCCTTCTGTAATCAAGCCGACGGGGGGTGGCCCGGTCATGGCGACGACAATGTTCCCTGAAGGCGCAGTCAGCTGCGCCGGGAACAGGGTGAAGGTTGTGGAGGCGGGCGCCGGGCTGGTCGAGTTATCCACGACAAGAGGGACCTGGGTGCCCTGCGCCGACAAACCCTGCACGGCGGGAATGTCGAAGTAGAGATCCGTGTTGCCGCTACCCGCGGCGAAACTGGTAACTTGCTGTCCGCCCACGGTGACCACGACATTGGCCGGCAATCCGAAATTCTGGCCGACCACATGCATCTGGTCCCCTACCGACAGCGTTCCGAGCGGCAGAATCTGTTGGATCACGATCTGCGCTCCACCAGTATTGGCCGCCTCCAAAGCGCTAATGCGGCTATCGAACGACGACAGGACCTGGTTGAAGTAGTTCGCGGTAATCAGGTCGCCTGGGTTCACCGGAGTGAAGTTGGCCATGGCAGTGCGCTCCTTGATTGACTTTCCGGATGACTAAGCGAAATTCGCATAGTTGAAGTAGTTGAGGTCGTATCTCGCCTCGCCCTGGAAGCCGATTTGACCGTTTGTGAAAACCATGTAGACCGGGGCCGGCGAGCTTCCGGCGGTGTCGTCGGCCGGGTCCTGATTCTCGTGGACCTGGTAAACCCACAACAGTTCCTTTTTGCTGAGATCGATGGGCGGATAGAAGAAGGCGGCGCGAAAGAGTCTGTCGATCTTTGCCCCCTCGATGAAGACCGGTTTGCGGTAGGTCCGATTGTTGAAGAACTCCAGGTAATCGAAGCCCGCCGACGGATTGACATTCCCTACCGGAAGTATCCCGGCGGGCGGCAGGTAATAGAAGTAACTCGTCGCCGAGACGGAGTTGAGTGCGGCTGCGCCGAGAGTGGACGGCAGATTGGCGAGCTGGTCCTGAAACTGGAGGAACATGGCGAGGCCTTCGGCGCTTCTGCGACGCCCGCCGAAAAGAGGCCACTCCTCCGACGCGGTTTGGGGAACGACCGGCCGCCGCACCGACCACATATCCAGAAATTGAATGCCCTGCTGGGACCAGTAAGCCAGCGCCAGCGGCACCTCGCAATCGGTGATCAGCCCGGCGGTTCGCTGGTCGTCGATGAGGCCGTAGCT
>CAZSWI010000200.1:0-7423 GCA_964610635.1 uncultured Acidobacterium sp.
CAGATGGACGTCGACTATGTGCGGGCGCTGGCTTACGGGATGCCTCCCACGGCGGGGGAGGGGATCGGGATCGACCGGTTGACGATGATACTGACCGGGGCTAAATCGATTCGCGATGTAATCCTGTTCCCGCTGCTGAAGCCGCAAGCCGAGCCGAGCAAACCTTGAGCCCGGACAAGAACGCAGTGGATGGAAATGCCGAGGCGCAGGCGTTTGGTGCGGTCTTCGCAAAAGTGCAGGCGCGCTTCGACGAGCGGACGAGCGATGGGTTGGTTTGCAAGCGTGGATATTACAAAGGCAGTTCTGTTCTGAAGCTGCAGAAACCGACCTGGACCAACGACCGCATGGATCGCGTCGAAAACGAAACAGGAATTTTCTTTTCGATCTGGGTCAATGCGAAGGCGGCGAGCCAGAAACGGGCACAGTACAACATCCACGCTTTGAAACTGAGGCGGCTGGCCGGGTATTCGATCACCAGCCGGGACTTTGCCCAGGAATTCAGAAGAAGCTTCGCACGGATGCGCGATGGCTGGCCCAACGTAAGTGTGGACTACGGACCGCTCACCCTGATGCAGGGGTGGATTGAGGTCGCTCCGGACCGCGCCGAACAGGACATCCTTGAACAGGACATCCTTGAACAGGACATTCTGGCGTTGATGGAGCGGTTTCGGCTGGTCAGTCCGCTGATCGATCGTTTGCTGCTGGCGCGCCGGAGATAAGTGGTCTCCCGCTCACTTTCCCTGGCTAACTTTCTTCGCAATAGCTGCGGCGAAGTTGGTGTAGGCCGAGTCGTCGTCGGATTCCCCATGGGCGATCGCTTTGTGGGAATCGGCCTTGCGCAGCGAGTATTCGAGCAGGACGCCGTTAGCCTTCAAGGTCGACTTCAGCATCAGGCCGTTGTCTTTGTTGGTCGTCACCTGCGTATGTCCCAGGGTGCCACCGTAATTGGGGCTGTCGGGTGTCTGTTCGAGGCGCCAGACGGTGACCACGTCGGTGCAGTTGCGTTTCGCGGCTTCGGCGTCGATCTCTTTGGGTCCCACGCTGGTCACCGGTACGACGTTGATGGATGCGGCGGCCGGTAGGGCAACCATGTCTTTGGCCAGCGTAGTCACGTCCTGTGGGGTGTCTGTGTTAACGCCGCGGGCGTCTTTGGCCGGAAAGATGCACACGGTGGTGGCCTGAGCGATGAGAGTGGGAGCGATGACCGCCGACATGCATGCGATCAGGAGAACGGTCCGAGCCATAAGTGCTGCCTCCGGAAGCAGGGTCAGGGGGACAGGATACAGAGTACACCGAATGAGGTGTAACATCGGGAATTTGTTGGTGGCGTGGGGAGGATACAACTCGGCTTGTCACCCGTCTGACGGTGTGACGATCTCAGTTTCACGGCCCATTCGAAACCTGGGGTCCCTGAAACTCCTGCAAAGGTTGCTGTATTTCGGCTGCTTCGAGCGGCTATGGCCGGGAACTTCTGGTTCGACTCCGTTGTCTATTCCGGCAGCAAGGTGAATGTAGCCGTTCACCTGGTTCTCCGTCGCACCTCGTCTAACTCGTTCTATAAGCCGCGACCATTCCACACCGAGCGCTGCGCTCGGGTCAGGAGAGATCTATGTTCGAAGACAGCTTAGTCGAGTCTACCGGCCGCATACGCACGCGAAGCCGGCGCTACGCGGCTGGATCGCTGGTGCTGGAGACGGCGCTGGTCAGCGTGCTGGTGATGATCCCTTACATTTACCCGGACGTACTGCCCCGGAAGATGCTGAGCGTTCCGCTGATCGCGCCGCCTCCGCCGGCCGTGCCGGTCGCAGAGCCGCAACGGGCGGTGGCGACGGCGGCCGCGCGCACCGAACTGATCGAATCGACGATTGTGGCTCCGACCCGTATTCCTCATGACCCGATTCGCATCGTCGATACGGCGCCGGGGGTGATCACGGGAGACATGGGCGGGGGTTCGAACAACGGGGCTGTGGGCGCGCTGCCGCTCGGTCTCGGCACGCCGCCGCCGGTTGCGCGCGCTGAACCCGCCAAACCTGCGGGACCGCTGCGCGTTTCTGCCGGAGTGGCGGCTGGGCAACTGATTGTGCCTATCCAGCCGCAGTACCCGGCGATTGCGCGGCAAATTCGGCTGCAGGGAACCGTGGTCGTTTCGGCCATCATCTCGACGGACGGGCGCATTGAGAGCGTGCGGGTGCTCAGTGGGCCGCCGCTGCTGGTTAACGCCGCTGTTCAGGCCATCCGGGAGGCGCGCTATCGGCCGTGGCAGCTCAACGGCGAGCCAGTCGAAGTGGAGACGACCATCAACGTGGTGTTTTCCTTCGGCGGTAACTGACTTTGGCGTGTGCAATTCCTCCGGTGGAATCCCACCCTGCTGGGCGGAAAAGCGGCGCGCACCAGGATGGGGCACCCAGCCGAATCGTGGTGACGAGATCCTTGCGGCAGGTCACCAGCCGGCGCCTGTTGCCTCTTTCGTGTGATTCCGGTCACCCACGGAGGCCGGTTTGTTGCGATACGATGAAAATTGTGCAGGTTCTTGTTTACTCAGCACCCTGGTGCCGTGACTGTCGTGAGGCCAAACGCTTTCTCGAGTCCCACCGTATCCCCTTCACCGAAATCGACATCGAGGAGACCCCCGGCGCAGCCGATGAGGTTCTGGCCCATGTTGGCAAGCAGGCGATCCCTCAATTTGTCATCGATGGAGAGTGGGTGCAGCCCTATCGCCCGGGGCGCGGCTTCCTCTACGCTGAGATGAGTGCCCGGTTTGGGCTCAACGGCTCAGGCTCATTGGCGACCCCGGGTTCCAAATAACACCCGTTTCGATATCGGCTGCCCCGGACTGCTGACCCCGGGCGGCCGAGTTCTGGAACCAATTTGCCTGGCCCTGCGTACACCACAACGGGATCCCTCGGAGGAAGTACGGCCGTGAATCAGATTCGCAAACGCAAAAGGCGCTGGCTGTTCTGGACCATCCTGTGCGGGGTCGTGGTCGCAGTGGTCGGGGGCGTGGTCGCCTTCGCGATGCACAATGGCGATCCCAAAATCCCGGCCGCGCGGCTGGCCAGGGTCACGCGTGGAGACATCGCCAAATCGGTTGTAGCAACGGGGCCGATCCAGCCCATCACGAAAGTCGAGCTGAAGTCGAAGGCGTCGGGTTTGGTGGAGAAGCTCTACGTCGATATCAACCAGATGGTGACAAAGGGTCAGGTGCTGGCTCAGCTGGATCAGCAGGAGATTCTGGCGCAGGTGGCGGCGCAGCGGGCGCAGCTGGCGGCGGCTGAAGCCAATGTCACGACCTTCTCCGCGAACATCGCGCAGGACAAGGTGAACGCCGAGGCGCCCGATCTGCCGATGTATCAGGAGACCTACCAGCGAAACGTGCAGATGCTGAAGGATGGGATTGTTTCGCAGCAGGCGCTCGATAACGCCGAGCGCGATTACCTTGCCCAGAGGACCAAGCGGGATGCGGCAGTGGCGCAGATCGGCGTGGATCAGGCCAAGCTTCGCCAGGCGGAGGCTCAGGTGCAGCAGGCGAAGGCCAGCCTGGATCAGCTGAATCAGCAACTGAACTATACGACTCTGGTTGCTCCGATCGACGGCATGGTGCTGTCGCGCGACGTGGAGCTGGGCGACGCGGTGAGTTCGATTCTTGTGCTCGGATCGACGGCGACGTTGGTGATGACGATCGGAGACATCCACCAGGTGTATGTGGACGGCAAGGTGGACGAGGCGGATATCGGCAACGTTTACCTGGGGCAGCCGGCGCGGATTCACGTCGAATCGTTCCCGAACAAGACGTTTGACGGGAAGGTGACGAAGATTTCGCCGCTTGGCGTCGAGAAGGATAACGTGACTACGTTCGAAGTGCGCGTGTCCATCGACAATCCGACCGGCGAGCTGAAAGCTCTGATGACGGCGAACGCTGAAATTGTGGTTACGGAGCACAAGAACGCGCTGAGCGTGCCGGAGCAGGCGATGACCTGGGATAACCAGAAAAACGCGTTTGTGTTTGTGCCGGATTCGAAGAGCAAGGACGGACAGACGAAGCTGCCTGTCACGGCCGGTATTTCGAATGGCAACCGGACTGAAATTCTTTCCGGGCTGAAAGAAGGAGATACGGTTGTGCTGCAGCAATAGGTATGGGGTTTACGAGACCAGTTCCAGGGCCGCACGGATTTGATTTGTAAGTAAGGAGGAACCACCCATGATCGCTTCCCTCAACACGCAGTTCCTGATGGCCGCCGCCATTGCCGTGCTGGCGCCAACCGCCGCGCTGGCCGCCGATGGCACTTTCGACAAAACCCTGCACGTGAGCGGGTCGGTGGTGCTCAGCGTTTCGACCGGCTCGGGGTACGTTCATGTTTCGCCGGGATCATCGAGCGAAGTTCACATCGTGGGACACGTTCGCGCTAACGGTTGGGGATTTGGGGCATCCGCGGACGATCGCGTGAAGCAGGTGATGAGCAATCCGCCGATCGACCAGTCGGGCGATGTGATCACGATCGGGAAGCACCAGGACTGGATTCGCAATGTTTCGATCGACTACGACATCACCGCGCCTAAAGGCACGCAGCTCGAGGCGAACTCAGGGTCGGGCGATCTGCGTTTGCAGGATTTAGGTGGTCCGCTGAAGGCGAATACGGGTTCCGGATCGATTGAGGCAGGCGGGTTCAGCGGGCGGGTTCAGCTGGAGACAGGGTCCGGGGACATACGCGCGGGACTGCAGGCCGCGAACGACGTGAAGGCGACGACGGGCAGCGGCAGCATTCATCTGCAGGGAGTGGAAGGCAGCCTGTTTGCGGAGACCGGGTCGGGGGATATCGAAATCGGCGGGCATCCGAGTTCACCGTGGAAACTGGAGACGGGGTCGGGGTCGGTGACGCTGAACGTGGCGAACTCGCACTTCACGCTGGACGCGAGCACGGGATCGGGATCGGTGCACAGCGATCCGCCGATTACGACGCACGGCGCGCTGGAGCGGCACCACATCGAGGGGGATATTAACGGAGGAGGCCCGACCGTCCGCGTTGAAACGGGGTCCGGCGACATCCGGATTCACTAACGAGTTCGAGCGTCTCGTCGTGCTGCTCAGCGGTTGGTTCATCGAGCGGGTTTGGGGGGATTGTCTCGGCAGTGGGCTGCGCGGCCGGTTGGGGAGTTTCGGCGCGTTCGCTCTCCGGGCGTTGCGCGGTTCGGGCCAGTTCCCTGAGCATGGCGGCTGGGGTTTCGCGGAAGGGGCGAAGCCAGCCGGCGGAGAGCCATCCGGGACTGACGACGAACTCGGAGAAGCCGCAGTCGAGACAGACGGCGATCTCGGGTGGAGGATTGAGCGGAGCAGCGCTGACGGTTCTGGAGCGGTTCAGATAGAGCCGAATGTCGGCGGGAAATGGAGCCACCAGCTCGGAATAGCATCTTTTGCAGATCACGCAATTCTCCTCATCAGTCAACCTGACCCGATTCGACGGACGCGATTCGATTCGGCCCCTGTGCACGTTCATCGGTAAGAGGGGGAGAAAGCATAAGCAAAGGCGATGCGGTAAGGCGAAAATCTCCCACAGCGCGGCAGATTCGGGAATCGTTCCCCTATCGGCGAGTCTTTCGCCGTCGCCGTGCCGTCTCACAGCGTGCGATGCTCGCTGTCCAGTGTCCCGGAGCTTGCATCGCCGGAAAGTCGAGTACGACGTACATGTCAGGAACCTTCAGGCCGGTTGTTTTCTTCTCTGTCTTTGCGCTTCTTTTGCCCGGCGTACACGCCCAGTCGCCACTTGCGCCGGTTCCTTCGCCTCTGCTTTCCGCGCAGAAGGTTTTTCTGGCGAATGGCGGAGCCGATCCTGTCTCGATTGAGGCCTTCAGGAAGGCCGCGCAGGTGAACGAACCCTACACCTCCTTCTACGACGCGCTGCAGAGCTGGGGACACTGGCAGCTGGTCAGTTCACCCGCCGATGCCGATCTGGTGCTGGTAGTGCGCTTCACCGCACCGCTCGCACCTGGCCCAAGCTACAGCCCGCAGGTAGAGGTCAAGCTGGTTGACGGCAAGACGCGGTTTCCGCTGTGGACGCTGACTCAGCCTGTCGAGGGCGCTTTTCGCAGGACCACCTGGACGAGGAACTACAACGACGGCATCGCGGCTCTGATCGGCCAGCTCAAAACGCTCACCGCACCGCCCGGGCCCGCCACTCCCTGACGCGCCGCACTATGTGCGCGGCGGCGCGGATCGGGGCGACGCGGGATCAGGGCGACGCGGGATCAGGAGCGGCTCAGCATCCTGCGCGGTTCAGGGCCGGTCTTCGACGAAGGATTTGAGGCGGAAGAGCGCCTCGTCCCACTGGCCGGAGATGCGGTCGAGGTAGTCGCGGAGTTCGAGGATGGGTTGGGGTTCGAGTTCGAAGAGGGCATGGCGACCGGAGCGGACGCAGCGGACGATCCTGGCGCGCTCGAGAACCCGCAGGTGTTTGGTGATGGCCTGGCGGGTGAGGTGGGAGCCGTGGGCGAGCTGGGAGATGGAGCGAGCGTGGCCGCGGCCGAGTTTGGCGAGGAGTGAAAGGCGGGTGGGGTCGCCGAGGGCGGCGAAGGCCGGTGCGGCCTTCGCCGATTTCCCAACCTCACGGACATGGGCGACGCGTTTCTGTCTGGGCGCCGATTTTTCGACCTCAGGGCGGCGGTGGACGCGTTTCTGTTTGACTGCGACGTTAGGGGTTTTGCGTGACATATTCCGCAATGTTTTTCATCTGCTGGGCCCAGCCTTCGCTGTTCCGGAGGAAGGCTTCTTTGCGGCGGCCGTCCGGTATGTCGCTGAAGCCGGATTCGGTGACTTTGAGCAGAGTGCCAGTGGGGCTTTTGTCGAGATGAAATTCGACGAGGGTCGGCGTTTCTTCAGAATAGTCGACGGCGGGATCCACGGAATAAGGGTGCCAGGTGAAGGCGAAGTACTGCTGGGGATCGATCTGCTGGACCACGGCGCGGAAGGCGATGTGTTCGTAGCCGGGCCAGGTGATCTGGCCATGGGATTCTTCGCCGACCTCGAAAGGGGCGTCAAGTTTGACGCGGAACCAGGCGCCGAATTCGTTGTGGCCGGTGAGCGCGCGCCAGACGCGGGAGACGGGGGCGGCGATTTCGATTTGCTTCTCGATGCGGTCCTGGATGTGTGCGGGGATGCGCTCTTCAGTTTGAGCCGGGCTCATAGGCAACCTCCTGGTTGCACATTAGAACAGAAGGCTGTGGAAATGCAACCGGGGGGTTTCGCGAGGGCAGGGTACAGGTTGCAGAGCACGGCAAAGCGCCAATTGCCCGGCGATGTCCGGAATCGAACGGACGGCTGTCTGTCAGGCAGCGGTGAGGAGGAGGGGTTCGTCTTTGGTGATGACGAGGGTGTGCTCGTAGTGGGCGGCGAGGCCGCGGTCGGCGGTGCGGACGGTCCATCCATCTTTGG
>CAZSWI010000201.1:0-1955 GCA_964610635.1 uncultured Acidobacterium sp.
GCTCCGCCGCAATCTCCCCGCTCGCCTTCCCCTCCCCGGCGCGCCACAGGATTTGACGCTCACGCTCCGTCAGCGGATCGGGCCCGCTGTCCCACGCTTCCAGCGCCAGATCGGGATCGACGACCCGCAGACCCTGATGCACCCGCCGCACCGCGTCCGCCAGTTCCGCCGAAGGCCGATCCTTCAGCAGGTACCCCTTCGCCCCCGCATCGAGCGCCCGCCGCAGATACCCCGGCCGCGCGAACGTCGTCAGAATCATCACCCGCGTCTGCGGAAACCGCTCCCGCACCTCGCCCGCCAGCGTCAGCCCGGTCATCTCCGGCATCTCGATGTCCGTTACCAGCACATCCGGCTTGTGTTTCCCGACCGCGACCAAAGCCTCGCGCCCATTCGCAGCCCTCGCGCACACAGCGATGTCAGGCTCCGTCTCGAGCAGGGCCGCCAACGCCCCCAGGACCATCGCCTGGTCCTCCGCCACGATCACCTGAATCTTTTTCATGACGGGCTGACCGCCTGCTGCGGAATTTCAATCACCAGCCGCGTCCCCTTCGCGCTGTCGATGCGCAGCTGCCCGCCCATCGACTCCACCCGCTCCCGCATCCCACGCAGCCCGTTGCCTTCCTGCCGGATGCCGCCGCGCCCGTCGTCTTCGACCACCAGCTCCGTACCCGTGCCATTCGCCGCGAATTCCAGCCGGCAGCGGCTGGCCTGCGCATGGCGCACAATATTTGTAACCGCCTCCCGCACAATTAAGGAAAGAACGGTTTCCTCGGCCGCCGCCAGCCGCGGAGGCTCCGTCCCCAGTTCCAGCTTGACTCCCGCCGCATCCAGCGTTTTCTGTGCGCGAACAATCTCCGCCGCAAGACCCTGAGTACGGTACCCCCGAATCGCCTCGCGCACCTCGCCCAGCGCCTTGCGGGCAATCTGCTCCACTTCGCCAATTTCCGCGCGGGCGCGCTCAGGATCGCGTTCCAGCACCTTGCCGGCCAGCTCGGATTTGAGAACCACCACCGAAAGAGTGTGCCCCAGAACATCGTGCAGATCGCGCGCAATGCGCTCCCGTTCGGCCAGTTTCGCAAGATGGGCAATCTGCTCATGGGCCAGATTCAGCCGCTTGTTGGCCCTCATTCGCTGCGCCGCGATCAGATTGGCGCATCCAACCGTGACCGAGAAGAAGGTACACAACCCCAAAGTCCATGGATTCTGATGTAGCGCGAACCCTTCCCCGATCTGAACGCAGGCCACCGCAATAAAGGTGCCAACGATGAAGCCCAGTGAATCCGAAACAAATGGCACGAACGCCGAAACATAGATGAACATGCCCACCGCACCCCCATTGAAGGGGAAATAGCAGGCAGAGAGCACGAACAGAGCAGCCAGCAGCAGCAGCTGCCTTCTCTGCGACGAAGCGTAGACAAGACCGATGTAGATTCCGAGAAAGAGGCCGAACCCCACAGCGAAGGCAATCCAGCCCCTGCGTGTGTTCTGCTCGATCGGCTGGATGAGATAAAAAACCGAGTACATCAACCAGATGAAGTCGTAGAATCGGCCTCCCCTTTTGCGCTGCGCGCGAAGCAGCGGCCCTTCGCCGCCCACTTCCGCCTCCGCCGACCAATGCTTGCCGAAAAGTGCCTCGGGTACAGCAGTTGACTCGCCTCGCAGCGAAGCCAGAGCGGCCGGTTCTTCGTTACAGCTCTCAAAAAGCACCGATTTGGGATCGGAAGAACTCAAGCCTTCGCCTCACTGCGGGCAAAAATGATCCATGCCGCACCCAGCATCGACAGCGTAAATCCTGCCAGCGCCTCCCAGTGCACCAACATGCTGCCGGGCTGCGCGAATCCAAAGATATGCAGAGCCAGTTGCGCCAGGTGATACGTCGGCAGCGCAGGCGCAATCGTCTGCAGCCAGTGCGGCAACGAGCTGATCGGCATCCAGAATCCCGACGCGAACGACAT
>CAZSWI010000201.1:2055-3931 GCA_964610635.1 uncultured Acidobacterium sp.
CCAATCACCGACAGCGAGAACGCCTTCGTGCGCAGCATTTTCACAAACTCATACTGCGTCTCTTTGCGGAAAATCCGAGCGTAATAACCAAACCCAAGTCCCCTCGGCGAAACAGCGATCGCACTCGTAGCCATGAAGTCTGCTCCTCTTCTGTACCCTGTAACCCGTCACCTGCAACCTGCACCCTGTACCCTGTACCCTGTTCCCTATTCTCTATTCCCTGCCGTTAAGGCCAGAAACGCATCCTCAAGCGCCGCCCCCGCTACTTCCAGTCCATGCAGCGTCTCATCGCGCAGCAGCATCTCCCGAACCACCTGCTCCGGCCTCTCCGCCAGAATCACCACCGCCTCACGATCCTGCTGCACATCCGAAACAGAAGGCAGCTTCCTCAAATCCTCCGGATCAAGCTGCGTGATGCAGCGGATGCGCCGCCCAGACACTCGATGCTTGATCTCCGCCGGCGTTCCTTCGCAAAGCAGCTTGCCTTTGTTGATCACCACGATGCGGTTGGCCAGTAAGTCCGCCTCTTCCAGATAATGCGTGGTCAGCAGCACCGTCTTGCCTGCCGCCGAGAGGGCCCGCACCTCATCCCACAGCGCCCGCCGCGATTCGATGTCCAGCCCCACCGTCGGCTCGTCCAGAAAGATAAGGTCCGGATTGCCGCAAAGCGCCAGCCCAAAAAGAGCCCGCTGCTTCTGTCCTCCGGATAGCTTTCCGAACATCTGGTCCGCAACGTCTTCCAGCTTCGCGATGCGCAGCACCTCCGCCGCCGGCAGCGGATTGGGGTAGTAACTGCGGAACAAGTCAATATGCTCGCGAACCTTCAGCATCTCCGGCACGCGGCTGATCTGCAGCATCGCGCCGATCCGTGTCCTCGCGTCGGCATCGCGCGGATCGCGCCCCAGCACGCGCACGCTGCCCGCGTTCGGCGAAATCAATCCCAGCAACAGGCGAACCGCGGTAGTCTTGCCGGCGCCGTTCGGCCCCAACAGCGCCACCACTTCGCCTGCGTGCAAATCCAGAGAGAAGTTGTCGAGCGCCGCCGTCTGTCCATAGCGCTTTGTGACCGAATGCAGCTTAGCGACCGGCCTGCTCTCTGAAAGCCCTGTGGGAATGCTCAAGGATACTGCCTGGGGTAAGGCTGCGGTTGCTGACATTGCTGTCTCCTGCCGCAGGATTGGAATCAGCGGCAAAGACAGAATCGCCCCCAATCGCCCCCGCCCCCAGTGGGCTTTGTCAGCAAAGCAATATGACAGTTGTCATGGGCCCCTGCCATGGGCAGCATTGCATCTTGACCTTGCATTACTAAGCATTACTCAGTAATGTGATGTTATGCAGCGCACCACTCGACAATTCACGATTTCTCTGCCGCCCGACCTCGCCGAACAGGTAACGGCGGTGGCAAAGGCCGAGAGCCGCACCATCAGCGAGCTCTTTCGCGAGGCATTTCGAACCTATCGCGCCGGTCGTGTTCGGGCGCTGCTGGATGCTTCTCAGCAGGCTGGCCGCCAGAATCGTCACATGGGTTACACACCGGACGATGTGGAAGACCTGGTCCATCAGACCCGTAAAGAAGAGGCCAGGAGGCGGCGCAGGCCGTGATCGTCGTGCTGGACACCAGTGTCTGGATCTCCGCTCTGGAATTCGGCGGCATTCCGGACCTGGCGGTCGTCCGCGCTCTCACGGAAGATCAAGTGGCGATATCCGACTTCATCAGGGCCGAAATCGTGCGCGTTCTCACCGGAAAATTCGCACGCGATCCCGTGGAGCTCGATAGCCAATTGGACGAATTGCTTCTTCACGCGATCTTTGTCGAGGTCACCGGAGAGGTCAAGGGAATCTGCCGCGATCGCAACGACAATGCCATCCTTGAAAC
>CAZSWI010000201.1:4031-7418 GCA_964610635.1 uncultured Acidobacterium sp.
TAGTTCAGCTTCTCCGGAGCAGCCCGCCGAAATCGCGCATCGATCGGTTGCCGACCCGCAAACCCATCCTCAACACGGTGCCAGAACTCGATCCGCTCCTCGCCACGCTTCCAGCACAACAGCACCGTCTCGCCTTCCAGCAGGCATGGAAAATCCAGCAGTCCTGTATCGAGATCCTTCACCTGCACCCCTATCGCGTCGATCTCCTCCAGCGCGTCCTTTGCCCGCTGCACCAGAGCATCAAGTGCGATCCGGCGCTTCTGCGCGGCCGATATGTCAACCAGAATGCCCCCGCTGACAAAGATCCGCCGCACCAGCTCCTGCATCTCTTCCTGCAGTTTGCCCGCGGCTTCTTTTGATTCGATGGCGCGGCCCAGCAAAGACTGCACAAGCGGCAGCAGAGCCTGCGCCTCATCGAGCGTAAAGGTTTTCATACAAAACGCTCTTCGCGTGATTCCAGGGTATCGCTCGCGAAACCCTCTCGCTTTGCCCGCCCGACCCGGCGCTCGCTCCGCGATTCACCCTTCACCAGCCGATCTCCAGCATCCGGTCCAGAGCTGCACGCGCCCAGTATTTCACATCGTCCCTCACCTGAATGCGATTCACAACACGCCCCTCCACGAGATTCTCAAGCGCCCACGCCAGGTGCTGCGGGCTGATGCGATACATCGTCGTGCACAGGCACCCGGTGTCGTCGAGCGTTATCACCTTCTTCCCCATGGGCGCGAATTCCTTCGCCAGCCGGTTCACCAGATGAATCTCCGTCCCAATGGCAAAGCTCGACCCAGCCGGCGCTTCCTTCACAATCCTGATCAGCCGCTCGGTCGAGCCCAGCGCGTCGGCCTTTTCGCAAACCTCCAACCGGCATTCCGGATGCACGATGACTTGTATCCCCGGATATTTCGCCCGCACCCTGTCCACATGCTCAGGCAGAAACCGCTGATGCACCGAGCAATGCCCCTTCCACAGAATCACCTTCGCCGGCCGCAACCGTTCAGGCGTGATCCCACCACCCACCGAGCCGCCAATCGAAACCAAACTATGCCACGGATCGTAGACCACCATCTCGTTCAGAGGAATCCCCATGGCATGGCCCGTATTCCGCCCCAGGTGCTGGTCGGGCAGGAACAAAATCTTCTTCGCCCGCGCAAAAGCCCACTCAAATGCCTTTTGCGCATTCGACGAGGTACACACCAACCCGCCCCGCTCCCCGCAAAACGCCTTGATCGCCGCCGACGAGTTCATATACGTGATCGGTAGAATCTCACCCTCGCCGATGCCGGAATCGAGCAGCGTCTCCCAGCATTCCTCCACCTGGCCGATCTCGGCCATGTCCGCCATCGAGCAGCCCGCATTCAGATCGGGCAGGATCACCTGCTGACCCTCGTGCGCCAGCACATCGGCGCTCTCCGCCATGAAGTGAACGCCGCAGAAGATGATGTAATTCGCGTCAGTCTCCGCAGCCGCTTTCGAAAGCTTGTACGAGTCGCCGGTCAGATCCGCGAAGCGGATCACTTCGTCGCGCTGATAGTGGTGGCCCAGCAGAATGGTGGTCTTGCCCAGCGCTCGCCGCGCCGCCCCAATCCGCTCATCCATGCTGCTGTCGGGCAGAGCGAGATAGTTGTCCAGAGAACAACTCTCCCCCTCAGCCAATACGGGTACTTCAACTGCCTCAAGAACGCTCACGGTACGCCGCCTTCAGTCCGTTTCGGCCCTGCCTTTACGGCCTCGCCAATCTGGACGGGGATGTTGAAAGCCAAACTCGGCTGCAGTCGGCTCGCTGCGACGGTACACGCTCGCCCAGCCAACGGGGATGTTGCAGCCTCTACTCCTTAGACGCGGCTTTTACGCGCTTCGTCGCAAAAACGGGAAGCCCGTAACCGCCTGTCGTTCGAATTAGTCTACCCGCACCCTCCCGAACGATCAATGACCGAATTTGGTCAGAATATGCGGCTTGACCCCAGTCTCGGCCCCATACGGCCCGCTCGAATCGGCACTCTCCCTGGTAACGACCCAAAAGCCTTCCAGCCCCCGTACTCCCTGCGCACGCCGATGGATCCCGCTTCATTTGTGACCCGCGAATCCCGGCAGGTATCATGAACCTTCATGCATTTCGGCGACTCCATCTTCATCTTCCTGCTGGCCCTGGTGCTTTTCGGGCCCAAAAAGCTGCCGGAAATCGGGCGCACAATCGGCAAGCTCCTCGCTGAATTTCGCCGCGCCAGCAATGAATTCAAGTTTCAGATCCAGGAAGAATTGCGCAACATGGAAGACGAGGAGCGCAAAAAGAAGCTCGCCGAAAAACAAGCTGAAGCCCAGGCCAAATCCCCGGACGCACTACCCGCCCCGGACGAATCAACCCTCATCCCGTCCATCCTGCCCCCCTCCACCGGCGCGCAGATCAGTACCAGCGCTCCTTATGCAACACCCCTCGCCCCGCCGGATCCCACTCCGGTGTCCGCGGCAATCGAGCCCTCTGCAACCGAAGTCCTCGTCCAGCCGGCCGCGCCCACCTCCGAATCAGCACCCGCCGCCACCGAGCTCGTCTCCGCCCCGCTGCTCCATGCCGCCGGCTCGCCCGCCCACCTCGACCTCTCCACCCACACCAACGGCATCCATCCGGTCGAGCCCTTCGAGTCTCCGCTTCCATCCGTGGTCCCCGGCGAGTCCCTCAACCATGGTTGATCTGGTCGACCGCGCCCGCGCCGCTGTGACCGAGCGCGCCGAACTCCCCGGTATGAGCCTGCTCGAGCATCTCGCGGAGCTGCGCCGCCGCATCGTCCACACCGCCATTTACCTGATCGCCGGATTCTTCGCCGCATGGGGGTTCCACGAGCGTATCTACGGCTTCATGCAGAAGCCCATCGTCTTTGCGCTGGCCAAACACCACATGCCCACGCAGCTCGTCTATCACAACCCCATCGACCCCTTCAACATGTACATGAAGATCAGCTTCATGGCCGGCTGCATCCTCGCCTGCCCCTTCGTGCTCTACGAATTGTGGCTCTTCATCTCCCCCGGCCTCTATCAGAACGAAAAACGCTGGATCGTCCCCTTCATGACGGCCACCATCGGGCTCTTCCTCGCCGGCGCCTATTTCGGCTACCGCTGGGTCTATCCCCAGTCACTCGATTTCCTCCTCGGCTTCAACCAGGAATTTCGCCCCCTCATTGAGATCAACGAATACACCGACCTCTTTCTCACCGTGATCCTCGGCCTGGGCGTCACCTTCGAACTGCCCATCCTGGTCATGTTTCTCTCCCTCTTCGGCATCGTGAGCCCGAAATTCCTCTGGAAGAACATTCGCTACGCCGTCCTCATCATCTTCATCATCGCGGCCATCATCACCCCCACCGCCGACGTGCTCACCATGTGCGTTTTCGCCAG
>CAZSWI010000202.1:0-7396 GCA_964610635.1 uncultured Acidobacterium sp.
TGCATATCCGTCTGCACCGTCAGCTGATCGTCCTGTTGCTCCTTCAGCAGCAGATCCTGCAACCCCTTCGCATACTCCGGAGGCAGCTGGATATTTCGCAGCATCACTTCCTCCACCAGAATCCCGTCCGCCCCCAGCTTCCTCGCGATCACTCCCGCCGCCTGTGAACGAATCTCCTCGCGTTTCGCGCTGAAGATATCCCGCACCGTGTAACCCGGCGTCAGCTCCCGCCACGCGCTCGCCACCACCGCCGGCACCATCTGCGAATCCACCGGCTGCGGCAAATGGCTCTCGATGTAGTCCAGCCGATGCGGATCGAGCCGATACCGCACCGTGATCGCCAGCCCAATGTCCAGCCCCTCCTTCGACTGCACATCGAGCGGCTGCATCTCCATCGCCGTTTTCTGGACCCCCGGCGCCGGGCTCGACGTCGCAGATCCCTCGACGACACCTGCTGTGAACAGTTTGTCCCGCAGATCGAACATCTCCACGCTTTCCACCATCGGCGTCACAAAATGCACGCCCGAGTAGAGCGTCCCTGGCAGTGTCCCGCGCATCTGGCTCACCCGCACACCGCCCATCCCCGCGGGAATCACCACAATGCTCTCCGCCACCAGCAACGGCAGACACGCAATCAGACACACCACCACAGAACCCCGCCACCGAATCGGCACCGGCTCCATCTCCGTCACTCCCTCGGCATCGGCCGGCAGCTTCCGCCGGTGCTCGTACATCCTCCACAAGTCATACACCGTGAGGGCGAATGCGGCAGCCAGCAACAGCACTCCCGCGGCGATCAGCAGATCCTTCAGCGCAATCATTTTGTCCTCCAGTTTCTTTCCCTAGCTATTTAGTCAGTCCCAGATTTCACTTCTCGGGTTCCGTTCGCTCCGTCTGCCGAGCGGCAACCCGTTGTGGAGAGAAGAACAACCGCACCAGACCCCCAAATAGCAGCTCCTCCAGCAGCAGCCCGCACGAGACACTCAGCAGCATCGCCCCTGCCACACTCAACGCTTCCGCAAAGGTTTCCATGGCGATCCTCATTTCCTCTCGGGCGCAACCGCGCTCCTACTTTTCAGCCGGAGTGACCACATCCGCCGTTCCACCCGCCTGCCCCGGCATCTCCGTCTCCGGTGCAATCTGCGCGGTCACGGTCTGCGCTCCAGAGCCCGCCAACCCCGGCAAGCCAGCCGGTCCGCCAAAGATCGCCGCAGTCTCCTCGTTCCGCTCGCCCACAATCTCGACGGTGTCACCGCTCCGCACCTGCGCATACAGGTCCTGAAGATCCCGCTGCCCCATGCGAATGCACCCGTGCGATGCCGCCTTGCCAATCGAACGCGGCGCATTCGTCCCGTGAATCCCATATCCCTTCTTGTTCAGCCCCATCCACCGAGTGCCCACCGGATTGTCCGGCCCCGGCGGAACCACCTTGCCCTCGTGGTAATACGTCGGGTTCGCAACCCGGCCCACAATGATGAACGTCCCCGTCGGACTCGGCGTCGCGTCGCTTCCCACCGCGACCCGGTAGACCTTCTTCACCGCGCCGTCTTCCACCAGCGCCAGCCGCCGATCCTGAAGGCTCACCACGATCACTCGCGTCGACCCGTGCATCAATGTCTGCCACGACGTCAGTTCCGGCGTCTGCTGCGATGTTCCTGGCGCTACCATCGTCTCGGCGTGCACAGCCCCTTGCATCTTCTGCGCCGCAACCGGCGACGCCGAGAGAGCCAGGCAGCCCGCTGCAACCATCGTTTTCACGGGGGTTTTCATTCTGTCGCCTCGCATCAGCCTTGTGCCGGGACACAGTGCATCCCGCAGGCCAACGATGGCCCACAGAAAACAATGAGCTTGTCCGTTCACAAACCCGGCATCCGCGTGTCCCGGCAGACACGCCGTGTCACGTCCGACACAAGCCGCCGGTTGCCCATAGTGCCGCCGGTGGCATACGCGGGCTCACACGAATCCACCCAGCCAACTCCGCCCTGCATCCCAGCGTCTCCATACGCATGGAAATGCAGCTCGCCAAACTCATCCACCGCAAGATCGTCGTACTCGGCCCCAAACTCGTCGACGGGAACAGTAAAGATAAAGATCAGGCCAGGCTGGAAACCGTTACCCTCGTCGGCGTCGAAACCTCCGGCATCTGGATCGAGAGTGAAGAAGCCGCCAATCGCATCGCCGAAAAGTTCCGTGTCAAACCCGCCAGCCCCTCCGCCTTCTTTATTCCCTTCTCCCAGATCGTCACCATCCTCGCCAGCTACGACGCCGCAGACGCCGGCGACACCACCGGCACCGTCACCGAAAAAGCGGCTTAGTCCTTAACACAGAGTCGTTTGCACTGCCACTACCCCGGCGCTCCCCGCGCCCAGGACGGGCTCAATTGCTCCCTCCGGACCTTAGATTATTAATATTGGCGCGGAAAGTACCCCGTGCTATCCTGTCTCCCTCCCCGGAAAGGCACAATCTATGGTGCAACGGATTCTTGAATCGGGGGCTCCCTACGTCCCTCAGTTAGCCATCATTCTCTTCTTCTTCCTCGCCATCATTTTCGCCCTGCTTATGCTGCGAGAACGAGGCAAGACCCGCCGCGAACTAGGCCGCCAGGCATTCATCCGCCTCCAGACCGAGATGGAACGCATTACCGAGGACGCCGCCCGCAACCATGACCTCGCGCGGCAACACCTCGCCTCCATCGCGTCCCTCAAAACCGCTGCACAGAACGATGCTGATCGCTTCGAGGAGCAGCTCTCCGCCTCGAAACAGGAATTCAGGCAGCTCCTCGCGCAAATCCGCACCCTGAGCGAGCAAATCGTAGGCCTCGCTCCGCCTTCCGAGGACCCCGAATGGACCTCTCCCGAAGCCCTGCTCCGCCTCGCGCGCACAGCCAATGACTGGCCGCAGGCTGCCGCATATCTGGCCCGCATCGACCCCCACACGGCAACCTCAAAAAACCTGGAATCCGCGGCCAGTATCTGCCGCGATCACGGCTTCCATGCGCGAGCCGTCCAGCTCTATCAGGAGGCCGCTGCCCGCGATCCGGAAAACGTCAGCGCCCGCACCGAACTGCTCGCCCTTTCCGCCGAGATCGACGCCGCCAAGCGCAACGACTCGCTCCGCAATTTACAGGAAATCGTCACCAAAACCTTCATCGAGGGCCAAAACGGTATCCATATACAGACCAGGTTCTTCGGCGTCCTCAACGAACTCGGCCGCCATGCGGAGATGGTCGACTTCTGCGAAGCAATGCTCAAGCGCCCCCTCTCGCCCTACTCCCAGAGCGCATTGCACCGTCATCTCGCTCTCTTCTATCGTTCGGTCGACAAGCACGACCCCGCCCTCACCCACTGCGAAGCCGCCATCAAACTTTCCGGCGACGACCCGGCCTTGCTCGCCCTCCACGCTCAGCTTCTCTTCCAGGCCAAAAAGTACGATGAGGCCTTCCGCATCGCACTCCGCAGCCTGCAGCGGGACCCCACCTCCGCGCGCAGCTACATCCTTCTTGCGGAAGTCCAGGAAAAACGCGTTGGCCGCCATGCCTCGCGCGACCTCCTGCAAAAGGCCGTCACCTGGGCCGATGCCTCCGAACTGGCTGAAATCGAGTCCCATCTCCGCCGCCTCAACGCTCTCGACGACCTCGCGGAGATCCTCCCCACCACCCAGCCGCAGCTCATCCAGGCCTGAATGCGTATCTGATACGGAGTTGGGCAATCAGGGCACCAGAGCCAATCAGAGAAAGGGCGACTTCGCCGGTGGCCGCGGCTCACAAGCCGACCACGATGTCTGCAATCCCGACGACCTCATCCACGCTTACAAGGAATTCGGCAAACATTCCCGCGTTCCCATGCTCTGGATGTACGCCGAGAACGACAAGTTCTTCTGGCCCGAACTCGCCCAGAAGTTCGACGCCGCCTTCCGCTCCGAGGGCGGCAACGATCAGTTCGTCCTCGCAGCTCCCAACGGAGACGAAGGCCATCACCTCTTCTCCCACCCCTCAGCCTGGTCCGACACCGTCGACGCCTTCCTCACCGCGCACAGCCTCAACCCGCTCCCGCAACCGCTTCCCGAAATACAGCCGCCCAACGTCCCGGCCCCGCCGGCCTTTCGGTAGACGGGCAGCAGGCCTTCCAGCGCTACCTTCTCCTCGGTCCACATAAAGCATTCGCCGCATCCCGCACTCCTACGGCTTTGCCACCGCCCAAATGACCACCGACGACGCCCGCCACAAAGCGATCGAAAACTGCCGCCACGCCGCCCGGAACAAAGAGGATTGCGTCCTGGTCTCCATCGACAACGCAGAAGTCCGTCCCTGAGCCGGCCTCGCATGCTTTTCGCTCGCATGCTCGCCTGCTGGCCGGTCTTGTGCTCGCTGGCCATTTCCCGCCGACTGATTTCGGCTGACCGTTTTTGAGCTATCCGCGGTTTAGATTTTTTTTTGCAACCCCTCTTGACATCCCATCGGTTCGTGATAACTTACCGTTAGTGGATACTTACCTACAAGCCGGACTCGACGCCCTCGGCGACCAAACCCGCATGGCCATCTTCCAGAAGCTCGCCGCCGGTCCCACTGCCGTCAACGACCTCGCCCGAACTCTGCCCGTCACGCGCCCCGCCGTCTCCCAGCACCTGCGGGTCCTGAAGCAAGCAGGCCTTGTGACCGATACTCGCGCCGGAACGCGCCGTTTCTATCAGCTCAGCCCAGAAGGCATCGCCCGCCTCCGCGTTCACTTCGATCAGCTCTGGGACAAGGCAATGCGCAACTTTCAGGCCGCCGCCGAAAAATCTCCGCCGAAAAACTCGCCCAAAAAGCACACCCACAAAGGAGAAAAGCATGCCTCTGCA
Source organism: uncultured Acidobacterium sp. (assembly GCA_964610635.1). GTDB lineage: Bacteria > Acidobacteriota > Terriglobia > Terriglobales > Acidobacteriaceae > Palsa-343. The sequence goes on from CAZSWI010000202.1 coordinate 4,840, forward strand.
GGCAGAAGAAGCAATCGTTCGTAAAAGCGTGGTGGTACATACCAGCATCGTTCGCGCCTTTTCCGTCTTCGTCGAACAGATGGAAACCTGGTGGCCCGCCACCCACCACATTGGCTCCACCCCCTTCGAGGCCATCTTCGTTGAGCCCCGTATCGGCGGCCGCTGGTACGAACGCAACGCCGCCGGCGAGCAGTGCGAATGGGGCAAAGTCCTTGCCTGGGATCCCCCGCGCCGCGTCTGTTTCTCCTGGCACATCGGCCCCGGCCATGACCAGCCCGACTGGAAATTCGATCCAGACCCCGCCAAAGCCAGCGAAGTCGAGATCAGCTTCGTCCCAGAAAGCCCATCCGCTACCCGCGTGAACCTCGAACATCGCGGCCTCGAACGCCACGGCGAAGGCTACGAGAAGCTCGTTGCCATTTTCAACAGCCCCGGCGCCTGGATCGCCATCCTCGAGAGCTTCGCGCAGGTGGCCGGCAAAACCCCCCAGGCAGCCACAGCATGAAAGCCGTCTTCCCGCTCCGCATCGCCTCGGCCCTCGCCTTCATCCACGCGGTTCTCCACACTATCGGCGGCGTCTTCGGCAAGACGCCGCCCGGCGCCGCCACCATGGTCCTCCGAACCATGCAGGCCAACCCGTTCACCATCATGGGCGTCACGCGGACCTACTTTCAGTTCTTGCGCGGCATGGGACTCGGCGTAACCATCTCTCTTACCGCCGAATCAATCGTTTTCTGGCAGCTGGGTTCGCTTGCCAGAACGGCCGCTCCTCAGCTCCGCCCCATCTTCGCCACTTTCCTCGTCGCCTACCTCGCCTTTGCCGTCAACTCATATTTCTATTTCTTCTCTGCCCCCGCTATCACCGAAGCCCTCATCTCGGCCTGCTTCGCGTGGGCCATCACGGCCGCCAAACCCGGCGCCGTGGCTTAGCGCACCCCCAGTTCCTCCCTCTCGCCTCCCATGCTGCCAGGTTCGGGAGGCGCATCTTTGCCGCTCACCCCTGCCCCGCCCCGCGGTCCAATGACTGCAGCCCAAAAAAGAATGAAAATAGAGTTCCCCCATGCGCACTACAATGGTTTCCGGAGGCCGCCGATGACCACCCACCGCCTCGCCCTCACTGCGTTCCTTCTCGCCGGTACCCTCGCCGCCGCCCAAACCGCGCCGCCGCCCCCGCCCGCACCCCAGCCTGAAACCACGCCCGCTCCGGAAGCCGCTCCGGCCCCAGACCCCAGAATCATCAACATCCCCGCCGGCACCAAAGTCCTCCTCGAAGTCCGCAGCGCCATCAACACCAAGAGCGCCCGCCCCGGCGACGGCGTCTATCTCTCCTCCACCTTTCCGGTGGTCGTCGGCAACCGCGTCGTCATCCCCTCCGGCGTCTACGTCCAGGGAGTCGTCGACAGCGTCGTCCGTCCCGGCCGCGGCATCGGCGCGCAAAAAGCGCAGCTCAACATGCACTTCACCTCCATGATCTTCCCCAATGGCTCGGTGGTTGAGATTCCCGGCGTGGTGAACAGCATGCCAGGCGCCGAGCATCAGAAGGTCAACGGCGACGAAGGCACCATCGAGCAGGATGGCGGCAGCAACAAAGCACACAACGCGGGTGAAACCGCCAAAGTCGCCGTGCCCACTGGCGCCACCATCGGCTCCATCGGAGGCCTCGAAGGCGGCCATCCTCTGGCTGGCGGACTCGAAGGAGCCGGCGCGGGCCTCGCCGCCGCCGGAATCGTCGCCCTCTTCACCCGCGGCGCCGACGTCAACATCCCTTCCGGCACTCAGGTCGAAATGGTCCTCCAGCGTCCCCTGTTGGTGCAGGAAGCCAACATCAACGGACCCACCAGTCTCGTCCCCGCCTCAAGCCAGCAGCAACCCCTGCCCAAGCCCGGTCGCCAGCCAATCCTTTGTCCCGCAGGCAGCCTCGGTTGCAGCTAGCGTGGCGTTGCACGGAACCTCCGCTCCTGTCATCCCGCACGCCTCAAAGCAAACGGCCGTCGGCCTAACTGACTCCGTCGGAGCACGCAATAGTCCCAATGGGTACCCGCATCTCACAAATTGTGGAAACACATCCACAAAAAATTACGTAGATTAGATTCAGCGAGGAACCATCGCACGTGCTCAATCCCCGTCTCCGCGTCTGGACCCGCGATATCGCGATCTCCGTCATTGCCTCCTTCTTCATCGTCACTGTCTTTTATCAGCCGGTGCGTGTAGAAGGCACCAGCATGCAGCCCGAGCTGAGTGATCAGGACCGCCTCTTCATCGACAAATTCTTCTTCCGCTTCGAAAAAATCGGCCGGGGCGACGTCGTCGTCTTCCACTACCCCCGCGATCCCGAGAAAAGCTACATCAAGCGCGTCATCGGCCTCCCCGGCGACTCCATCTTCATCGACCACGGCCGCGTCTGGATCAACGGTGAGCCCCGCGACGAAGCTTACGTCCCACGCCGTTACCGCGACACCCGCTCCATGCCGGAGATGATCGTCCCCGTCGGCGAATACTTCGTCATGGGCGACCATCGCTCCATTTCAAGCGACTCCCGCGACTTCGGCCCCGTCGA
>CAZSWI010000203.1:0-7271 GCA_964610635.1 uncultured Acidobacterium sp.
CGCCCTGGCGCATGAGGCTGGTGGCGTAACTGACTTTGGCGACGTTGCGGCCGGTAGCGGGGATTTCGAATCCGTCGAGGTCGGTGCGGCGGAAGACGACTCCAGATCCGGCAGGGGCGGGCAGCAGGCGCATACGGACGGGGGCACCGCTGTGAAGGCCAACGCCGGAGAACTCAATTGGGGAGGAAATCGTATTTTCCAGGTGGGATGAATCTGCCAAGCGTTTTCCTCAATGAAGACATAGACTACAACCGAGTATGAAAAGTTGTACTGTGGCAAAATCGCCACAGGTGTTGTATCGAAGAGGACAGTGTCAGGGACAATTCTATCCATGCCAAAAGCAAATAAATCTGCAGGTTACGAGCATTTTTCCAACTTAACAGCTCCTGGTGACTACGGGCCTGGGTTAATGGATCGGGTACGTCATATGGTCGAAATCGAGTCGCCCAGCGATGATAAGCGGGCTGTGGATCGCTGTGTGGATGCGGTTGCGGAGATGGGGGCGAAGCTGGGAGGGAGAGTGCGGCGGCACCGTCAGCGGAGTTTTGGGGATGTTCTGGAGATGCGATTTGGGAGTTCGGGGGGCAAGTCCCGAAAAGCGGCTGCACCGAGCGGAACATTAATGCTACTGGGGCACCTCGACACGGTTTGGCCCGTGGGCACTCTGGCGAAGATGCCGTTCCGGATCGCCGATGGGCGGGCATGGGGACCGGGCGTGCTCGATATGAAGGCGGGGGTTGCGATGGGATTGACGGCGGTTGAAATACTGCGAGAAAAGGACGAACTGCAGAGGCCGGTTATTTTTCTGTTGAACAGCGACGAGGAGGTGGGCAGCACGGCTTCGCGGGCGATGACGGAGAAGCTGGCGCGGGAGTGCGCAGCAGTTTATGTGCTGGAGCCTGCGCAGGGACTGGCGGGCGCGTACAAGACAGCGCGCAAAGGGGTGGGAAATTACACGCTGCGAGTGACAGGGGTTGCGGCGCATGCGGGGGTCGATTTTGAGCGCGGACATAGCGCGATCAGCGAGCTGGCGTGGCAGCTTGAAAAGGTGCGGGGATTCACGGAGCTGGATCGGGGGCTGACGGTAAATGCCGGGGTGATTCGCGGGGGAACGCGGACCAACGTAATTGCCGGGGAGGCTGAGGCGGAGATCGACGTGCGCATCGCACGGGCGAAGGATGCAGCGCGGATTGACCGGCGGTTTCGGGGGCTGCGCGTTCGGGACGGGGGCTGCGTCCTCGAGGTGGAGGGCGGGATGAATCGGCCGCCGATGGAACGGAGCCGGGCGACGGTCGCGCTTTTCCACCGCGCCGCGACATTAGCAGCGCAGCTTGGGTTCGAATTGGCGGAAGCATCGACAGGCGGAGGTTCCGACGGTAACTTTACAGCGGCGATGGGAGTGGCCACTCTTGACGGAATGGGTGCAGTCGGAGAAGGGGCGCACGCATCTCATGAGTCGGTGCTGGTGAAGGAACTGATTCCGAGAACTGCGTTGCTGGCGGAGATGATTCGAACGACTTGAGGGGGAAGTACAACTCGGGCCCGCGTGACGGCGCGAAAGGACAAACCGATGCTGAAGCTGATGGAGATCGGGCTGCTGGTGGTAACGCTTTTGATTGTCCTTGGACTGGTGGTGGCGGGCCAGACGGAAGCGCCGCCGTTATCGGAGGATGCGTCTGGAGCGCAGGAGCGTGAGGAAGAGGCGCAGCAGCCGAAAGCGAGTTGAGGGAGGCAGCCGGGAGCCTGGAGCTGGGAGCGCGTGGCCGGTAGCCGGCAGCCTAAAGAACATTGCGGTCAGCGAGTGGTTCTGAGGAGTCCTTCTTTCAGGGCGCAGCGGCGCGACTCAACGCCTTCGATCATGCTGGCGACCAGAGCCAGCGGCAATCCGACAACATTGAAATAGCAGCCTTCGATGCGGGGAATCCAGCGCGCGGCACGGCCCTGGATGGCGTAGGCGCCCGCCTTGCCGCGTGGTTCGCCGGTGGCGATGTAGCGGGCGATGTCCTCTTCAGAGGGCGTGAGCATGGTCACCCAGGTGACCTCAGCTGCGACCTCGGCGACGGGGCTGGGCTCTTTCGGGGCAAGGAGGGCGACGCCGGTGACAACCTGGTGGGTTGCGCCGGCGAGCAGGCGGAGCATGCGGGTTGCGTGGGCGTCGTCTTCGGGCTTGCCGAGGATTTCGCCGTTGGGCGCGACCACGGTGGTGTCTGCGCCCAGGATCAGCATGGGTTCCTGCTGGGATCGGGCGAAGGTTCTGAATTCCGGCGAGGCTGCGACAGCTTCGGCCTTTTCGCGCGCGAGCCGGAGAACGTAGCCGATGGGGGTTTCGCCGGGTCGTGGGTCTTCGGGGACTTCGGCGGGGATGACGTCGAAGGCGTATCCCGCCTGCGCGAGGAGGTCGCGGCGTCGAGGGGACGCGGAGGCGAGGATGAGCATGAGGAGATTATTTCAGAGGGGGTTCTTCCAACGAAGGCCGGGGAAGCGTGCGAAGTCACGATCTGAAGAGTACAACTCCGCGTCATACTCAATCGCCAAGGCGGCCAGGTGGGCATCGGTTGTCAAATCTCCGGCGGTTCCCACCTGGCGCAGGAGCCGCCGCAGGATGCGCAGATGCTCGGGCCCGGGATGAGCGATCGACACAGCTGGATGATCGAGCCAGCCCTTTACAAAGGAGAAAGCAGATTCGACAGTTATCGGGTGGGCAAATGCCCCTTTTCTGGTGGTGATGCGCAGGAATCCCAGGATCGTGACCCACGGTAGAAGTAATTGCTCGCCGCTGGAAAACGCGGTTTCGAGCCATTCACGAGCAGCGTCGTGGTGAGGTGAATCGCGATCGACGGCATAAATGAGGAGATTGACATCGGGCAGGATCACTTGTCCCGCGCCATCTTCCGCATTATTTCCTCGTCCTCGAGCGCCGCTGCAAACTGCAGGGCCTTGTCCACATTGAAAGAGGGCTTGCCGAGAGAGACGGTCTTTTGACGGAAGCGGGGCACTTTGTGCGCACGCAGGCCCGAGCGGATGGCTTCGTTGACGGTATCGCGAAAGGTGGTGCCACGGTCGCGCATGGCCCGGCGGAGGAGCTGGTCGACGTCGGGGTCGAGGGTGATGGTGGTTCTCATGGCATTTCTAATTTAGCATCAAAGCATCATTCTTGTGATGCTTTGATGCGTTGCGTCCGGATAGCCGGAGCGCTCATGAGTGTTCGGGGCTGGAGCCTGGTTCGGGGAAGTCGGAGTCGTTATCCTTGATCTCTTCGTCGGTTTCGCGGTGGGGGAGCTGGTTGGCGAGGCGGTCGTGCGAATCTCGCTCCGACCAGGGCCGGTGCACCGAGTCCGGGGCCGTATCTTCGATTGCCCCCTTTTGCGCATCCGCATCCGGATGCGATTTGTCCGTGGGTTTCATCTTTCCTCCGATATGCCGTATCCGTGGTGGATGCGCGCCGCTCCTATTCGCGATGCTTTGGGAGGTTCCCGAGGGCGGCTCGCCCCGGCGTCACGACCTGTTATTTTGGACCGAGTGGAATCCGGTTTCAACCCGCATGTACTGCTCGAGGCCGCTCTGCGGGAGGCGCGCGCGGGCCGGGCTGAAGGCGGCATCCCGGTCGGCGCGGCAATTTTCACGCGTGATGGACGGCTGGTTGGCGCGGGACATAATCGGCGCGTGCAGGATGGCGATCCTTCGGCACATGGGGAAACGGATGCTTTTCGAAATGCGGGGCGACAGCGTTCGTACAGGGAGCTGATCATGGTGACGACGCTGGCGCCGTGCTGGTACTGCAGCGGGCTGGTGCGGCAGTTTGGATTTCGCACGCTGATTGTGGGAGAGAGCCGGACATTTCAGGGAGGGCTGGACTGGCTGCGTTCGCTGGGGGTTGAGGTAATCGATCTCGACTCGCAGGGGTGCGTGGACCTGATGAGCGAGTTTATGCGCGAGCATCCGGAGATCTGGCATGAGGATATTGGGGAGTAGCTGAAGGCAGCCAAGAAGCGGCCAGCTAACAAGCTGTGAGCTAAATTGCGGTCAGCGGCCAAACCGCGAAAGGGCGGTCAGCGGACGAAGGTCAGCGGCGCCTGCAGTCCGCAGTGACGATTGTCACCGACAATCGTGCTCCCCCGGCTGCAATCTGTTCTGTACCCCGCGTTGGTTGCATGGGCATCGGCAGCCGTCGTGGGAGGAATGACTGCGCCGGACGCGGCTGTAGAATCGTCTGCAACGCTACGGTGGAAATTGGGAACCCTGGCCTGCGATTGCCGCTGGCAGTCGGGGAGAACAACATGCCGCTTTATGCAGAACGCCCGCCTCTGCCCTCCGACGACAAGCGCTGGAGAATTGTTAACGGCACGATGCGCAAGCATGGTTACTCGCGCAACGCGCTGATTGAGACGCTGCACACGGTGCAGTCGTCGTTTGGATTTCTGGACGAGCCGTCGATCAGGTTTGTCGCGCAGTCGCTGCGCGTGCCGCTGAGCCAGGCGTATGGAGTGGTGACGTTCTACCACTTTTTCAGCCTGAAGCCGCCGGGCAGGCACACGTGCACGATCTGTACGGGAACGGCCTGCTACATCAAAGGGTCGGACAAGCTGGTGGCGCAGACGGAGAAAGTGTTGCACATCCATCCTGGGATGACGACACCCGATGGCGAAGTGTCGTTCACGACGGCTCGCTGTGTGGGCGCATGCGGGCGCGCGCCGGTGGCGCTATTCGATGGGGAGCTTTCCGGACAGATGGAAGCTGCCGAGCTGACCCAGCAACTGGAAAGGTGGACGACGCAATGAACGTCGAAGAGCTGCACGAGATTGCCGCGGCTGCCCAGGAAGAGCGCGCGAAGTTCGACTACGAGATCAACGTGTGCATGGGCACGGGGTGCCTTTCGCAGCACAGCGACAAAGTGAAGGCGGCCATCGAAAAAGAGGCAGCGGGCTGCGAGAAGAAGTGCCATGTGCGCCGGACCGGCTGCATGGGGTTGTGCGCGGCGGGTCCTCTTGTCCTGATGGAGCCTTCGGAGATGCGGTTCGGGCATGTGCATGAGGGGGATGCGAAGGCCATTGTTGCATCGCTCGGCGGGGACGGAGCCGGGGGTCTCGACCCGCGGCTTGATCCGCATTTGGGCGGATATTTTGACGGGCAGACGCATGTGGTGCTGGAGAATTCCGGGCACATCGATCCGGAGAAGATCGATGAGTACATTGCGCGGGGCGGGTATGAGGCGCTGGTGAAGGCGCTGACGGATATGAATCCAGGTTCGGTGATCGAGCAGATTTCAAAGAGCGGGTTGCGGGGGCGCGGAGGCGGCGGGTACCCGACGGGACTGAAGTGGGACACGGTCGCGAAGGTGAAGGGCGCGCAGAAATACGTGATTTGCAATGGCGACGAAGGCGATCCTGGCGCGTTCATGGATCGCAGCGTGCTTGAGAGCGATCCACAGCGGGTGATCGAGGGCATGGCGATCGCGGCGTATGCGATTGGCGCTACGAAGGGCTACATTTACGTGCGCGCCGAGTATCCGCTGGCGGTGCAGCGGCTGACGGTGGCGTTGCGCGAGGCGCGGCGGCGCGGTTTTCTGGGCAATGGGATCTGCGAGACGACGTTTAGTTTCGACATCGATATTCGGCTCGGAGCGGGCGCGTTTGTCTGCGGCGAAGAGACGGCGCTGATTGCCTCGATTGAAGGCCAGCGCGGCACACCGCGGCCGAGACCGCCGTATCCGGCGGTGTCGGGGTTGTGGGGCGATCCGACGCTGATCAACAACGTCGAGACTTTTGCCAACGTGGCGCCGATTATTCGCCATGGCGGGGAGTGGTTCTCGTCGATGGGGACGGCGCGCAGTAAGGGGACGAAGGTCTTCGCGCTCACGGGGAAAATTCAGCGGACGGGACTGGTCGAAGTGCCGATGGGGATGACGCTGCGGCAGATCATCTTTGGGATCGGCGGCGGGGTTCCGGACGGAAGGAAATTCAAGGCGGTCCAAACTGGCGGACCCTCGGGCGGGTGTTTGCCCGAGGAGCACCTTGATTTGTCGATCAGCTACGACGCTCTCATCAGCGCCGGTTCCATGATGGGTTCGGGCGGCATGATTGTTATGGATGACACTTCCTGCATGGTGTCTGTCGCCCGCTTCTTTATGGAGTTCTGCATGACGGAATCGTGCGGCAAGTGCGTACCGTGCCGCGCGGGGACGGTGCAGATGTTTGAGCTGCTGACGAAGATCACGAAGGGCGAGGCGACGCACCGCGATCTGGACCGGCTGACGGAGTTGTGCGAGGTGGTGGGCGCGACGAGCCTGTGCGGCCTGGGGCAGACGGCGCCGAACCCGGTGCTGAGCACGCTGCGTTACTTCAAACATGAGTACCTGGCGCACATCGATGAGAAGCGATGTCCGGCGGGGGTTTGCGAGTTCAGTCCGGCCACGGTGGACGCTCACCGCGGGGAGGTGCATGCATGAGCGCGGAACCGAATGTTCGGACGCTGACCATCGACGGCGAGGAAATCAGCGCTCGCTCGGACCAGACGATCCTCGAAGCGGCTCGCGAGCATAATGTCGGGATTCCGACGCTGTGCCACCTTGAAGGGCTGTCGGAAGTGGGCGCGTGCCGCATCTGTCTCGTCGAAGTGAAGGGCGCGCGGCGATTGCTGCCGGCGTGCGTGACGCAGGTTACGGAGGGGATGGAGGTCACGACTCATTCTCCGAAGATCGACCGCTATCGGACGATGATCCTCGAGCTGTTTTTCGCGGAACGGAACCATGTTTGTTCGGTATGCGTGGCGAACGGCAATTGCGAGCTGCAGAGTCTGGCGGCGACGCTGGGCGTGACGCATGTCGAGATTCCGTACCAGTATCCGCAGCTGCCGGTGGATGCTTCGCATCCGCGTTTCACCGTCGATCACAACCGGTGCGTGTTGTGCACGCGATGTGTGCGAGTCTGCTCCGAAATTGAGGGCGCGAACACCTGGGGGGTGATGGGACGCGGCGCGCAGTCGCTGGTGATCACCGATCTGAAGGAGCCGTGGGGCGATTCGGAGACGTGCACGAGTTGCGGCAAATGCGTGCAGGTGTGCCCGACAGGGGCGCTGTTTGAGAAGAGCCGCGCGGGGACGAAAGTGCGCAAGCATCCGGAGTTTCTGCCGTATCTGCGCATCATGCGGGAAGGGGATCAGCCATGAGCGACATCAAAACTTTGGCAACGGTCTGGCTCGACGGCTGCTCCGGCTGCCACATGTCGCTGCTGGATATGGATGAGCGGCTGATCGAGCTGAGCAGCCAGTTTCAG
>CAZSWI010000204.1:0-7266 GCA_964610635.1 uncultured Acidobacterium sp.
GTCGTGGTACTTGCGACACTGAGGGCTGGTTCGCTGCGAGCTTTTACTTCTGCGTGTTCATGAATTCGCGGATCAGGGCTGCTATTTCGTCGGGTTTGGTATCGAGGGCGAAGTGTCCGGCGTCGAGTACGTGGACCTGGGCGTGGGGTACGTCTTTGCGGTAGCGTTCGGGCTCGCCGGGATCGAAGGACAGGTCGTGTTTGCCCCAGAGGACGAGGAGGCGGGGCTGCGTCTTCTGCATCCATGCCTGCCACTTCGGATAGGCGTCGACATTGGTGCGGTAGTGGTAAAAGAGGTCGCTTTGAATCTGGGCCTGGCCGGGGGAGTTGAGGAAGGCGTACTCGTCGGTCCATAGATCGGGGTCGTAGAGTTCGAGGTTGGGATCGTCGCCGATGTGACGGGTTTTGGTGGCCTTCATGGAGAGCAGGTTGGCGCGGAGGGCTTCGTCGTTTTTGGCGCGGTCGGCCCAGAAGGCGCGGCGGGTGGTCCAGTTGACGCCGAGTCCTTCATTGTGGGCGACGGCGTCCTGGACGATGAGGGCCTGGGCGCGTTCGGGGTGGGCGAGGATCATGCGAAAGCCGACGGGGGCGCCGTAGTCCTGCATATAGAGGGTGTAGTGGGAGAGGGCGAGGGCCTCGGTGAAGTGGTCGATAACGACGGCGATGTGGTCGAAGGTGTAGGCGAAGGTGGCGGGGTCGGGCCAGTCGCTGTGGCCGAAGCCGGGGTAGTCGGGAGCGATGAGGTGGTAAGTGTCGGCGAGGCGGGTGAGGAGCGGCTGAAACATGCGCGAGGAAGAGGGGAGACCGTGGAGGAGGAGGATGGTGGGAGCGTCTTTGGGGCCGGCTTCGCGGTAGAAGATGCTGAGGCCGTCGACCTGGGCGGTGCGGTAGAAGATTGGGTGGGGCATGGGGGGTTCCTTTTGGGTGGATTGGGCTGGCGCTGATAATGCCAGTGCCAGGCAAGCGAGCGGCAAGAACCGGGCCCAACTTCGCAATCGGGGCAGACGCATCGTTCACCCTCCTCTCTACAGGAGCCAGGGGGCCCGAGTTGGGGGCGCGGGTCCGCCGGCAACTGCAAATTTACATAGTGAGGACGACGCGGAATTCCGCTTTGCCGCTCATCATGCGGGCGTAGGCCTCGGCGGCTTTTTCGAGGGGATACGTTTCGATCATGGGACGGACGCCGCTGATTTCGGCAAAGTGCAGGGTATCTTCGGAGTCGGCGGGAGTACCGGCGGCCCAGCCCTGAATGGATTTGCTGCCAATGATGAGCTGGGCGGGAGTAACTTCGATGGGGTCGAAGGTGGCCCCAACGACGATAAGTTTGCCGTTTGGGCCCAGGCCGTCGATTAGTTCAGACATAGCTTTGGAGTTGGGGGCTGTGGCGAGGATAACCTTTGCGCCGCCGAGTTTTTGTAACTCCTGGGCAGCGTTGGTGGCTTTACTGTCGATGTAGACGGCGGCTCCGAGCTTCTTCGCCAGTACGGCATTGTCAGGGCCGCGCCCGATGGCGGCGACGTTATAGCCAAACTTGCTGGCGAACTGGACTCCGAGGTGGCCGAGACCGCCGATGCCCTGGACTGCTACTAAGTCGCCGGGGAAAGCGCCGCTGTGGCGGAGGGCGTTGTAGGTGGTGATTCCGGCGCAGAGGAGTGGGGCTGCGTCAAGGTAGCTGAGACTGTCGGGGATGGAAGCGAGTGCTTCGACGGGAGCAACCATGTATTGCTGGTAACCACCGTCGTAGCTGATGCCGGCGATTTTGACATTCTGGCAATTACGAAAATCGCCGCGGCGGCATTCGCGGCAGGTGTTATCCTGGCCGCCGTGCCAGCCGACGCCGACGCGCTGGCCTTTCTTCCAGGCGGAGACGCCGGGGCCGACTTCGTCGACGATGCCGGCAACTTCGTGACCGGGAATGCGGGGATACTGGATTCCGGGCCAGAGACCTTCGACGGTGAGGGAGTCGCTGTGACAGACGCCGCAGGCCTGGACTTTGATGCGGACTTGTCCGGCGGCGGGGCGGGGGATTTCGCGCTCGACGACCTCGAAGCCTGAGCCGGGGCGGGTGATCTGGGCTACTTTCATGGTTGCGGTTACCGGGACTGGTTGTGCTGCCATGGATCCTCCTTTTGATTCCTGAATGTTGAAGTCAAGCTGGCTGTTGAAGTCCACCTGGCGGTGTTCGTTTTACTCTGGATTCGTGAAAGAGGTGTGGGGATTCCGAGGGCTGCAGTTTTTTTCCTGGTGCAATGTTCGTCAGGTATGCAGCATACGCCGACGGTGCGAGGGGACTTCGGGCAGGCGCGGGACGTGGACGGGCGGCTTCCGGGATCGGTGTGGGGGGACTCCTTTGTATGCAAGTGGTTACGACAGTGCCGGTCTCCGAAATGGGTATTGCAGCGGCGCGCCTGAGGTGTAGAATTCCGAGCGTAAGTTTCCCGGACCATGGAGATTGCCGGGTACGATGCGAATGAAAAACTGGGCTGGTGTTGGGGCTTTTGCGGTTGGGGTTTTGGCTTTGGGATGCGGTGGAGGCGGCGGCTCGGTCAGCACGGGTCCGACCCAGCCGGTGAATGCGATCACGGGTGTGACTCTGACTCCGACGACCGCGAATGTGACGATTGGCGCGACGGCGCAGTTCAGCGCGACGGTGAACGGGACGGGGACGTTTGACACAACGGTGACGTGGCAGGTTTCTGGCCCGACGGGGTGGACGGGCAGCGCGGGGTCGATTGACGCGGCGGGTCTTTATGACAGCCCTTATCCGGCGCCGGCGACGGCAACGATAACAGCGTTTGCCAAGGGCGATGCGACGAAGAGCGCGTCGGCGACGGTGACGCTGGTGGCACCGGCGACGGCAGCGGGACCGGCGCTGACGGTGAATGTTGGCGACGAGACGCACGCCATCAGTCCATACATCTATGGCGCGAACGGCTGGCAGCTCGACGCAAAGAGCGCGTCGACGGCGAATTTCAGCGTTCTGAGGTGGGGTGGAGACGCGACCTCGCGCTACAACTACAAACTGAACACGACAAACTCGGCCTCGGACTGGCACTTTGAGAATTTCACGGGGCAAAACGGGGCATTTCCCAACCCTGGGACGACGGCCAACTTTACGGATTTCGTGACCGCGACGGACGCGGCGGGCATAGCGGCGGTGGGGACGGTTCCCGTGCAGGGATGGGTATCCAACAGCAACACGGGCAATTCGGGCTCCTCGCCGGCATGCAGCTTTCCGCAGTCGACTTACCCGAACCAGCAGAACTACGACGGAGAGTGCGGCAACGGAGTATGCCCGCAGGGCGCGACGTGCGGCACGGTGATGTGCACGAGCTCCGGCGGCTGCTCGCTGTACGGCAACGCGCAAACGCCGGCCATCACCAGCATGCAGGCGACGGCGGCGGCCTGTACGATGACGAGCCTCTCCAGCGGGTGCGCGAACGGAGTTGCGACGTGCATGGTGCAGACGTGCACGCAAGCCGCGATGCCCACACCGGCCGGGGCGACGCAGTCGTGGGCCGATGCTACGTGGGCGGGCGGCTGGGTGAACAGCTTCGTGCAGAATCCGAGTTATGGCACGGGGGCCAGCGGCAAGGGCGTGGCGTTTTGGGATCTGGACAACGAACCGGCATGGTGGGACGGCGTGCACCGGGATGTGCATCCCAATCCTTCTACATACGATGAGGTGACCTGGGGCGGCATGAGCACGGCTCTGGCGATCAAGACGGCGGATCCGACGGCGATGGTCAATGGCCCGATCATCGACTATTGGTGGAACTATTTCTACTCCAAGAAAGACATTGAGAATGGCTGGGGCACGGGACCGTGTTATGAACCGTGGAGCGGGCCGACAGACAGAACCGCGCACGGCGGCGTGCCGATGATCGGGTATTATCTGCGGCAGTTCAAGTCAGCGGAAGCGACGTACGGCAAGCGGCTGCTGGATTATGTGGATATCCATGGGTACTTTGCGCCGGATTATCCGGCGGGGAGCGGTAACGGAGTCGCCTTCACGACGAGCGGAGATACGGGGGAGCAGCAGGTCCGGCTGAATTCGACGCGGGCGTTGTGGGACCCGACTTACACCGATCCCAATTATCGACAGCCGAATTACACGACCGACGCTAACTACACCAGTAACTGCACGACGCCGCTGCAGGCTCCGCAGGCGATTCCCATGCTGCAATCGTGGGTGGCGAACAGCTATCCGGGGACGAAGACGGCGATCGACGAGTACAACTTTGGCGGCCTTGAATCGATCAACGGAGCGCTGACGCAGGCGGATGTTCTGGGAATCTTCGGAGCGTACGGGCTGGATCTTGGGACGCTGTGGCCGACGACGACCTATGCCGATCAGGGACCGGGAAATATGGCCTTCGCCATCTACCGGAACTATGACGGGGCGAAGTCGACGTTCGGGGATATGGCGCTGGCATCGACGAGCGCGAACCAGGGGCAGCTCTCGGTATACGGGGCGCTGCGGACGTCGGATCAGGCCGTGACGGTGGTAGTGATCAACAAGACGTTTGGGGCGCTGACGAGCACGCTTTCGCTGGGGAATCTGACGGCAAGCGGAAGTGCGAAGGTCTACCAGTACACGGCAGCGAATCTGGCGGCGATAGCGGCGCTGCCGGATCAGGCGGTGACGGCACCGGCAGCGGGATCTTCGACGAGTACGATCAGCAGTTATTCGTTTCCTGCGGCGAGCATTACGCTCTTCGTCATCCCGCAGTAGGGCGGGGGTGGCCGCGCGGGCGTTGACGGCGGCTGAGATTCCTGCTTTGCTGGCGGAGTGCATCCTCTGCGGCTGATTCTCGGGATTGCGTGCCTGGTGTCGGCGCTGCTGGACGCGTTCGAGACGGTGATTTTGCCGCGACGCGCGACGGGGCGATTCCGGCTGACGCGGCTGTTCTACATTCTCACGTGGAGGCCGTGGCGGTGGTTGGCGCGGCGGGTGCGGGTGGATCGCAAACGCGAGACGATGCTCAGCTTTTATGGGCCACTTTCACTGGTGTTTCTGATAGCAATGTGGGCGGGGGCTCTGCTGCTGGGGTTTGCGTTGGTCTATTCCGGGCTGTCCGCGCCGTTCATCGATCCGCGCGGGATGCGGCATCCGTTTGTGACCGATCTGTACGCGAGCGGAACGACGCTCTTTACGCTGGGGCTGGGCGATGTGGTGCCGAACAGCCTGCCGGTGAGGATCCTGGCAGTGATGGAGTCGGGGATGGGGCTGGGATTTGTGGCCCTGGTGATCGGCTACTTTCCTGTGCTGTACGGGGCGTTTTCGCGGCGGGAGGTGAACATCGCGCTGCTGGATGCGCGGGCTGGGTCGCCTCCAACAGCGTATGAGCTGATCAAGCGGCATTCGTTCGAGGGCGGGGGACTGGCGCTGGTCAAGCTGCTGGAGGAGTGGGAGCGCTGGGCGGCGGAGCTGCTGGAGAGCCACATTTCGTATCCGCTGCTGTGTCTTTTCCGGTCGCAACATACGAGCCAGAGCTGGCTGAGCGCGCTGACCGCGGTTCTGGACACGTGTGCTCTGCTGATTGCGAGCGTGCAGGAGCACAGCGCGCGGCAGGCACAGCTGACGTTTGCCATGGCGCGCCATGCGCTGGTGGACCTGTCGCAGATTCTTTCGCAGGCGCCGCTGGAGAGCCATGGGGATCGGCTGCCGGCGGAGAAATTTCACCTGATCTACGATCGGCTCTGCTCCGCGGGAGTGAGCGTATGCCGCGACGATCAGAGCAGCGCGCGGCTGAACGAGCTTCGCCGGATGTACGAAGGATATGCGGAGGCGCTTAGCCGGTATCTGGAGATGCCGCTGCCGCCGTTTTTCATCGAACATCCGAAGAAAGACAACTGGCTTACGGTGGCGCGGGTGCGAGCAGAGGCCGAAAGCGGGACGCGTGCATCGGATGCCGCTGGAGCGGCGCTGCTGCACGACAGCGAAGAGCACACGCACTTGTTTTAGTGGAACGCGATGAAGGCGCAACAGAAGCTGGACCAAACCGTGAAGCGGCAGATGACGCCATTTACTTCTTCAGCGCCGAAGTAGAATGGCGAGCGTGCGCGCTCAGCTCTATCTTGCTACTGCCGCCGACGTTGCGGATCTGGTGGCTCTCCGGACGGCAGTGAACGAGCATCTTGCGAAGGAGCACGGCAGGGGATACTGGCTGTCGAGGCCGACGGAGAAGGGCGCGCTGTTCGGCATGCGCATTGCAAAAGTCTATGTCGCCAGGCATGGGAAGAAGCTGGTGGCGACGCTGACGCTTTCAACGAGAAAGCCGTGGGCGATTGATGCGAAATACTTCAGCAAGAGTGAGAGGCCGCTGTACCTGACCAACATGGCGGTGGAGCCCGGCCGGCAGAGAAGAGGATTGGGCAGGAGCTGCATCGAAGAGGCGCGCAGGATTGCGGCGCGATGGCCCGGAGATGCGATTCGGCTGGACGCGTACGACGCGGCGGCGGGCGCCGGCGAATTTTACCGGAAGTGCGGATTCCGGGAGGTCGGCCGTGCGACCTACCGGAGTGCTCCGCTGATTTATTTCGAGATGCTGGTTTGACGTGAGACGGATGCTGAACTCGCAGCGGCGAGGGGGTGGGCAGCGCCCGAAATGTTCTCCACGGGCTCAGGCGTGTAAGGGCGCCTGCCTGATAAGGCCGCAACGTACTGGCTGCCGAACGCGGACAGCGAAGGGCAGCCAATCGCGTTGGACGGTTAGTCGCGCTGCCAGAACGGGGGTGGTTCGATACCGAGAGCGCGCAGGTAGACGTATGCCTGGCCGCGGTGGTGAATCTCGTTTTCTATGGCGTACTGAATGGTTGCGACGCCGGGCATTTCCCACTGGTCGAACACCTTATCCACTGCGCTGAATCGGGATGCGGGGATCTCGGGGAACTTCGCGTCGAGCTCGACGGTCTGCGCATCCCAGAGGCGCAGCAGCTCGGTTTTGGTGGTGGGTTTGGCGGCTTTGTATTCTTCCCATTTGCCTGTGGAGACGCCCTCGACGACGGGGGCGGTCATGCCGATGAGCTCGGAGGCCATCTCCGCAAAGGGGCGCATGCCGCCGATGGAAAACTGAAAGAGCTTGTCTTCGGGAAACGCCTCGATGGTGCGGCGGGTGAGGCGTCTGTTTCTTTGCCAGTCCTTCAGGAGATCGTCCGCGGTGAGTACGGTGACTGATGTTGTTTCGGTTGCCATTGTGATCCTCCTATGTGTGTACCCTGCGTGGGCTGATTTCAACTGTACGAGGCATTCCCGACAGGATCT
>CAZSWI010000205.1:0-4458 GCA_964610635.1 uncultured Acidobacterium sp.
GACACAACTCCGCCGGTCACAAAAATGTACTTTGCAGACATTTTCGCGTCACCTTGTTTGGGATTGTGTGCTGGACGAACCAGGCGGGCACGATCAAGTATCGCAGGAAGTCCAGGGGAAAGAAAGAATATTGTTGAGGAGATTCCCACCCTCCCCTGCCCGGCCCTACTCCGCTTTATAGCTCCCTTTTCCCCATTGAAAACTGACCGCTGGCGCGCAGTCCGGGTCCGGCGCCGGAGGCGCACTGGAGTTGGCGAGACTGGGAACGTGATTGACGCCGGCAAAGCGGACCGTCGTCTCGCCGTTGCTCTGAGCGTTCGCCCCCGGCAGCAGGGGGAAGACCATCCGGCCATCGGCATTGGTTTTAGGGTGGAGGGTGCGAGTGTTCGCCCCCGTCACCGCGTCGATCTTCAACGGCGTATTGGGCGGGAAGCCGGTGCCTTCAATCAGCACAAGAGATGCATCCGTCATTCCCAGAATCACCTGCAGTTTGCATCCCTTATCGGCATTGGCGATCGGGAAAGGAATCGCGCTTGCTGCCGCGCCGTGCCGCCGGTCCTGTCCCATCACAGCCACGCGGATCGCCTCTCCGGAACCCGCAGTCGCCCGAATCTCGACTGGCTGGTGCAGCTGCATTGTGTTCGAGCAACTCGGGGGAGGCGGGGACCCCGGCTGTGCGGCCCCGGCATTCGGGACAGGCGCTGGGCTTAATCCGCTGGCCGGAGCAGAAGCGTCTGGCGCCACAGCCGCCGGCGGCTGTGGCTGGGCTTCCGCGGCACAAACGGCAACTCCCTTCTCGTCGAAATTGACGCCGTCCATCACGGGTTCGGCCTGGGCATTCAGAGGCCAGCGAACGAGCATGAACTTTTCGTCCCGCGAAAACCCGGAGCCGGTGATCTGGTAGGTCAACCGGGTCGTTCCCTCCGGCGTCTTCGTGCGATGCACTTCCGTCAGCGCGATCGAGAGCCCCGGCGTGTTCATGTCCGGTCCCCACCGAGCCTGCACGGTAGCCAGCCGCATCGCCGCGTTCAATATCTGTTGCTGCCGCTGCTGCTCCCGTTCGGCCGGCGTAGGCGTGTGTGGATCAGCCGGCAAGTCTTTGAGCTCGAGCGACGGACTGCCCGGCTGGCTCTGCGCTGCGGACGATTGGCCGGATTGCCCGGTTGCAGTTGCTCCAGGGGAAGGCGTCGAATTCGACTGGGCCGGCGAAATAAGGCAAAAAGCGGCTGCGAGACCGCACGCAGCAAAGACCGATCGGAAAACCATACGTCTGAGGATATTCCATCAGAACAAATCCGCGCAGGCCAGGAATGCCGGGTGACGGATACGCTCGACGGCGTATCTAATGGGAAGCAATGCGAAGCTCACGTCTTATCGAAATGACGCTGCTGCTGGCGATCCTCGCGCCTGGGGTACAGCTGTTCACGCGCCTGGAGTCGCCCGCGTTCGCGCAGAAGATCAACGGCAAGCGGCTCATCCTGAAAGACGGCTCCTACCAGGTCGTCACAAAGTGGGAAGTGAAGGGCGACCGCGTCCGCTACTACAGCGCCGAGCGAGCTGAGTGGGAAGACATTCCCTACGACCTGATCGATTGGCCCGCCACCGGCAAGTGGAACAAGGAACACCAGCCAGGCGCACAGCCGCCGGCGTCGCCTGCCCAGGAAAGCCGGCCCGGAGCGACGATCCCCGTCACGCCCGAGTCTGAGCAGAAGGAGGCGGCCGCGATCGACGCCGCAGCGGCCGCTGAACGCGCCGATCAGCGAGCCCGCACGCCCGTCGTGGCGCCCGGCCTGAGCCTGCCAGATCGAGACGGAATCTTCGTCCTCGACAACTATCGGAACATCCCCGAACTGATTCACCTGGACCAGAGCACCGGCAACGTGAATCGCGACGCCAACCACAACGTGCTCCGCGCGGCAATCGCTTCATTCAGCGGCGCGAAGGAGCCGGTTCGCATCGATGGTCAGGCCGCAAAAGTGCGTGTCCACGTTGACGACCCTGCGCTCTACGTGAGCCTCGACACCGGCCACACAGAAGAAGTCGCGCCCGAAGATGCCATGATGGTCAACACCCACGGCGCCAGCTCGATCCAGAACAAGAATGAGTACAGCTCCCCGGACAGCCGCTACGCCATCGTCCGCGTGGATGTGCGTCCAGGCGAGCGGGTGATTGGCGCGGTCCGCATCAGCCGCGCCGGCAACGCCACGCAGTCGGCTGACATTGTGCCCACCAACGCCGAGATTCTGACCGGCAAACACTGGATGAAGCTCACCCCGAAGGAGCCGCTGCCCATCGGTGAATACGCGCTGATGGAGATCCTCGCGCCGGGCGTGATCAATCTCGATGTCTGGGATTTCGGCGTATCGCCCAACGCCCCCGAGAACAAACACCCGATCACGCCGGCGAAGGACGGGCCGTAGGGCAGGGTTTAGAGTTTGGAGTTTAGGGGTCAGGAGCTACTCGCAGCTTGCTCAGCATCGCTGACAACATTCTGCCTACCTCCGAAGCGAGGCTCTCCACTCTCTCAAAATCAGATGAATCCACGAAACCGAGTCTCCTGGCGATCATCAATTGCGTTTGGAGTTCCATATATGAGCCCAGCGCTATCGCGAGGAATTGCTTGAATTGCCCCCTCGATCCACGTCCATAGCCCTCGGCAATGTTGCTGGCAATAGAAACGCCCGCCCGCCGAATCTGACTCGTTAATCCGTAGATCTCTTCGCGCGGGAACTTGCGCGTGAGGGCATAGATTGCGGTGCACAACTCAATCGAGCGGTCCCAGACAATCAGTTTGCAGTGAAATTGAGTCCGCGAGTGCCCCACTCCTCCTTTGTACACACCGAGTGGGGCAAGCGCATCCTGCCTTTGGTAACGGACGCGGCACTAACTTTTAGACTCCAAACTGTAATCCCTAAACTCCAAACTCTAAACTCGCCTCCCTCAGGCTGGCCGCTTTTCCAGGTCCGAGAGCGCCGCCAGCACATCATCGCTGTGCGAATTAGGATTCACTCCTGTCCACACCTTCACGATCTTGCCCTGCGGGTCGATCAGAAACGTGTTGCGCTTGGCAATCGTCATCGGACCAAAACTGCCGAGTGAGCCATATTGCTCCACGACTTTCTTATCCGGGTCGGCCAGCAAGGTAAAGGTAAGGCTGTCTTTGGTGCAAAACTGCTTGTGGCTATCGACCGAATCAAGACTCACGCCCAGAATGACGGCGTTGAGAGCCTTGTATTTGTCCAGGTCGCGCTGGAAGTTATGAGCCTCAATGGTGCATCCGCTGGTCATGTCCTTGGGATAGAAGTAGAGCACCACCCATTTGCCGCGGTAGCTGCCCAGATCGACGGGCGCGCCCTCCTGGTTCGGCAGCGTGAAGGTTGGCGCGGCTTGCCCCTCCTGTGGCATGGGTGCATTATCGGCGGCGAAGCTGCGGACGACCGCAAATCCTGCGACGACCAGAATGACGGCGACGGCAGAGGCAATCGCGTAAGTCTTTGACATAGCATTTCTCCTTGTGTGGGGACCTTGGGTATGAGCCTGGCCCGGCGCTCGACCGCGTTTGTGCGCTTCATTCGGCCGCAGGAACCATTATCCGTTCTCCAGAGCAATTACGGCAATGCCCGCGGCATCCGCCTCAGCCCGAACCGTCTCCCGATCGAAGATGAGCGTACGGTGCGCTTCAAGTACGAGACACGATGCGCCTGCGGCCCTCATGGTCCTGATCGTCTGCATGCCGATCACCGGAACGTCGAAGCGCAGATCCTGGTTTGGCTTTGCAACCTTCACCACGGTGAGGCTGCGGTCGAGCGTCGACGCTGGCTCGCCCAGGCTGCGCATCAACCCGCCGGCGCGTTCGATCGTCGCGTCTGTCCCCTCCATCGCCTCAATGGCCACGCAAGCCTGCGCGGCGATCACAACCGTCTGGCCCAGGTCGAAGGCTGCCAGTCCGCGAGCCACATCTCGTCCATATTCAATGTCCTTTTGCTCCTGCTCGTTCGGCGCTCGCCCCGTCAGCACGCCCGCAGGAGCCAGCAGCGGTTCCAGATACGCCGTTGATGGGATCAGCTCAATTCCCTCATCGCCCAGCACCTTTGCAACCGCCCCGAGCAGCATGTCAGTGTTCCGCGTGCGCAGAGAAAGCAGCAATTTGGCCAGACGCCAATCCGGGCGGATGCTCGAGAAAATCTGCTTGTGCTTCACCTGCCCCGCCATCACCGCCTTGTGCACGCCCTCGCGCTGAAATGTTTCAATCAGCCGTGACAGCTCGCCCAGCGACAGCCAATAAACTCGCACGGCGGAGTCTGCCGCCGCTCGCTCATCGATCTCCGGATCGGTTTCCTCCCTGATCGCGGCGACGACCACCTCAGTCCCATGAGCACGCGCGGCGTCCAGCAGCAGAAACGGAAAGCGTCCGTTGCCGGCGATGAGGCCAAGCTTGTCCATAGGGCCAGTCTAACT
>CAZSWI010000205.1:4558-7197 GCA_964610635.1 uncultured Acidobacterium sp.
TGTGTCCTCTGTGCTCTCTGTGGTGAGTTCCTATTTCGTCCGTGACAAATGATCGAAATTCAGAATCGCATTCAGCACCAGCGGATAGGTACCGACTGTCTCGCCGCGATAAATCGGATTGTTCGCGAACAGCAGCACGTTGCCGCTGCCGTAGTGCGCTTCGACGACGATCGGCTTCTCTTCAATCTGGCCGCCACCTTCCAGCAATCCTGACAACAGAAGTCCCTTCGCGGAAACAAAGCGCAGGATCACCTCCGGCCGGTACTGCTCCGGAATCATGTAAGGATTGTCGCGCGCCTCCTCTTCGTTCAGCGGCGTTGCCTCCCACGGCTTTGGTGACGGCAGGGGCTCCGGCTCGACCGCGGTACGTCCCTGGGGAACGTCTTCCTCCTGCGGGCCGCCGCGCCCCGTCGCGCGATGATAGTCCTTCTCCGTCTCAACGTGGCGCGGTACCGTCATGTTGCCAATAGTGAACGCCATGCCGTCCGCGCTGTAGACCGCGATGTTGTCGCCATAGCCCCACGACGCTGGGTTCCTATGATCGACAAACTGAGCGCCCAACACGCTGCCCACGACATGCACACTGGCGGCGCGATTCACAAACACACCGGGAGCGAGCCCTTCGTCAATCGCAAACTGCGCTGTGTCCTCGGAGGTGATCAGCAGTCCACCTTTATCCACGAAGTCCCTGAGATGGGCGACGCCGTCAAGGCCGAGGCCGGGCCGGATGTCATCGGTCGAATCGATGCGTCCCAGGTTCGGCGTGAGGTCGGTCTTCTGCCAGGGCAGAGCATTGCCCCACATCGGCATGCCGCTCACAATCTGCTGCGTCGACGACCGGCCGACGGGCGCGAAGATAATCACGTCATACTTCGCGTGCAAATCGCCCTCATGCGCCGCGGTCTGCGTGCTGATGTAGTCGTAAGGCACATGCAGCTTGTCCAGCGCCTCGCGCCACCAGCCCTCGGTCTGCGTGCCACCCCAGGTGTGCATCATCGCGATGCGCGGCACCGGAGCGTCGTGCATCGCAACCGAAGGCGCGGCGGCGAGGCTCACCGCTTCCACATCCGCATCCTTCACAGCGGACTTCAATGCATCGGCGGAAGCATTCTGAATAATGAGCGATCCCTCTGCGAAATGCTTGCCCCCCGCGTCGAACGTCTTCTCCGCGACGGAAATCTTCGCATCCTTGAGCGCGTAGCGCAGCCCCAGCAGGGTGATCTCTCCCGAGTTGTTGATCGCGACCACATCCCCCGAGCCGCTCACCGAACCACTTGCAGCGCCGGCGTCAGCCACCGGTTCCGTCTTCGCCTTCAGGATGGAAGCATCGGTCACGCGCACCGTCCGCACGGCGAACAAATCCGGAAACGACCACCCCGTGTCGTCGTAGGGATGCTTCTGCGGATCGTCCGGCGCCCAGTATTGCCGGTCCAGAAGCGCGTCGGCGATGCGCGAGTAGGGCTGATCCATACGGATGACGTAGCTGCCGGCCGGAAACGTCTGGGTCTTCGGCGTATCTGTCTTCGAATCCGTCTTCCCGTCCGGCTTATCCTCCTGCTTCTTCTCCACCGTCTTATTTGTAACCGTCACCGGCTCAGTTAGCCGGCTCACCTCCACATGCTGCAGCGCCATCACGCGCAGCAGCTCCGCGCGCCGGCTTGCAGACTGATTGTCGGGAGGAATGACATAGGCAGCCGGCCCCGAAGTGTCCGGCTTGCCAATCGACCGCTTCGCCTTGAGGTAGAAGTTCTCCAGCCATTGTGGGCTATTCTGCGCAAAGTACGAAATCGTGGTCAGCAGCGCGGTCTCTTCGTAATTGTTGTTATCGCGCTGCGACCACGTCACCACAGGCAGGGGAGGATTCTGCTTATACCAGGTGCGCTCGTATTCGTCGGGCCCCAGAATGCGCTTCTCCGTGTCAGCTCCGCCGTTTCCGAAGGTCTCATACAGCCGGCTGATGCCGTTGTGCATCGCCGCGAGGAACATGAGATAGCCCGGGCTCCACGTGTCGAAATCGCCATGCGTGAAGACGCCCGGCATGCCGAACTCCGTCATCTGCTGCACGTTGTTCCAGCCGATCTCCGCCCACTCCCCGGCAAGAATCGGATCGATCCATGCGTTGTACGGACCGTCGCCAACCGTGTTGTCGTAGAGGAACGGAACAGATTCATGCAGATCGTGCAGCACCTGCGCATGCCAATCCAGATAGGTGTTCAGCACGTTGCGAGTCAGGTCGAGCGTCATCGCCATAGCGTCGCGATTATTGTCGTGCGCCACGTAGTGACCCCAGTACACCAGGCGCGGCCAGTTCTCGCCTGGATGGGCGAGGTGCCACTTGTAGATATCCACCATGCGATCGCGCCCGTCGACCTCAACCACCGGCGTGATCAGCACGATCATGTGCGAGCGAATGTATTTGATGTAGGGCGAGTCGTCGACCGCCAGGCGGTAAGCCAACTCCATCAGTGCTGTGGGCGCGCCCGTCTCGGGCGAATGGATCGTGCCGGTGATGTAGTAGACCGGGAACGACTGCTTCACGAGATCCGCAGCAACTTTGTCGTCAAGCTTGATCGTCCGCGGATCGGCCAGCTTTGCCAGGCGCGCGTCGTTTTCCTTCTGCTTCGCCAGCAGCGACTCGT
>CAZSWI010000206.1:0-7192 GCA_964610635.1 uncultured Acidobacterium sp.
CATGTCGCTGCTGGATATGGATGAGCGGCTGATCGAGCTGAGCAGCCAGTTTCAGTTGGTCTACAGCCCTCTGGTGGATCGCAAGACGTTTCCCGACCACGTGGACGTGACCCTGGTGGAAGGCGCGGTGGCCAGCGTGGATGACCTGAAGAAGATCCGCAAGATTCGCGAGCACACGCGGGTGCTGGTTTCGCTTGGGGACTGCGCGCTGACTGGCAACGTTTCGGCGATGCGCAACAGCTGTGGAGTGCAACCGGTGCTGCTGCGCGTCTACGAACAGAATGTCCTGCAGCCGCAGGCGCCGACAGTGGGGGTACCGGCGTTGCTGGATCGTGTGTGCCCGGTGCACGAGGTGGTGCCTGTCGACGTATTCGTCCCGGGCTGCCCGCCGTCGGCGGACACGATTTACCAGGTGCTGTCGGAGCTGCTGGCGGGGCGTGTTCCGACGCTCGCCGGCACTGTCCACTTCGGCTGAGCTGAAGGAAAAGGAAAGCAGGGGATTATGTCTCGTACCATCGTCATCGACCCGGTTACGCGGCTGGAAGGGCATGGCAAGATCACGCTCCAGCTCGATGACTCGGGAGTCGTGCAGGACGCGACCTTTCATGTAACGCAGCTGCGTGGCTTCGAGAAGTTCTGCGAGGGGCGGCCGTTTTACGAGATGCCGAACATCACGGCGCGCACCTGCGGCATCTGCCCGGTGAGTCATCTGATCGCGTCGTCGAAGGCGTGCGATGCGATTCTGGCGGTGCGGATTCCGCCGGTGGCAGCGAATCTGCGGCGCATCATGAACCTTGCGCAGCTGGTGCAGTCGCACGCGCTGAGCTTCTTCTATTTGTCCTCACCCGATTTGTTGCTCGGCATGGATGCGCCGCCGGAGGAGCGCAGCATTCTGCACATCGCGCATTCGCATCCGTCGATCGGGGCCGATGGTGTAGCGCTTCGGCAATTTGGGCAGCGCATCATCGAGTTGCTGGCAGGGCGGAGGATTCATCCGGGGTGGACAGTACCGGGTGGCGTGAACGAGCCGTTGAGCGGGGAGAAGCGGGACCAGATCCTCGGGATGATTCCCGCGGCGACCGCTGCCATTCAGCGAACGCTGACGTGGTTCCGGGGCAGCATGGAGAAGTTTTCGGCGGAGATCGAGGTGTTTGCGAATTTCCCGACGCTGTTCATGGGGCTGATCGACGACCGGGGGCTGGCCGAGTACTACGACGGCGCGCTGCGGTTCATCGACTCGGAAGGCAACATTATTGCCGGCGAGCTGAACCCTGCGCACTACTCCGAATTTATCGGCGAGGCAGTCGAACCGTATACGTACATGAAGTTCCCGTATTACAAGCCGCTGGGGTATCCGGGCGGAACGTATCGGGTGGGGCCGCTGGCGAGACTCAATCTGGCCGGACGGTGCGACACGCCGCTGGCGGACGTGGAATGGCGGGAGTTTCGGGCGATGTCGCCGAAGCCGCTGCTGAGCTCGTTCCACTACCATTACGCGCGGCTGATCGAGATGCTGCACGCGACGGAGAAGATTGAGGCGCTGCTGGCGGACAAGGCGATCCTCGATAAACACGTGCGCGCCACGGCTTCGGTGAACAACCTTGAAGGCGTGGGTGTGGCGGAGGCGCCGCGAGGCACGCTGATCCATCACTACAAGGTGGACGAGAACGGCCTGATCACGTGGGTGAATCTGATTATCGCGACCGGCCACAACAATGCCGCGATGAACCGCGGCATTCTGCAGACTGCGCGGCATTATGTACAGGGCGAGCACATTGCGGAGGGGATGCTGAACCGCGTGGAAGCAGTGGTGCGCACTTTCGATCCGTGCCTGAGCTGCTCGACGCATGCGATGGGGCAGATGCCGCTATCGGTCGAGCTGCGCGCGCCGGATGGTTCGCTGCTGCGGGAAGTGCGGCGAGGCTGAAGGCGAGCGTGATGGAAGTCAAAACGGCAACCGGGCCCGTGGTTCCTGCATTGGTGCTTGCGTGCGGCAACTCGCTGCGCCAGGACGACGGCGTGGGTCTGAGGATTGCCAAGGCGGCTGAAGATATTTTTCCTGCGTCACGGTTGCGCATCGTTGCTGCACAGCAGTTCACGCCGGAAATGGCTGCCGATCTGGCGGCGACGGAACTGGCGATCTTTGTCGATGCCTGCGCGAACGATGAGCCTGGGGCGATCCGTGTTGTGGCGCTGGCCGCTCGCGACGACGCGCCGGAGACGCATCGGCTCGATCCACCGGCTCTGCTGGCGATGGCGCAGTCGATATGCGGGCACGCTCCAGCGCGGGCTTTTGCATTGACTATCGGCGCGGGATGCTTCGGCTATGGCGAGGAGATTTCCGCACCGTTGCGCCAGGCTGTTCCGCGCGCGCTGCGTTTGCTCGCCAATCTGGTGACCGCGTTTTCCGGCCAGGCCTGACCTGCGGTTTCGACGAGATTGAAGGACGCTCGCCTGTCTCGCGCACTGGAACAATTCTGATACGGACTGGAACTGGTCTCACAAACCTCCTACCACCGAAATGGAGGGTGTGAGGCCCGCCATCGAAGCGGGGCTCATGCCGCCTGCCGAAGCCGTTACGCTTTATATGGGGGCAGTTCTATACTTCAGTGTTTTCGAAGCGGGGATTTTCGCATGAAGGCAATCGTGTATCGCCGGTACGGTTCCCCCGATGTCCTCCAATATGAGGAAACTGAAAAGCCGGCTCCCGGCGAGCATGAAGTCGTGGTTCAGGTTCACGCGGCATCTCTGAATCCCCTGGACTGGCATTTCATGAGGGGCTCGCCTTACGGCATTCGCCTGAAGACGGGGCTCGGCAAGCCGAAAGACCGGCGGCTCGGGACCGACGTGGCGGGCCGCATCGAAACGGTGGGCAGGAACGTCACGCAATTCAAGCCGGGCGATGAGATATTCGGCATGTGCCAGGGGGCGTTTGCCGAATTTGTGTGCACTCGCGAATCGAGCGTGGTAATCAAGCCGGCGAATGTCACATTCGAGCAGGCCGCCGCCGCTCCAGTTGCGGCGCTCACGGCGCTGCAGGGTCTTCGCGACAGGGGCAAGGCGCAACCGGGGCAGAAAGTCCTGATCAACGGCGCGTCGGGTGGCGTAGGGACTTTTGCTGTGCAGATCGCCAGGTTGCTTGGCGCCGAAGTGAGCGCTGTATGCAGCACAAGAAATGTCGAGATGGTGGGATCGCTGGGTGCGGGTACGGTGATTGACTACACGCGGGAGGATTTCACGACAAGCGGTCAGCGGTACGATGCGATCCTTGACTGCATCGGGAATCATTCGTTATCGGCATGCAGGAGAGCGCTCAGCCGCCGCGGGATTTATGTGATGGTGGGGGCGCCGAGCGGCCGCTGGGTCGCGCCGATGGATCGGGTGCTGAAGGGGCTGGTGTATTCGAAATTCGTCAGCCAGGAGCTGAGTTTCGTCACGGCGAAATGGAGCCGCGGGGACACAACCCTGATCGGCGAGTGGCTGGAGGCGGGAAAGGTAACACCGGTTATCGACCGGCGCTACCGGCTTAGCGAGGTCCCGGAGGGGATCGGCTACCTGGAGGAAGGACACGCGCGCGGAAAGGTCATCGTCACCGTGACGTAAAGCCGAGGGCGGCTATTCCGCCTGGCGGAGAGCCATGGGCTGTACTTGCGGAGGGGGCCCTCCGGGTGGCGGTGTATATTGCGGCGGCGCCTGGCCAGGTTGTTGCGGTTGTCCGTCTGGCTGGCCCGGGCCGGGCGGGGGAGCGGAGCCGCGCGGCGGCGCATAATGCGGACGGGCCGTGAGCTTGAAGTCGTCGCGGATCACGTAGAAATTCTGCTCGGGCAAGTCGGCTTCGAGGAGTGCGCCTTCGCTGGTGTAGTAGAGCTCGACGGTGATGCCGTTCTGCTCGCTCACGATCACACTGGTGTGGTGCGCGTCAACGGGCTGACCATGGAAGGTCCCGTGCACGTCCGGGCTATTCGTGTATTGGGCGGGGACGAGGAGGCCGTTTTGTTTGGGGATCACGATCCAGGTGGTGGCGGGATTTTCAATCGCGAAGTGCACCATTTCGACATAGGCGGCGGAGTCGAGGTCGGCGAGCAGGACGGTGTGCTGATGGCGATCGAAGCTGTTGCTGGTCTGCTTTCCGCTGGCGTCGATGTTGACCTGAAACTGGCGGCCGGTGGGATCGGACGCGAGATTGAAGGTGACCTGAGCGCCGTTGACCGTGCCGGTGAGTTGGTCGTGAACGATGTTAAGCCGGCTGTCGAGGCGGTTCTCGTTGGTGAAGGTGTAGGTGAACTTCGGCATCTTCAGGTCGCCGTGAGAGGTGATCTGGTAGCCACCGGGCGTGCTGGAGACGGAGCAGTCCGAAGAGCCGACAGTTTTGCCGTCATTCGCCTGAACGAGGTTGAAGTGAGCCTGGCCGGCGGGGACGGCCGGGGCCGCTGCACTGGGTGCGCCCGCGGCCTGGGCCTGGGCGATGGTAAAAGCGGGGATCGAAGCAATGAGGAGCGAGAGCAGGCGTAAACGCATGGTTCGAGCAGGACCTTCCTGCTCTATTAGACACAGATTCTCTCCAAAAGCTGCGGGGGACTGGCCGTCCAGGCGGACGCCCTTCGGGCCAAACCAGAATGAGGCAGATAAAGCCCTTGGCGTTGGGCGACTGTAGATGCAGGTTGAGCCTGGCTATGCTGCCTGAGCCCGTTCCATCGGCGTTCCCGGCTCCGACGAAAGTTCTTCGAGGCTCTTGCCTTTGGTTTCCGGGAGCAGAGACAGCGTGGTCACCAGGCCCAGGACGCTGACGATGGCGGCTCCTGATTCCGCCGCGAGGAGTCCGTGCCAGCGCATCAGGAACGGAAAGGTGAAGACGCCGAAAAAGCCTCCGAGTTTCCCCATTGCGGCCGCGATGCCGTGTCCGGTGGAGCGTACGCGGACAGGGAAAATCTCCGATGGATAAACGAAGGTAGTGGCGTTGGGGCCGAATTCCGTGAAGAAGAAGCTGATGCCGTAAATGACGACGAAGGGAATGACCAGCTTCTCGATGTTCGGCACCAACGCCATTACCGCGAAGGCAATGGCCATCATGGCGAAGCCGAGGGACTGGATGACTTTGCGGCCGAGCTTGTCCATAGTGAGGATGGCGACGGCGTACCCCGGTGCGGCGAAGACGGCGAATATGACGAGCTGGGTGATGGTCTTCTTGAGCAGACTGTCGTGCGCGCCCAGCGCGGAGAGGACCAGCGGGCTTGAGACGGTGTTGCCGTAGTAGGCGAAGTCCATGAGGAACCAGGCGAGGCTCACGCCGATGAGGCGGCTGAGAAGCTTGTTGTCGTTGGCGAGTCGATGAAAGCCATCCCAGAAAGAAACGGAATGATGCTTCTCGTCAAAATGCTTCGCGCGAACCAGCTTGCCTCGCGAATCTTCTTCCTGGCCTGAGGCGTGGAGGAAGCGTGGAGTTTCCTTCAGATGGCGGCGGGACCAGTAAACCGCGAGAGCCGGGACCGCGCCGAAGGCGAGCAGGATGCGCCAGACGATGTCGTGCGGAAGGTGGGTGGCAAGCAGCGCAACGGCGAAGAGTGGGCCGAATATGAGGCCGGCAGCCTGCATGGCGAAGACCATGGTGACCATCATGCCGCGCGAGGCTTTACCGGCGTACTCGCTCATGATGATGGCGGAGACGGGGTAGTCACCACCGATACCGATGCCGAGAATGAAGCGCAGGCCGATGAGCCACCAGATATTGCCGGCGAAGGCGCAGCCGATGGCGCCGGCAGCCAGCACCAGGACTTCGAGGCCGTAAATGCGTTTGCGGCCGACCATGTCAGCGACGCGGCCGAAGAGCAGAGCTCCGATGGCAGCGGCCAGCAGGGCGGTCGATTCGACAAGGCCTTCCTCAAGCTTGCCGGTGTGCCACAGCGATCGGAGCATGGTCATGACGACGCCGATGATGAAAAGGTCGTAGGCGTCGGTGAAAAAGCCCATGCCGGAGATGAACATGATCTTCCAATGCATGCTGGAAGGTTTGGCTTCGTCCAGTTGCTGGAAATTGCCAGCGGGGAAGGGGCGGATCTCGGCCATGGGGCACCTCGGGGGTCTGGAGTGGCCCACGAAGGCGCACGGCGCAGGCCCGGCAGAAGACGGTTGTGGCGCGATCTGACGCGCTCTCCTGCACCTGTAGATGGATGGTTGCTAAGGTTACCGGCAGGTTAACGGGAGGTTAATTCAACGGGCAACGAAGAGGGCAGCAGCCAGCAGCGGAAATCGCTGCGGGCTACTGGCTGCTGACTGCAGTTCTACTTTTTCGCCTGTTCAAAGCGCTTGCCAATCTCGCCCCAGTTGACGGTGTTCCACCAGGCGGCGAGGTATTCGGGACGCCGGTTCTGATACTTGAGATAGTAGGCGTGCTCCCAGACATCGTTGCCGAGGATTGGGTAGTGACCCTGGCTCAGCGGGCTGTCCTGGTTGGGGGTGGTGACGATTTTCAGTTTGCCGTCCCAGATGAGCCAGCCCCAGCCGGAGCCGAATTGTTTGGCTGTGGTTTCGTTGAATTGCTTTTTGAAGTCCTCGAAGCTGCCGAAGTCTTTTTTGATCTGGTCGCCGAGGGCGCCGGTGGGCTCGCCGCCGCCGCCGGGCTTCATGATCACCCAGAACATAGAGTGGTTCACGTGGCCGCCGCCGTTGTTGCGCACGGTGGTGCGGATGTCTTCCGGCACGCTGTTCAGATTGCGCAGCAGGTCTTCGGCCGAGTGTTTGCCGAGGTCGGGATGCTTTTCGATGGCGCCGTTCAGATTGGTAACGTAGGTCTGGTGGTGCTTGTCGTGGTGCAGCTTCATCGTCTCGGCGTCGATATAGGGCTCAAGCGCCGAGTAATCGTAGGGAAGAGGTGGAACTTCGAATGCCAAAGGATTACCTCCTTGCGAACTGTGTGTGGTGAAAATTTCCGAGGGGTCGCGCGGGCCGGATTTGCGGATACGGAAGGCCCGTGCCGTTTGCGCCCTCCGATCATACTGGATGCGGGAGGGTGGGCGCAGGGTGCACCGGGGAGTGGCGGCTCATCAGAAAGGAAACAAGAACGAAACAAGGAACTCAGCCGGAAGAGGGATTGCTTTTCTCCCGTATGCCTCCGTTAAAGTGTCATAAGGATCGTTTCCGGGCTCGATGGCATCTTCAGGATGAGGTGCGCGTCTACGTCCTGACGGGCCCCATT
>CAZSWI010000207.1:0-7177 GCA_964610635.1 uncultured Acidobacterium sp.
CTAGTCCGGGACGGTCAGAGCCGAAGGCCAGAGCAAAGCTATTATCCCAGATGGGCGGGGGAATTTAAGGGAAAAGGTTGAGGGGAATCGAGGTGGATAGGGCGGGGTTTTTATTTGGCTAAGTTGGCTAAGTCGGCGTAGACTGATTTTTATGAAGACGGTGAATATTGGCGAGCTGAAGAATCGGCTGAGCGCGTATCTGCGTTACGTGCAAAACGGCGAAGAGGTGATTGTGCGGGACCGGAACCGTCCGGTGGCGCGAATTCTGCCATTCGACCACAGCTCGATTTCAGAAGAGGAAGCGGAGTTGGTGGCTTCCGGCGCGATGAAGTTGCCGCAGCAGGCAATGGACTGGGACGCGTTCTTCGCCCTGCCGACGGGAAATGTTCCGCGGGATGTGGCGGTGAAGGCGCTGATTGAGAGCCGGGGCGACCGTTGAAGCCTGCGTTTTGGGATAGCAGTGCGCTGGTTCCATTCTGCGCGCGGCAGAAGGTGAGTCCCAACACCCATCGGCTGCTCGGCCGGTATTCGGTTGTCGTATGGTGGGCCACACCCGTGGAAGTACGAAGCGCTTTGGAACGATTGCTGCGGGCGGGTGACCTGAGCGCGACCGAACATGCGGGTGCGGAAAAGCGCCTCGATGGTCTGCGTAAAGGCTGGAGCGAGCTGGCGCCGACCGAAGCGATGCGCGACGATGCGGAGATGCTGCTGGCGCGGTTTCCATTGAGCGCGGCGGATGCGCTGCAACTGGCAGCGGCGATGACATGGACAAGGGGTCATCCCCGGGGGCGGGTGTTCATCTGCGGAGATGCGCGCCTGCTGGAGGCGGCGGGGCGGCTTGGGTTTGACGTTGTGGAGGCCTGAGATTGCGGCGAGAATTGTCGCGGAAGAGCTCATCCACGGCAGCTGAAGCCGCATTTTGGTTCAGCGCAATTCGTGTCCCGTTCCATTGTGTGCTGGCGTAACAATATAAATCGCCTTTCCCAAAATCGCTGATTCCTCGATCAAGCCAAATTGGGATTGACGGCTGTCGAGGCTGAAGTCGCGATTGTCCCCCATGACGAAAAACTTATGAGAAGGAACCGTGACAGGTCCGAAATTCATCAACTGTAGCGCGGGTCGAGCTGTGTGCACAACGTACGGCTCATCAAGGCATTGGCGGTTCAATAAGACCTGACCGTTCTTCCCAGTGATCGTGTCTCCTCCTTCAGCAATCACCCGCTTGATAATGATCGAACCGGGTGTATTGGGGCTCTTGAGCAGCACAATTTCGCCTCGAGCTGGAGCACGCATCCGAAATTCGTGCAGACTCGCCATGATTGTGTCTTTGTCGCGGAGCGCCGGCTGCATCGCCGTTCCGTTAATCCGATAATCGCGAAACCCCGCGGCCCGCGTTAGAAAGTGATGGGAGGCGACCATCGTGGTTGCGGACACCGGCAAAAGTGCGACCAGCAAGACAAGGTGACCTGGGCGTCTTCCACCGGCTCTGGAGCGGAGCGCCTGAAATGTCGAAGCGAATGCGAGCGCGATTCCCGCGAGTTCCTGGTTACCCCAGACCTTCCAGTAACGCGGAGACTGCACAGGTGGGAAGAAGAGGAGAATCCAGATCGCCAGAAGAACGAAATAGACGAGTGCCTTCGACCCTTCTCCAAGAGCGAGCTGTCCGAGTCCGGGAAACACCGCTGAGGCAAATGCGGGTCCCGTTGTTTGCCCAGGCTCGGGTAGTTCTTCAATCATCGGTACAGATTCCGACGAGCTATTTGGAGGCTCTGGCATTTGGATCCTAATTGCCGGACACCATGCGCCCGCCCCAGAGGAGCAGGGCGGCTCCGAGGAAGAGGCGGTAGACGGCGAAGAGGACGAAGCCGTGGTTGCGAACCCACTGGAGGAACCACTCGACGACGCCAAGAGAGACAAAGAAGGAGACGGCAAAGCCGATGGTGAGGACCATCCAGCCATGGGCGTCCATATGGACCGGGGCAAGGTGGGAGTGGAGACCGGAGGTCCCGCCAGGTTTGCGCCAGTGCAGGAGGTGAAGGCCGGGCCAGAGGCTCCTGACCAGGTCGTAGAGGGTGGCGGTGATCATGGTGGGGATGGAGACAAGGAAACTGAATTCGAGGGCGGCGGTTCGGGTCATACCCGCGACCTGGCCGGCCGCAATGGTGGACATGGAACGCGAGGTGCCGGGGAAGACAGCGGAGGTGACCTGGCAGAGGCCGATCCAGACGGCCTGAGGGAGGGACATCTGTTCGACGTCGGCCACGGTTGCGTCACTGCGCACGCTCCACGCGTCGACCGCCCACATGACGATGCCTCCGATGATGAGAGCGAGAGCGATGGCGCGCAGGCTCTCAAGGTGCTGGCCGATGACGTTGGTGAGCAGCAACGAGGGGATGGCCGTGGAAACGAAAGCGACTGCCGTGAGTGTGAGCGGATGATTCCAGATGGTGTGCTTGCCGTCTTCGCCCCGAGGAAAAGTGCGGATGAACTCGATGATGCGGCCGGCGAAAAGCAGAGTGAGAGCGAGGATGGCGCCGAGCTGGATGACGATGGTGTACATCTTCCAGTAGGGGTCGTCGAGGCCAATGCCGAGCAGCGCTTCGCCGATGCGCAGATGGGCGGTGGAGCTGACGGGCAGGAATTCAGTGAGGCCTTCGATGATGCCGAGCAGCACAGAGACGACGTAGTCGTTCATTCGGCTCCGACCCAGGGATGCACCAGCCGGTTATTCGCGACTGCTGCCGTATACGGCGATTCCCTGATCCACCTTGTATATCAGACTGGCGGCGCGCGCCGTGTACGGGGAGTCAGGATATTTCTGCTGAAGGCGGGCGAAGATTGAATTGGCATGGCCGCGATCTTCGTCGGCGCGCTTGCCGTTGCCATCGGCCTGCCACATGTCTCCGGCGGCGGCCTGGCGGAAGAGGGCGTCGTAGAGGGCTTCGGCAGCGCTGGGTGAGTTGGGGTGTTCGTCGACGTATTTAAGGTAGTAGCCGGTTTCCTGTTCGGGGCATTTTTCCGAGCCCTGCCAGTCGCCGCATAGCTTGTTGTCGATGAGGTCGAAGGCGGCGAGGTCGGCCCATTTGGTCTGGGGGAAGTATTTCTGAATCTTGCGCATCTCGTCCTCGTCCATCTGCTCGCGCAGGTAGTTTTGTTTTTCGTGAGCGGAGGGCAGGGTGGAGGCATCGGCTTTCTGAATTTGCCAGCGGATGTCGGCGGCGCGGTACATGGCTTCGGGAACCCAGGGCGATTGCGGGAACATGATGACGACGCGGCGGTAGAGGAGGCGGGCTTCCTGAGCAAGGTTCGGCGGCGGATCGGGGACGGCGGCCTGTTGCTCCAGATTGTCGGCCGTGCCGAAGAGGATGAGGTCGCCATGCGCGGTGTTCACGTCGACCATACCTTTGTCGAGGATCCAGCCGGAGATGGGCTGGGCTTCGTTTTCGGTACCAAAGGTGGGGCGGTCGGCCTGGCGGGTGTCGGGGACATCGGTGTTGGCGAAGACGCGGAGCCATTTGCCATTGCGTTCGACGATGACGAGTTCGCGACCGGGCACGATGGTGGCGATGGGACCAGCGGAGTCGTCGGGATTGGCGTAGAGATTGCCATCGCGGACGATGGTGGCGAGGGTGCCGTTCTTTGGCATCTGTTGGCGGGGAAGAGGCTTTTGAGCAAGGGCCGGAGCGGCGAGGGCCGCGAGCAGGATGGAAGCAGGGATGAGACGCATGACGAGGGTAGGACGGTGAGAAAGGGTGGTTCGTCTCAAAAACTGTCCCTCGGCGGCTGAATTCGAATTCAGACTCCGGCTGGTACGGCACCCGTTGGATTGCGCGCCTTCAGGCGCTTCGCTCAGGGCATGCTCATGAAGCTGTGCGCCTTCAAAGCCAGGACTTTTTCTGGAAGCTGTTTCGTTCACTTGTGGTCTTCTTCGGAGAGGACTGATTTCAAAACGTCAGGTTCGACGTTGCCGCCGCTCATGACGACCACGACTTTGCGGAAGGGGAGCAGTTGTTCCCGGTGGAAGAGGATGCCGGCGGACGAGCATGCTCCGCTGGGCTCCGGGGTAAGGCGCGCGACATGGACGAGGGTGCGCATGGCGGAGCGGATTTCGGCTTCGGTGACGGTGAGGATGTCGTCGACGTAGGTGCGGATGTGGTCGTAGTTGCGCTCGCCGAGGGATTGGGTACGGAGGCCGTCGCAGAAGGTGCGGGTGGTCATGTCGGCGGGCCAGGTGACGAGGCGGCCGCTGCGGAAACTTTCCTGGGCGTCGGCGGCGAGCTCGGGTTCGACGCCGATGACGCGAACGTCGGACCGGACGTGCTTGATGGCGGTCGCAATGCCGCTGAGGAGTCCGCCGCCGGAGACGGGGGAGAGGACAAGGTCGACGTCGGGGAGGTCTTCGAGGATTTCGAGGCCGCAGGTGCCCTGGCCGGCGATGATCTGCTCGTCGTCGTAGGGCGGGATCATGACGTAGCCGTGCTGGGCTTCGAGTTCTTCGGCCTTCTGCTTGCGGTCGGAGCTGGCGGGGCCTACTTCGACGATCTCTGCGCCGAGGGCGGCGGTGGCACGCTTCTTGACGTCAGGGGCGTTCGAGGGCATGACGATGACGGCTTTGGCGCCGACGACACGGGCGGCGTAGGCGACGCCCTGAGCGTGGTTGCCGCTGGAGTAGGTGATGACGCCGCGGCCGCGCTGGTCGGATGTGAGCTGGGCGATTTTGTTGTAGGCTCCGCGTAGCTTGAAGCTGCCGATGGGCTGGAGGCTTTCGGCTTTGATATAGACTTCGGCGTCCTGGAAGCTGGGGTCGAGGAGGCGGATGAGGGGAGTGTGGAGGGCTACGCCGCGGATACGGGTTTGGGCTTCCTGGAAGGCGGCGAGGGTAAGGAGTGCTGGGGTCGCGGCGGTGGCCATAACTCTTATTGTGGACCAGATGGCCGGGCGAGTGCGGCTCAGGCTTTGGTCCAGGATGAGGATAGGGAGGGAGAAGTGACGGTCGCCCAGCGCTCGGCGATTTTGTCCCCTTCGAAGCGCCACAGCACGAATCCCTGGAACTGCATTTTTCGGCCGGAGGCAGGATCGGTCCATCGCCAGATATTGCGGCAGACGACTTTGTCGTCCTCCGCGATGAGGTCTTCGATGGTCAGGCGGATATCGGGCATAGCTTTGTACATGCCCCGCATCATTTGCTCGTCGCCTTCGATGCCGGTGGGTTGGCCGCCGGGACCGTCGTGGTCGAAGAAGTCCGGCGTCATGTTGTTGCGGATGACTTCAGCTTTGCGGTGGTTGACGAAGTCTTCGAAATGGCTGCGGACCCGCTGCTTCATTTGGTCCGGGGTGAGGCTGGTGGGCATCTTGTTCCTTTCGTTGTGCGGTGTGGAGGAAAGTATGCCACGCGCGGGTTAGGGGCGTATGAAGGGATTGAGCACAGAGCATCCAGTTGGAGGTGCGCAGGGAATGCCCGCGTGCCAGAATAAGAAGGATCCCCTATGAGCGACGAGATTATTTCTGAGCCTATGCCGGCGGTTGAAGCCGAGTCCGCGCAACCTCTCGAGAAAGCAGACACGGAGAACACGGACCCGGAGAGCCCGGACGCCGGGAATGCGGAAGCTTCGTTTGGCGAGATGCTTTCGCAGTTTGAGCAGAGCCATCGGACGGAGCCGGGTGCGAAGCAATTGGAGGGGACGGTGATTTCTGTCTCGGCCGACGCGGTATATCTCGACATCGGCTACAAGACGGAGGGGGTGCTGGCGCGCACGGCGTTTCGCGATAACGCGGAGAGTGTGAAGGTGGGCGACCGCTTCCGCGTGTCGGTGAAGGGACGCAACGAGGAGCGGTACTACGAGCTGTCGCTGGCACGGGTGAGCCAGCCGACGGACTGGGAATCGCTCGAAGCGGCGTTTGCGCAGAAGCTGGCCATTGTGGGCACGGTGACCGCCGTGGTGAAGGGCGGGCTGAGTGTGGACGTGGGGGTGCGGGCGTTCATGCCCGCTTCACGCAGCGGCACGCACGACGCGCGGGAGCTGGAGAAGCTCGTGGGCGAGGAGATTACCTGCCGGATAGCGCAGCTGGATGTCGCGGACGAGAACGTGATTGTGGACCGGCGCGCAGTGCTGGAGGAGCAGGCGCTGGCGCAGGGGCAGAGCCAGATTGCGGCGCTGAAGGAAGGCGATGTGGTGCGCGGGAAGGTGAGCCGCCTGGCCAGCTTCGGCGCGTTTGTGGATCTGGGCGGCATCGATGGCCTCCTTCACGTGAGCGATATTTCCTGGAGCCGGGTGGGGAATCCTGAGGACGTGCTGGCGGTGGGCCAGGAGATCGAGGCGAAGGTGCTGAAGGTGGATGCGGAGACGCGGCGCATTTCGCTGGGACTGAAGCAACTGCAGCCGGAGCCGTGGGAAACGGCGGCGGAGCGGTACAAGGCGGGCGAGCGGATCAACGGGACGGTGACGCGGCTGATGGATTTTGGCGCGTTTGTGGAGCTGGAGCCGGGGATCGAGGGGCTGATTCATGTGTCGGAGATGTCGTGGGTGAAGAAGGTGCGGCGGCCGAGCGATGTGCTGAAGAGTGGCGACACGGTGGAGGCGGTGATCCTGAGCGTGCACCCGCCGGAGCGGCGGATTTCGCTGGGGCTGAAGCAGGCGCTGGGCGATCCATGGGCGGATGCGGGGAAGAAGTTTCCGGTGGGCTCGGCGGTGGAGGGTACGGTGACGCGGATGGAGAAATTCGGCGCGTTTGTGCAGATG
Source organism: uncultured Acidobacterium sp. (assembly GCA_964610635.1). Lineage (GTDB taxonomy): Bacteria > Acidobacteriota > Terriglobia > Terriglobales > Acidobacteriaceae > Palsa-343. Next base: position 6,741 of record CAZSWI010000207.1, read on the forward strand.
AGCCCGGGCGTGGAGGGGCTGGTGCACATCAGCGAGATTACGGCGGAGCGGCATCTGCATCATCCGCAGGACGTGCTGAAGGTGGGACAGGTGGTGCGGGCGCAGGTGCTGGCTATCGATCCGGAAAAGCGGCAGGCGAAGCTGAGCATGAAGCAGCTGGTGCCGACGAGTCTGGATGAGTATGTGGGCGAGCACAAGGTTGGGGATGTGGTTTCAGGTCGCGTGGTGGAGCAGGCTGGCGGTTCGGCGACGGTGGAGTTGGGAGAAGGGATTCGCGTGGCGTGCCGTCTGCGCGAGGATGCTGCGGGGCAGTCGCAGAGCGGGGGTGGGGCGGATTTGTCTTCGCTGACTTCGATGTTGCAGGCGCGATGGAAGGGGAACGCGGCGGCGCGGCCGGAGCCGGTGGGGGTGGGGCAGGTGCGGAATTTTCGGATTGT
>CAZSWI010000208.1:0-7158 GCA_964610635.1 uncultured Acidobacterium sp.
ACCAACTGCATCGACAATGGCAAGAAGATCTGGTGGGACATCCGGCCGCATCCCTTTTTCGATACCGTCGAGGTGCGGGCGTGCGATATTCCGCTGCGCGCCGAGGAGACTGTGGCGATTGCCGCGCTGATCCAGGCGACTGCGGCGACCCTGTTTCGGCTGCACGAGACAAACCAGGATTTTCGCCAGTATGCGCGGCCCTTGCTGATGGAGAACAAATTCCGCGCGGTGAGGTACGGGCTGGATGGAATGCTGATCGACTTCGGCAAGCAGCAGGAGGTGCCGGAGCGCGATCTGATCGAGGAGTATCTCCAGCTGATCGATCCAGTCGTCGATGAGCTGGAGAGCCGCGAGGCAATTGAATACATCCGGACCATTCTGAAGAATGGGACGGGCGCGGACCGGCAGCTGCGGGTGTTCGAGGAGACCAAAGATCTGAAGGCTGTTGTCGACTACATGGCCGAAGAGACGAAGGCCGGGCTGTTCGAGCCGGTTTCGGCCGCATCGCAGATGGCTTGATATTGGGGACGCGCGGGATGCGGTGCGCGCATCTATGTTTTTGGCTTATGAAATTTTCAGGTGGCCTGACCAGATGAGTGGATCGTCTTCGTTTCTCCTTTCCTCCGATTCTTCCTCGCGTTCGATGCTGCTGGAGATGGCGTTTCCTGCTGAGTTTGCGCCGGGGGCGCGTGCGGCGATTGGCATTTGCCTGCGTGTTGAGCCTGCGGAAAAGGTGACGCTGATCTGCGATCGCGAGACGGCGCCGATCGCGGCGTCTTTGGCGCAGGAACTGGCGGCGAATGGATGCCGCTGGAACGCGTTCGTGCTTGAGGATCTGGCGCCGCGGCCGCTGATGGCGATGCCGGCGGAGATTCTGGCCGATATGGAGACGTCGGATGTGAGCATCTTCGCGGTGCAGGTGCAGCGGAACGAACTGAAGTCGCGGATGCAGATGACCGAAGTCGTCAATCGGCGCCGAATGCGGCATGCGCACATGGTGAACATAACGCCGCAGATTATGTGCGAGGGCATGCGAGCCGATTATGAGCGGGTGGACCGGCTGTCGCAGAGGGTGATTGAGAAGGCGCGGCGGGCACGGTTTATTCGTGCGACGACGGCTGCGGGCACCGACATACGGGCTGAGTTGAATCCTGAGTATAAGTGGCTGAAGACTTCGGGGATCATATCGCGGGATAAGTGGGGTAACTTGCCGGGGGGCGAGATATTTACTACGCCGGGAGAAGTCAACGGGATTTTCGTAGTGGATGGAGTGGTTGGGGATTATCTTTGCGCACAGTATGGGCTTTTGGAATCGGCCCCTTTGACGATAGAGATTCGGGGGAATCGGATTGTTGAGTGCCGGTCGGAGAATCGGTCTCTGCAGGCGGACTTTGAGGCTTACACGCATAGCGATGAGAATTCGGAGCGGGTTGGCGAGTTTGCGATCGGGACGAATATCGGGGTTGAGCGGGTGATTGGCAACATTCTTCAGGATGAGAAATTTCCGGGGATACATATTGCATTTGGGAATCCATATGGGGAGCACACGGGCGCTGAATGGCGGTCTTCGACGCATATCGACGTTGTGGGGTTGCGGTTCAATATCTGGATGGAGGAGGAGATGATTATGCGTGAGGGGAAATTTCTGATTGAGCCATAATTTTTGGGCATTGGCCTACTCCCAGGGGGTGTCGAAGTGCGGGAGGGCTGTTGGATCGGTTAGGGTTGCGGGATGGGTTACGGTGGTTATCCCTGAGTGGCAGGTGGGCTGGCCGGTGATGAAGGGAGCGTAGCGCTCGAGGAGGGAGAGCATCCGCTCGAAGGCTTCGGGGTCGACGGGGTAGGCGGCGACTGGCCTGGGAGCGGCGGGAAGGTTGGCGGCAGGTTCGTCCAAGATATCGTCAGGCAGGCAGAAGGGAACTGAGCCGAGCCGGCGAAGCAGGGCGCGGAGGATGCGGCCGGCGTTGCGGTCGGAGATGCCGTGGGGGCCGTCATTGAGGAGAGCGTCGAGGATGTAGAAAGCTTCGGCGGCGAGTTCCTCGGGCTCGAGGGTAACGATGTTGCGTTCGAGGTCGCGCCAGTTGCGGAAGGACGAGCCTGCGGCGGCGGCGCTTTCGGGGTGGAGGGTGCGCGGGCGGGAAGTTTGGGACTGGGGCGCGTGCTGACGGCAGAAGACATGGCTGGGTGTGGCGCGGCAGCGGCAACGTTTCCCGTCCGGGAAGATGAAGCGGCATTCCATTGGGGTTTCCTCCAGAGAGAAAAGCCCGCACGGGGAACAGGCCGCACAATCGGAGGCCGTTGCAGGAGCAAACGACGAGCCGCCGTTTCCTGAGGAAAACGGCGGCGGCAGGCTCAGTGCTTCGATCTCGGTGGGTTGCGCGGCTTGTACCGGGCGGGCTTTTTCTTTTTTTACTCTATAAGTTCAGAATAGCAGGGTGGGAGGGAAAAACTGCCAACTTTGTTGGCTTGTAAGTGATGTGGTTTGAGCATTTGTTACTTTGGGTATTTGGTGGAAACTTGACAAAAAGGGCGGGCGAACGAAAAACGAGCGCAGGCTGGCGGTTTCCTGCATGTGGTCAACGGCGGGGCGTATATGTTGGCAGGCTGAGGCGTCGCGGGCTTTGGCGTTGAGTCGAACGAGGAGCTTGTGGGCCGGGGCGATGCGGACTACTTTGGGTGGCTTGCCGGGTGGGTTCAGCCGCTGCCGGAAGGCGATGAAGTCCGGTTCGTAAGTCTGGGTTAAGCTCGAGTGGTGGATCGGCGGCTCGTTCTTTCGTGGAGCAGCGGCAAGGACAGCGCGTGGGCGCTGCATCGGCTGCGGCAGGGCGGCGATTACGAGGGCGAGTATGAGATCAGAGGGCTGCTGACTACTCTGAATGGCGCGTTTGACCGCGTTGCCATGCACAGCACTCGACGGGCCTTGCTGGAGGCTCAGGCGCGGGCTGTGGGACTGCCGTTATATGCAGTGGCGTTACCGTGGCCGTGCTCCAACTTCGAATATGAAGCAGCGATGCGCGGGGCGTGCGAGGCGGCGGTGGCCGATGGCGTTGAAGCGATTGCGTTTGGGGATCTCTTCCTCGAAGACGTGCGCCGCTATCGAGAAGATCGATTGCGAGGGACCGGTCTCAAACCAGTTTTTCCGATCTGGGGGCTGGACACGCGCCGGCTCGCGGAGGAGATGATCGCGAGCGGTTTGCGCGCGCGCATTGTTTGCGTGGACCCGAAGAAGTTGACGCGGGAGTTTGCCGGGCGCGAGTTCGATGCGGATTTCCTTCGCGACTTGCCGGCCGGAGTGGATCCTTGCGGAGAAAATGGGGAGTTTCACAGCGTGGTTTATGCGGGACCGATGTTTCGCGAGGCGATCCCGATCGAGGCTGGCGAGGTTGTGGAGCGGGATGGGTTTGTTTTCGCGGATGTGCGGCTGGCGGGTGAGCTGGCTGAGCCGGCTTCAGCGGTTGCATGAGCGTTCTACAATCGCGCCATGGTGATTCACACATTTGCTTTTCGCTGGAAGCCGGGAGTTACGGAAGAGCAGCGGGAGCGCGTGCGCAGCGCGATTCGCAGCTTGCAGGGGCGCATTCCGGGGCTTATGGAGACGTGGGTGGGCGTGAACTTTTCTCCGCGATCGCAGGGCTATGAGCTGGGCGGGGTGATGAAGTTTGCGGATCGCGCTGCTCTGGAGGCTTATGGGGGGCACCCGGCGCATCGGGAGCTGCTGGTGTGGCTGATGCCGCTGATTGAGGCGGTTGAGGTGGACTTCGAGGCGTGAGAGACGTGAATGGGATGAGAAAAGCAACGAGCTGTGATCCCTCGGCGCCGCTGGTAATTGCCGATTGGCGACCATCCACTCAGAATTCGAAAGGCGCGACTCAAGGGCGCGTCAATGAGCTGCATCGGCGTGAACGTCCCAATTGAGGGCTGGATTTGGCTAAGTGCTCAGCAACCGGTCGTCATCACACGAGCGAAAGGGCCGGATCGCAGCGATGCGGCCCTTTCCCAGCCGGGGAAGATCGCAGTCTTCAATCGTGATGCTCTGGAAATTGTTTTCGGGCGACACAGTTGATCACGGTACCCGCGTCTGTAATGACGATTCGAAGTTCGTTCCCGTCATCGCCGATCACAAAGAAGGCGTCAAAGGTGTCGCCAAAAGAATCCTGCACTGTGTATATGCCGGTGCAATCGGGATTCACCTTGTAGGTACCGGTTGACACTCCCGGAGAGACGCTGCCGTTCAGGCTGGAAATTCCACTGATCGTAAGCTTCCCGTGCCCATCGAAGCTGTCCACATTGACGCCGGCAAACGGTCCGACACCAACGATGGTTCCGGTGTCCTGATCGGCGTAGTTACCTTTCAGCGTGGCGTTCGAGCATCCTTTTTCGGCTCTCGCTGCGGGCGCTGGGGTGAGAGCGAGGGCCAAAGCTGCGAGGGTGGTCAGAGTTTTTGCTGCCTTACCGTATTTCATGATCTCTCCTTTGCGTGCGTCGGATTTTGTGGGGCAGGGGGAGATCAGCCGAACGCGAGTTCTCGTTTCGGCCGTTTCCGGAACATCTAAGCAGGGAGTTCAGGGTAACCAGGGGGGAACGATCGGCTGGCCGGTCTGCGATCCTTTGCAGACAAGCTTGCTCGATTGCGCCTGAGCCGGACTAGTAAAAATGCGTCATCCGGCGAAATGTTTTTCCTTTGTATCGCTCTCGGCCACGGCGCTGGGGCGGCCGTCGCCAATCTGCCGCAGCAGTTGCACCGGAGTGTCTCCGCCCAGCAACTGGAAGTCACGGATCATGTGCATCTGGTCGTGATAGCGGAGACGGTGCGCAATCTCCAGCCAGTTTTGCCGGGGTGCGGCGATCTTCATGTCCAGGGCGCTTTGGAAGCGGGCCACGCGTGCATACAATTTGGGTGAAATCCCCATCTCGGCGGTAAAGCGCCGCTGGAACTGCCGGATCCCCAGTCCTGTATGCGCAGCAAGGCGGCCGATGCCGGGGACGAGGCCGCGCCGCATAAAGACGTGATCGGCAACCGTGGCCATCAGCGTCCGCTCCCGCGCTCGCCCCGCCAGCGCCAGCAGGACTTCCTCCATCACCTGCACGCGCTCCTCAAAGCGCGCGCATGCTCCCAACTGCTCCCGCAGCGTGCGCATCCTGCCCAGCACCATGGCGGCGTCGTGGTTTTGGCGCGATATCTCGCTGACCGGGATCCGGAACAAGCGCGACAATCCGGTGGGCATAAAGAACACGGCAAAGGAGACGATCCCGGGCCGCAGTTCGATATGCGCCGCGCCGCTCACGTGGGCGCCGACCACCACCTGCTCTGGTGTCGTGAGCTCGCGCCCCGGCGGGAGATGCACCTTAAAGGGAACGCCGAACTGAAACTCCAGCGTCTGTTCCAGCCGCGCGGGAACCGTCTCGATCACCGACGCCGCCCCGGAGTGGAAGCTCGTCACCTCGCGTTGCGCGTACACCCGCACAAACTCTCGCAGGGCGGGTCTGGGCACGGCCGTGCGCAGGGCAATCATGGTGCCGAGCAGTATAGGAGAATCGCCGCGTTCTCCGCGAGCCCAAATCCGCCATGATCGGGGTTTGGACACGATGCGAGCCCGGATTTGCTCCATAAACGAGCGGCCTTGATCTCTTGCGGGTCGTCTATGAGTGCATAAGCGCCAAGTCACTTATCGAGAATTAAGAAGGGGAATCTTCAGGTTCAGGCTGCATGGAAGTTTGCGAACGCCCTGGCATAAATCTGATCCGACACGGTCCCAATCACAGGCTCGAAAAGCCCTTGGTGGCCGGGCAGGCTCCGGCTGCGATGCTGAGTCGTTCCGCGGGTTTCGAAAATCCTATAGCCTGAACGCTTATGCCTGAGTTCGAGGAAACGGACTTCGTGATCGTGGGCGCGGGGATTGCGGGATTGCGGGCCGCGATTGGCCTGGCGGGCGATGGGGCTCGCGTGCTGGTGGTGACGAAGGAGGCGCTGGGCGAATCGAATACGAATTATGCGCAGGGCGGCATCGCGGTCGCGATGAGCGGTGAGGAAGACGTTGCGCTGCATCTGGAGGACACGGTCAACGCGGGCGATGGGCTGGTGAATCGGGAGGCGGCGCGGGTGCTGGTGGAGGAGGGGCCACAGCGCGTGGAGGAGCTATTGCGGTGGGGGACGGATTTCGATCGAGAAGGCGGGCAGCTGATGCTGACGCGCGAGGGAGCGCACAGCCGCAACCGCATTCTGCATGCGCACGGGGACGCGACCGGCGCGGAGATTGGGCGCTCGCTGCTGCGGCATGCGCGGTCGATGCCGAAGATCACGCTGATGGAATGGACGACGACTCTGGATTTGCTGGTGGAGGGTGGAGAGGTTGCCGGCGCTGTTCTGCTGAGCCGGGAGGGGGAGGTGAGGCAGGTGCGGTCGCGGGCTGTGCTGCTGGCGAGCGGGGGCGCGGGGCAGGTGTACAGCGATACGACGAATCCGGCGGTGGCGACCGGGGATGGGATCGCCATGGCGTGGCGCGCGGGGGCGGAGATCGCCGATATGGAGTTCTACCAGTTTCATCCGACGGCGCTGAGCTTGCCTGGAGTGCCGAGGTTCCTGCTGTCGGAGGCGCTGCGCGGGGAGGGCGCGTGGCTGCGCAATGCGCGGGGCGAACGATTTATGGAGCGGTACCATCCCTTGCTGGAGCTGGCTCCGCGGGATGTGGTGGCGCGGGCGATCACGCGGGAGGGGATGGGCGCGGGTGGCGAGGCGCTGCCGGTGTATCTCGATATGCGGCACGTGACGAGCGTCGATCCCGCTACGCGGTTTCCTGGGATATCACAGTTTCTGGCCGAGCATGGGTTGGATCTGCGACGCGACCTGATCCCGGTGCGGCCGGCGGCACATTATCTGATGGGCGGGGTGAGGACCGACGTGCACGGGCGGACATCACTGAAGCGGATGTATGCGGCGGGTGAGGCGGCTTGCACGGGGGTTCACGGGGCGAATCGGCTGGCGAGCAATTCATTGCTGGAGGGGCTGGTGTTTGGTGCGCGCGCGGCGGAGGCGATGCGTGGCTCAGGGTACAGGGTGCAGGGTACAGGGTACAGGGGACAGGTTGCAGGGTACAGGGTAGAGGGTACAGGGCACAGGGTAGAGGGTACAGGGTACAGGGTAGAGGGTGCAGGGCACAG
>CAZSWI010000209.1:0-7157 GCA_964610635.1 uncultured Acidobacterium sp.
ATCCACACCACCTACCGCGACTGGACCATCTACGAAATCCCGCCCAACGGCGACGGCATGGCCGCGCTTGAAATGCTCAATATTATGGAGCAATTCCCTCCCGATCCCGCGGGCCCGCACAGCCCTGGTGAACTGCATACCCGCATCGAAGCCATGAAGCTCGCGTATGCCGATGTGAAGGCTTACGATGGCGATCCACGCTACTCGAAGATTCCTGTGGAGCAGCTGCTGTCGAAGTCGTTTGCCGCAAGCCGCGCCAAGAGCATCGATCCGGGCCACGCCAACTGCAGCGTCGCGCCTGGAGCCCTTTCCGGCAGCGACACCACTTATCTCAGCGTTGTGGACAGCGACGGCAACATTCTCTCCTTTATCCAGAGCAACTACTCGGCCTTCGGTTCCGGCATCACCGTGGATGGGATGGGCTTCGTGCTGCAAAACCGAGGGGGGTTGTTCTCCGTGAATCCGCAATCGCCCAATGCGCTCGCGGGGCGCAAGCGCCCGCTCCACACCATCATTCCCGGTTTCATGCAGCGCGGGGACGAGCACATTGGCTTCGGCATTATGGGCGGGTGGAATCAGCCGCTGGCCCACGCGCAGTTCGTTTCGAATCTGGTGGACTACCACATGAACATCCAGGGGGCGCTCGAAGAACCGCGCTTCACCGTCAACGCCAAACTGGGCTGCAACATCGTCATCGAGTCGCGGGTCACGCCGGCCTCGATCCAGGCGCTCACGAAGATGGGCCATGTCCTCGAAGTCCGGAAGGAGTACACGACTGCGATGGGCCGTGGCCAGGCTGTCCTCCACGACAGTGCAACCGGCGTGAATTACGGCGCGTCCGATCCTCGCGCCGACGGTGCGGCCATCCCCGAGTCCCCAAAATTTCCGGGTGCGGGGCACTGACCACGCAGTCTGCGATCACGATGGCCAAAACGGGAATCAGCCTGGTTACCTCTAAAAAATACCTCCGTTCACAGGACCGTTCGGGGTTATAGTCTTCGAATGCTCCCCGCAGTTGCCTTGCTGGCCGGTTTGGCTCTTGGCGCGTCGATCGCCTGGCTTGTCGCCGGCTTGCGCGTGGCCTCGGACAATGCGCGGGCCAGGACCGCCCTCGACGCGGCGCTTCGCGACAAGGAGTCCGCCGAAAATGCGAGAGCGCTTCTGCAAGGCAAAATCGACGCGATAGAAGAAGCGAGAAGGTCGATGAAAGAGACCTTCGACGCGCTGGCGGTCAAGGCGCTGCACGAGAATAACCGGAACTTCCTGGCCCTGGCGCAGCTGGAGCTGGGCAGACAGCAGTCGTATGCCAGCAGCAACCTCGATCACCGGGAGAAGGCAATTGCCAACCTGCTGACGCCCATCCTTGCGAAGTTCGACGAGTTTCAGGAGAAGGTGGCGAGTCTGGAACGAGACGGCATTGAAGGGCGCGAGGAGCTGCGAGCGCAGATCGAAAATCTTCGCTCCCTCAACGAGCGGCTGAGATGGGCGGCCTCTGAAGTGCCGGATCCCGCCACCGAAAAGCGCCCCGTGGGGCAGCAGTTGACTGCGTAGCAAGACGCGATAATCCGCCACTGTCACGGACTCGGGGGGAATCAAGCCGGTCAACTCTGGAAAACCCCGCCTTTTGCCTGAGGCGAGTCGCTAAGTGTCCGTTCTCTCGCTCTCGTTGCCTGCGGCGGCGGCCATCTCCAGGACCCGGCCGGTTTCGAGGGGCAGCAACGCTTGCTCTTCGATACCCAGGAGCTGCGGGGCCTCAACAGGCTCCACATCGGCTGTTTCGACATTGCGAAGGGCTCTGGTAATGGTTTTCGTCTTACCTCGGATTTCCTTCAGGGTGTTCTGCACCGTCCCGACTTGCGTCTCCACTTTGGCCATCAACCCGCCAAATTTCTGGAATTCCAGTTTGGCCGCCCCGAGCACGCGCCAAACCTCGGCGCCCTTCTTCTGAATAGCGACCGTTCGAAATCCCATCTGGAGGCTGTTGAGAATGGCGACGAAGTTGGTGGGGCCAGCCACGCTCACATGAAAGTGGCTCTGCAGGTCGTCGAACAGTCCTGGAATTCGCATCACCTCCGCAAACAATCCTTCGGTTGGAAGGTACATCAGCGCGAACTCCGTGGTGCGGGGCGGATAGATGTATTTCTCGCAGATTTTCTTTGCTTCCGCCCTGATGGTTGCTGCCAGGGCTTTTTGCGCCGCAGCCTTGTCTTCCGCAGTGCCGTGCTCCATCGCATCTTCGAGGCGTTCCCAGTCCTCTCTGGGAAACTTCACATCGATGGGCAACAGCATCTCCTGGTCACCGTTGGGGATCCTGATCGCGAATTCCACACATTCCCGGCTGTCCTCCCTGATCACCGCGTTCCTGAGATATTGATCGGGGGAAAGGATTTGATCCAGCTGTGCTCCGCATTGTATTTCTCCCAGATTTCCGCGCGCCCTCACGTTGGTCAGGACCCTCTTCAGGTCTCCTACTCCCACTGCCAGGTCCTTCATTTCGCCCAGGCCGGTGTGGACATTCTCAAGCCGGTCTGCCACGAGGCTGAAGCTCTCGGTCAGACGCTTTTCAAGCGTCGAATGCAGCTTCTCGTCCACGGTTGCTCGCATTTCATCGAGCTTTGAGACATTGCTCTCCTGGAGCTTCTCGAGCCTTCCCTCCACGGTCTGGCGCAGTCCCTCCTGGCGGCGTTCGTTCGCCTCGGACAAGGAGTTCAGCTGTTCGGCAACTTCCTTCAGCCGGTTCTTCACTTCCTCGGTAAGCTGTTGGGTGTTTTCCCGCAGGTCGCGGCCCAGGCGGCTTAGAGTCGACTCAACGGTTTCCTTCATCTTCACGGTCGCGTCGGACTGGGTATTTTGCCCCGTAGACAATGTTTGTCCAATCGCAATCAGTTTGTCATTGGTGCTTTCAATGAGCGCCGAGTGCCGCTTGCCCGCATCTTCGGCGATGCTTTGCAGCTTCAGAGTCACAAGCTCCCGGAGGTCGCTCGAATCCCGGCGAACCTGATCGAAGAAACGGGAAGCATCCTCGCGCGACTGTCCCATTCCGACGGCGAGATCCTGACGGATCTCCTGAATCCCGGATCGGATGTCCGTTTCCAGATGATTGGATTGGGTGGCAAGCCCGCCGATGGCTTCGCCGAGCTTTTGACACAATGCGGAGAGAGGGCCCAATGGGTCCTTTCTCAGCATGAGCATGAGGACGCTCAGGAGAATAGCGATCTGCAGAATGAGGACGGGGAGCATTTTTCGGTTCTCCAAGAGCAGGATACCTTGGAGAGGAACCGGATAACGCGACCCAGTGGCCTGGATTTAACACCAAAGGTCGCGCGAGGCTGGATCAGTCGTTCCCGCGGGCGCTCTTCTTGCCGAGGCCTGTGAACGAACCGGTGGCGTGCTGGCCGGCTGCCGTCTCGGGATGAGGCTCGGCGTGACCCGATCCCACATTAACTCCGAGCACGCGACGCTGCTGCGACTGGCTGGTTCCCGTTGCCCGGGCGGCTTGCTGCTCCCTGGGCGGCTCGACGGGATGGACGCTGGTTTCCGGCTTCTGCGCCGATGCTTTGGCGTCATCTGCGTTTGAATCCGAAGACGGGAGCCTTTGCGGCCGTGGATGCGATTGAAGTTTGGCGGCGGAAGCACGTGGCATAAGGCACTCCGGGCATAGGTCGATAGGGACGCAGGCCGATCAGGCTCGACAACCATGCCATTGATCATTGGATGCGCGGAGTTTGAGAAACGGGAAGCGGCAAGTGGGTCGAGCGGTTCATTTCGATTGTTGGGTGTCCGCGGAGAATGCGTGCCGCACGCGTTCCCACGTTACGAAGAAATCTTCCGGAAGAACGCGCGTTTCACCCACCACCGTCATGAAATTGGTATCACCGGTCCACCGCGGCAGGGCGTGGAGGTGCAGGTGTTTTGCCACTCCCGCTCCCGCGGACTTGCCGAGGTTGAGCCCGAAGTTAAAGCCATCCGGCTGATAGAGCCGCAGCAGCGCGCGCTCGGCTCGCTGCGCCAGGCGCATCATTTCCTGCGCGGCGTCGTCAGGGAGTGCAGCCAGCGACGCCTGGTGCTCGTAGGGCACCACCATGATGTGTCCGGATGTGTATGGAAATCGATTGACACAGATGTAATTGTGCTGCGCCCGCAAAACAATGCCTGCGGCGCGCTCGGCCTCGGTGCGGTCCATACCGTGCTCGGCCGCGTAATCCGCGGCGGCGATCATGTTGCAGAAGACGCAGCCCATATCCCCGGGCCACGCGTCCAGCTCCTCAGGAATGCCCGGCCGCTTCTTCCTGTCACCTTCGGTGACGTAGTTGTAGCGCCACGGTGTCCACAGGTAGTCCACGGGCGAAGTATATCCCGAGGGTGCAACGGCCGGGTTAGCGCGGCTGCGTCACTTGCGTCTGCAGCGCCTGCACCTTGCTGTGCTTTGTCGAGTAAGTGAAGTAAATGACGAGCCCGATGACCAGCCAGATGCCGACTACTTCCCACGTCAGCAGCGGTAGATTGACCATGAGATAAAACGCGCTGATGACGCCGAGGATTGGCACAATCGGCACCAGCGGCGTCTTGAAGGGGCGCTCGAGGTCCGGCATGCGCACGCGCAGAATCCAGACGCCGGCGGAAACGATGGCGAAGGCCAGCAGGGTGCCCATGTTGACCAGCTCGGCCAGCTTTCCGATGGGGAGGAACGCGGGCAGGAAGGCCACAATCGTTCCCACGACGATGTTCGAGATCCACGGCGTGCGGAATTTTGGATGGATGTCGCTTGCCCACTTCCACAGCAGCCCATCGCGCGACATCGAGAAGAACACACGGCTCTGGCCGAGCAGCATCACCAGCATCACGGTGCCGAGGCCGAAGACCGCGCCGATCTTCACGAGCAGGCTGCCCCAGGTCACGCCAGTTGCATCGATGCCCAGCGCCACAGGCTGCGCTACGTCGAGCTCGCGATAGTTCACAAGGCCGGTCAGGGTGAGGGAAACTGCGATGTACAGGATGGTGCAGACCACCAGCGACCCCAGGATGCCTATGGGCATATCGCGCTGAGGATTCTTCGCTTCCTGGGCGGCGGTTGAAACCGCGTCGAATCCGATGTAGGCGAAGAAGACCGACGATGCGCCGGCAACAATGCCGTTGATGCCAAATGCGCCTCGACCCTGATTGGGCGGAATGAACGGATGCCAGTTGGCAGCGGCGAGGTGCGGATGGTGGAAGAGGAAGTTGATGCCGAGGACGAGGAAGATACCGACCACAGCCAGCTTGACGAAGACGATGGCTGAGTTCAGGTTGGCGGATTCCTTGATGCCGCGAACGAGCACGGCGGTGACACCGACGATGGCGAAAAACGCGACGAGATTACAGATGCCGACGACGTGCGGCAAACCAGCCGTTGCAACATTCATGGGCAGCGACATGGCCGGCATCCAGTTGCCGTGATAGAGATAAATGTCGTTGCCGTAGGTCGTGGTGAAGCGGGCCAGGCCCGGGCTGGGGGTGAAGCCAAGTTGCGAGAGCAGGCTGAGAAAATAGCCTGACCAACCCGAAGCCACAGTAGCCGCGCCAAAGGCGTATTCGAGACACAGGTCCCAGCCGATGATCCACGCCACCAGCTCGCCCAGCGTGGCGTAGCCGTAGGTATAGGCTGAGCCGGCGATGGGGATGATGGAGGCGAACTCCGCGTAACAGAGGCCGGCAAAGGCGCAGGTGATGCCGGCGACAACAAAGCTGAGGGCGACCGCGGGTCCCGCGTGCAGGGCCGCCGCTTGCCCCGTCAACACGAAGATGCCAGCGCCGATAATGGCGCCGATGCCCAGCGTGATGAGGTTGACCGGACCGAGCGACCGCCGCAGAGTGTGCTCGCCTTCTTCACCGGCTTCCTTGCTCAAGAGGGAAAGGGGCTTGACCGCAAATAGCTTAGCCATTCTCGGATGTTCCTCCAGGAATTTGTCCGGACGACGAGGCCGGCAGTGCTTCGGGGACCGCCTTGCGTGACCACACGGCGAAGACCGGCACACCCAGCAGTACGATCACGAGGCCGGGCCATGTGTATTGCGGTTTGTAGCGCAATAATACGATACAAATCCACGCGGCCATCAAAATATAGACGGCCGGGAGCACCGGATAGCCGATGGCCCGGTAGGGGCGCTCCGCGTGCGGCCTTTTGGCGCGCAGCACAAACAGGCACAGGATGGTGAGGATGTAGAAGACCAGCTCCGTGCAGATGATGTAGTCGAGCAGCTGACCGTAAGAGCCGGAAATGCAGAGCACGCAGGTCCACAGCGCCTGCACGATCAGGGCGGCTACCGGTGTGTGCCACTTTGGGTGGAGCTTGCCGGCAGCTTTGAAGAACAGGCCATCGCGGCTCATCGCGTAATAGACGCGAGCGCCGGCGAGGGTCAGGCCATTCGCGCAGCCGAAGGTGGAAATCAGGATCGCGCCGGCCATGAGGTAGGCACCCGCGTGCGAGAAAATCTGTTGCAGCGCGGCTGTGGCCACGCGATCTTCCGAGGCGTATTGGATTCCGCGCGCCGCGATGGTTGTACCGTTCGGATCGCCGTGCAGCGGCAGCGCCATCAGGTAAACAAAGTTCGCCAGGATATAGAGGCCGAGAACCAGCGTTGTGCCGAGGGCCAGAGAGAGAGGCAGATTACGGCGTGGATTGCGTACTTCGCCGGCCGTGTAGGTGACGTTGTTCCAGGCGTCGGCCGAGAAGAGCGAACCTGTCTGCACCACAGCGAGAATCGTCAGAAGACCGACCATGGCGATCGGGCCGCCCACGCCGACCTGGACGGCGTGCATGCTATGCCAGCCGGCCCAGAAATTTTTGCCGAAGTTGGCGTGCATCGCGACCGCGTTCCGGCCGAAGAGGATGCCCAGAATTACCAGCCCCAGCAGCGCCGCGGTCTTGGCCGTGGTGAAGATGTTCTGAACGAGTGCGCCCAATTTCACGCCGAAGACGTTCACCACCGCGAGCAGCAGGATGATCACGATGCCGGCAAGATTCGCGGTGCTCAGTCCAATGTCCATATTGCCCAGCACCATCGGACCGACCTTCCAGGCGGGTACATGGCCGATGTGCCAGAGCCAGTTGGTCGTCGAAACAGAAGGGAAGAAGACGCCGAGGAATTTTCCAAACGCGACGGCTACGGCGGCGATGG
>CAZSWI010000210.1:0-7149 GCA_964610635.1 uncultured Acidobacterium sp.
TCGGCGCGGGCCTTGACGAGTGCTCGCATGGTGCTCCTCAGGATGAAAGGTCCTTCATGAGGTTAGAGCATTTCCACGCCAGAGGTGGGCCTCGCTTGAAGCGTGGTAAGGTTTGCCCTTGCCCAAGCTGCGCGAATCGTTAAGGCACGAGTGGTAAGATGAGGGCCTATGGAGCTTGCTGTTCGCGTACAGATAGAGGAGCTGCCGGAGGGTCTTTTTCTGGCGACTTCCGACGAGCTGCCGGGTCTGGTGGCGCAGGGGCGCACGGTTGCGGAAGCGCTCGAGATCGCCCGTGACGTTGCCCGCAAGCTGATAGAAGCGCGGCGGGAACGCGGTGCCTCTCCCGATCTGCCGACCACGGTGGAGCGCCGGGAGTACACCATCGTGTTTGCCGGGTAGATGGGACGACTCGCGGGGTTTCGCTCTATCGCGAGGTTGTGCGGAAGCTTGCCAGGTGCGGATTCCGGTTCGATCGGCAGGCTGCGGGGAGCCATGAGATCTGGTTCAATCCCCACACAAACCGATATACGACGGTGCCGAACCACCCAGGCGATATGCCGGAGGGTACGCTTCGAGCGATTCTGAGGCAGGCGGGCATCGATCCGGATTTATTCCTCGAGGTTTGAGCAGAACGCAGATTCGAGCACCTGGGAGAACTGCGCGCTCTCGGGGATCCTGTTGCGGCCCATCGGCGCGAGGGTTGAGACAGTCTCAGTCGACGACTTCGATGGCTGGGGAGAATTCGCCGCGGGCGATGAAGGTGCTTGCGGCCCTCCACGTCCAGAGGACAGGGCCGGCGAAGTAGGTGGCGGTGAGGATGGGGACTCGCTTCAGATCAGTGGTGAGGGAGTGGGAGTCGTCGCCAACGAGGAGGGCGCCGTTGCGGATCATGTGCCAGTGAAAGGTGGCGGAGAGGGTGGTGAAGACGAGGGCGGCGATACCGAGCTGCTGGGTCTGGCGGCCGTCGAGCCAGAAGTGGAGGGCGGCATCGCAACCGAGCGAGGTAAGGGGAACGGCGACCACACAGGAGAACCAGGCAAGAATTTCCGATCGTATTTGTAACGACTGCTGTTGCAGAGCGGAGAAAAAGCCGCAGGTGAGAAGGACGAAGGCGGCTTCGACAAGGCCGAAGTGGTTGCGCGCGTGGGTTTCCATGTGGCGCAATGCGGCGACGCAGGCGAGGCCGCGGAGCACCGCTGTCATGAGGGCGACCTTCCAGTTCCAGTGGGTGAGGGGGAAAAGCCAGGCGTGCGTATTTGCTGCGTCGAATCGCGATTTTGTGTTGTCTCTCATCGTCTGCAACTTTCGCGTAATGCCCTGCGCTGGCCTGAAATTTTGCTTTCGGTTGCTCTGATGCAGGATGGCATCCCTGCGAGGCATGCACAGTAAAAAGGGCATTACATTTCGCACAATTTTGGCAGCACGGACCACTGTGGTCACCGCGCCAGACGCAAAACTCCCGCGCAAGTTACCAAGGTGCGAGAATTTTTCGAAACTTCGTCCGCATCGTTGTGTTCACGCTTGCGACGGCGAGATTCGCCGATCAAAATCGAAACATCAGCGGTTCACGGGCACGCTTCACTCGCGCTTTGCGGCCGCCGCTTACCGAGGATCACAGCCTGGCTGCAACGAGCTCCCGCGTCTCGGACGCGCAGCTCCTCGCTGCGTCCAGGCCCCGATCTTCCTTCAGCGGCAGCGTGAGAACGAGGGGCAACCCGGAACTGCGGAAAGCGAATTAACCTATGTCGACCCACATCCGCTCACGCATTTCCGCTCTGTGCCTCAGCGCCGCTCCCCTTCTGCTCTCGGTTTTCCTGATCGTTGGCTGCGGTATGACTTCAGGGACTCAGTCCTCAACCAATGGCAGCACCGGCTCGGCCTTCGTGGTCGGAACCGACGCGCCCCTGGCCAGCGTTGTGTCGTTTACCACCACCGTTCAATCGATCGACGCGATTGATGCCGACAACAACTCGGTTCCGCTGCTGAGTGGATCGCCTTCAGTCGACTGGGCTCGTTACAACGGCCTGCAGACCATGCTCGACATGAATAACGTTCCGGGCGGCACGTACACGCAGATCCAGGTAACGTTCGCGACAACGCCGGCGCCGGTCATCGGGTATCTGGCGACGGGATCGGGCGCGCCGACGATCCAGACGATGCCCGGCACCTTCACGACCAATGTCGTTAAGCAGACACTGGCCAATCCGCTGGTTGTGCCGGCGGGTGGCGGACCGGTGGGCATCCACATGGACTTCCGTCTCGATAAATCCATTCAGGTAACAAGCGGAGCAATCACCGGACAGGTGGACCCGACCATCGAGATCAATGCAGTGGGGCCGAGCGATCCTGGCGCGTACATCGATGAGTTCATCGCGGGGGTCGTGAATCCAAGCGTGACGGCACAGTCGTTCACGGTTCAGGGACCACACGGCCGCGTTTTCACCGTCAACGTGAACGGCCAGACAGAGTGGGATAACGGTGAAGGGCTCGGCAATCTGACTACCACCAGCATCGTGCAGATTTCCGGCACGCTCGATCGCGACGATGCGACCATCGACGCCGACGAAGTTGCCATCCTGACCCAGGACGGCTTCTACGCGGGTGGGCAGGTCACGTATGTTCAGCCCTCCTCCGGCGCTGCGACGGACTTCCAGCTTTACGTTCGCGGGACGTTGCCGGCGAGCGGCGATGGGGTCACAGACGGCACCATCGCGCAGGTCAACCTGAGCGGCTCGGAGAAATTCTTCATCTACTGGATGCACAACGCGTTTACGCAGTTCCTGTTCAATCCTTCAGGCCTGCTGCCTGGCCAGCATGTTTCGGTGGGCGGAACGCTGGCGGGCGCGGCGAACGGCGATGCGCTGAGCGTGAAGCGCGTGGTGCTGCGCAACTGGGGCTTCAACGGGACTCTCGTCGCCAATTCGGTGAACACGGGGAACGGCACATTCCAGATGAACGTCACGGGATTTGCCGGGTTGCTGGTTCCTGGTCCGGTGACGGTGTATACGGCCAGCGGGACGAAATTCCGCAATGGCTTTACGGGTCTCGGCGATGTCAGCAGCGGCACGAATATCCGGGTTGTGGGTCTGCTGATCAAGGCACCGACGTCGGGCGATCCGGTAATCCTGGCGCGATACGTCGACGATGTGAATTAACCTTCCGTCAACCTAACCCACGAAGGCGGCGCGCTCGAATCTGAGCCGCCGCCTTTTGGTTGGAACAGGCGCCCTTAGCTAACCACGCAAAATGAGTTCAGGGCCTGGCGTGAGGATGACGAGGTTGTCGGTAGGATTCTGGGGATCCTGCGCGAGAAAGGCTTTGTTCTTCGGTCCAAGGGTGACGGGGCCACCGCTGGAAAATACGAAGTCGTGCGAGGCATAGCAGCCAGCGCAGAGCCAATAATGTTCGACCGCGATACGATCGCCTTCTTCTTTGACGATACGAATTACTCTCCCACCACGGAGGTAGCGGAGTTCGTGCCCACAGGCCGGGTTGAAGCATTTGTCAACCATAGGTTTTTCGCGACTTCAGTGTCTCTCGGGTGCGATGCTGAACGGGAAGCTCGCGAGGAAGTTTTGCAGTATGTGGCGGAACATGGCAGAGCGAAATGCCAGGGTATCGGACAACGACAGATGGGACCGGGTGTTCGGGCCAGGGTACGCGAAATGGGGGCTGGAAGTATCGGAGGGCCGAGAGAATCAATGACATTCCGGAAACTTCACCCTTAGCCGAGAGCGATATGGCCTTCACTCGCGTCTCAAAGCCACATTTCGAGTCATGTCTTCGATGAACTGCTTCACGGCTCTCGGGCTCCGCAATCGGTAGAGTGGGGCGGTTGGAGCAAGGCTGGCAAACGCCTGCATCAGGGTTGGCCGACACTTGTGACGGTACGCGATCAGCCATTGCCAAAAATCGGCGCGTTCGCGTGATCGCCGAATTGCACGCCATGCACAGATGGGAAGGGGGAAGTCCAGGAAGACGATCGTGTCGGCCGCTCGTATCCGGAGATCGATAACGTCGGAGGGCCCCAAATCCCCATCCATGATCCAGCAGGAATCCTGGATAAGGCGGTTCTGAATGCTGGCCCATTTGTCGGGCGGCAAAGCCTGCAGCCCCGCTTGCCAGAATACTTTGTCGAGTTCGATGACTGGCAAGCCGGTGATTTCGCCCAGGGTTCGTGCGAGAGAAGACTTACCCGACGCTCCCCGCCCAAAGATGACCACCCGTTTCATCTATCCAGCCTACTCGGGAGGTTTGAGGCGCTGTATTTCGGTCCTGACCTGACTTGTAATCTTTGACGCTGGAGGTCTGTTACTGCTTCCCGGTATAGGCGCTCTTCATATACCTGCGGGCCTGATCGCCCTGTACCGTATCGCTGCCTGCGTGGAGGACTGCCTCGTATTGCTGGACCGCTTTATCATGCTCCCGCATAAGGTCGTAGGTCTTGCCGGCCTCGAGCAGACAGCGGCGTTTGAGCTCCGGGCTGGTTTGGGATTGGTCAGCGCCTTCGCGATAAGCTTCGACGGCTTCGCTGTATTGCTTCTGGCCGCGCAGAGAATCGCCGAGGCCGAAATAGGCGAGCTCGAGGTGCGCATTGGGAAAATAGTCCGCCTGCTTCGCCGTGTCGATCAGGCGCCGATAGGAGGCGACCGCGACCATGCCTTCGCCGGCGTCCTTCTGGAGATTGGCCTCTTCGAGGTGGAACAGGAAGTCGCGAGGATACTCATCGGCCATGCCATGGGCAATTTGTACGGCTTCGTGATACCTGGCCTCGCGGCGGAGAAACAGCATCATCGATGTGCTGGCTTCGACGCGGGTGATGACGCCTTGAGCGGCGGCGTCGCGCAGCAGGGCCATGCCTTCGCTCTTCGAGCCGTGAATGCCCACGAAACCGACCAGCACTTTGAAGGCGAGGGGCAGGGCGCCGACGACATATTCATAGACACCGACGACCAGCTTCGCGTCCGCGTATTTCGAATCGAGTTCGAGGACGCGATCGCAATCGGCGCGCGCCCCCAGCGCCTGTCTGAGACCCGCTGTGTAGCCTCGCTCGACGATGCCGGAGTAAGTGGCCTCGAGGCTCTTGACCCAGCCGCGCGCAAAGAGAGCGTCGACGTCATTGGGATTGTTTTTGAGGATGGCATTGGCCTGGCTGATGGCCTGGCCGGCGAGAGATTTAATGCGTTCCCTGGCCTTTGGATCTTCGACAACGGTGTGCTTGCCGGTGAGGAAGCCGTCGTTTGCATAGAAGGTGGTATCGAGGAGATCGAGGCGGTTGAGCTCGCGGAAGAGGACAGCGTCGAGGACATAGCCGGTGGCAATGGGATCGTTGGGGTGCTCGGACTGGATTTTTTCGAAGCGGTCGAGCGCGTCGTCGTAATCCATGCTGTAAAAGTGCTGGAAGGCTTCCTGGACGCCGGGCTGGAGATTCAGTGGATTCGTGTGGACCGTATCGGCGCCTGCGCACACCGCCGCCGAGATCAGCAACAGCACGAATATTGCGGCAGAAATGCAGCCAGGAGATCCAGAGCGCAGCATATCTTCAGGGATTGTAGACGTTGCCTTGCAGGCTTCGGTCTCAATCCGACGGCGCGACTTCCATCGGCAGCGGAGACGTCGCAATCCGGCCCGCGTCGTGATTCAGAGGCATCGAGCACTTATAATGCGGCGCATGCTCTGGTACGTCGCGTTCGCGGAATTGGTCCTTTGCTGGATTGTGTGGTCGGTGGGCTTCATCAAGCCCAGGCAGCAGGCCGCCGACCGGGCAGAAGTGGCGCGAGCGTCTTCTTCAAAATGGGGCATTCTGCTGGTGATGATTGGCTTCGCGCTGGTGTGGGCTTACGTTCGCCCGGTGGGATTTCATAAATCGGTGGCGTCTTTGGCTGCGTCGATGGTTCTGGGGCCTCCGTCGGTGGCGCTCGCGTGGTGGGCGGCGCGCAATCTGGGCAAGCATTGGCGCTACGCCGCCGCATTGCGCGAAGATCATGAGCTGATCCAGACGGGGCCTTACCAGTGGCTGCGGCATCCGATCTACGCTTCGATGCTGGGGATGCTGCTGGCCACGGGATTTTGCTGGACGTGGTGGCCGATGTTTCTGGCCGGGATCATCTTCTTCGTGGCCGGGACGGAGATTCGGATCGGCGCGGAGGATCGTCTGCTTGCCGGGCGCTTCGGGGATTCTTTCCGGGTTTACCGCTCGCGAACGCGCGCTTACGTTCCTTTTGTTCGCTAAGCGGGGGCAGGGTTTACCGTTCGGTGGACGCTTTGGCAGGATTGTTGGCATGTCTTCAAATATCGATTCGATATACCGCGGTCAGCCTGAAAAAGCCTCCTTCAGCGGGAGTTTTTCCGATGATGAAAACAGGTAGGCATTTGCGCGGGGAAGGCTGACCGGCGCGCCTGGAGAACCGAGCCGCGTAACGCACTGCGAATGAGGGAGAAGCAAGACAGTAAACAGGGTGGGGAGTATTTTTCGAGCTCACAAAAGCAGCGCGCCTAACTCTTTTGTGCTCAGACGCGTAGATCTAAATATAAGGAGAATCATAAATTTACGCGATCGGGAAGTTTGCGGAAATCGGGCGGTAATTATCTGGTTACTGTATCGGTCCAGCGTTGGGGGACTGGCGTCACAATTGTCTGGAACGGATTCGGGACGATTGAATCAATGTTTTCACTTGATTCGGGCACGGGTTTCGATTACCCTGGGGGCGACCGAGAGACCCGCACCCGCCGCGCATTACTTCCCTCTCTCTGAAGAGACCCCCATGACCCGTACAGAACTGCTTCGTGTCGCTGTACTCCGCGCCCGTGTTCATGGGTTTGAGTTCCGGCAGTGGTACCAGGGGAATATCGAAACGGAATGGCCGGGTTTCGATCAGGCGCTTCTGATCCTGTCGTCGGGCCGGCGCTACTACGCGCTGCTGTTTTGCCACGAATTTGCGCGGCATTTCTGGAAGAAGGGAACGCAGATCACTTTTCTTTTGCCATCGCAGGAGTACACGCGGCTGGATGCAAACGGAAAGGTCGTGACGATCAAGCGGAAGTCATTCACACGGCGCTCGTCGCGTTCCACATCGAACACGGTGTGGCAATACCACCTGGAGCAGATGGCGGTGTGGGAAGAGCCGCTGCGGTACATCCGGCGATTCA
>CAZSWI010000211.1:0-7129 GCA_964610635.1 uncultured Acidobacterium sp.
CAGCCGGAAGTACTTCCGATTGATCCGCCGCGCCGTCGACCAGTCGTTGCCGAGCGCTGCCCGCACCATCTCCGCCATCTCCGCCGGAATAATGTTCGAGACCACCGAAACCAGCCCAGCGCCGCCCACGCCCAGCACGCCAAGCGTCATGTTATCGTCGCCCGCATACACCCGAAACCCCGCCGGAGCCAGCGTCATCAACTCGGTGATCTGCGGCAGGTTGCCGCTCGATTCCTTCACCGCCTCGATATTCGGAGCGGCCTCAATCAGCCGCAGCACCGTCGCCGGCTCCAGATTCGCCGCCGACCGCCCAGGAATGTTGTAGAGCACCACCGGCAGCTGCACCGCCCGCGCCACCGCCCGGAAGTGCTGAAACTGCCCCTCCTGCGTCGGCTTGTTGTACCAGGGATTCGCCGTCAGAATCGCCGTAACCCCCGGCACCTGCGCCGCCGCCTGCGCCCGCGCAACAGCCTGCCGGGTAGCGTTGTGCGAGCAACCCGCCCAAACCGGCACCCGCCCGGCCGCTGCCTCCGCAACAATGCGAATCACCGTCAGCCATTCGCCCTCATCGAGCGTCGGCGTCTCGGCCGTCGTGCCGCAGGCCAGCAGCCAGTCGATTCCGCTCTCCACCTGCCACCGAGCCAGCTCAGAAAGCGCTCGCTCGTCGATGCTTCCATCCCCGCGAAAGGGTGTAACCAGCGCCGTTCCGCAGCCCAGCAGGTCCATAACATGTCGAGTCTACACTGCATCCGATACCGGCAACCTGGCAGCGGCCAGAGACCGTCAAGCTGCTACGATGAAAGCGATTCCGAACTCGCAGACAGAATGGCAAAAGGTTGAAGATGGGACGAGTTTTGGTCACCGGCGGATCGGGTTTCATCGGCACAAATCTGATCGACAGCTTTCTCAAAGACCAGTGGGAGGTTCTGAATTTCGACAACGACCTGCCTCGCGACTCCCGCCATCGGAATCTGCTTCTCAAAGGAGACATTCGAGACGCCCCGGCACTCACAGCAGCAGTCCGGGACTTCCGCGCCGACCACGTGGTGCATCTCGCCGCCCGCGTGGACCTCGATGGCCAAACCCTGGCCGACTACGATGCCAACACCACAGGCGTCCAGAACATGATCGACGCCATTCGCGCCAGCGGAACCGTGCGCCGGGCGATCTTCGCCTCGTCGCGCTATGTGCACCGAACCGAAGTTTTCCCCCTCCGCGACGACGAATATAGCCCCTTTACGAGCTACGGAGAAAGCAAAGTCGAAAGCGAGAAAATCGTGCGCTCCAGCGGACTGCGGATCCCGTGGTTGCTCATCCGCCCAACCTCGATCTGGGGCCCATGGTTCCGCATTCCGTATCGCACCTTTTTCGACACTGTGCGGCGCGGCCTCTACCTGCACCCCAAAGGCAAACGCATCGCCAAGTCCTACGGCTACGTCGGCAACGTGGTTTATCAGATTCGTCGGTTTCTCGCCGCAGATCCAGCCAAAGTCAACGGGCGAACCTTCTATGTTTCCGATGATCAAAACATGGATGTCCTGGATTTTGCCCGGACCATCCAGCAAGCCTTCGAGGCGCCTCCGGTTCGCGAGGTCCCGCTCGTCGTCCTGCAGGCTCTTGCCAGGACCGGCGACGTCCTGAAGCAACTCGGCATGTCGAACCCGCCCCTGACTTCATTCCGCCTCAACAACCTCCTCACTCCGATGGATTACGACATGTCCGCAACCCGCGAAGTGGCCGGCCCCGCGCCCTATAGCCTCGATCAGGGAGTGCGCGTCACCGTGGACTGGATGTTGCGGCATGGATGAAATCAGGGAATACCAGGACCTCAGCCGTTTCAAAATGCCCAAAGGCTTCCGCGGACGCTCCGCCGTCCTCGTGCAGGTCTGGTGGATCGTCCAGGACACACTCTTTCGCTGGTCTCCCCAGATCTTCTACGGCTGGCGCAATTTTCTGCTCCGGATGTTCGGAGCGAAGATCGGCAAACATGTTCAGATTCGCTCTACCACCCGCACGACGTATCCCTGGAAACTGACCATTGGCGACTACGTCTGGGTGGGCGACGACTGTGTCTTCTACAACCTCGGCGAAATTGTGCTCGGCTCGCACATCGCCATCGCGCACGACGTTTACTTCTGCACCGGACTGCACGAGTACCGCCGCACCGATTTTCCCATCGGGCAGAAACCCATCCGAATCGAAGACGAGGTCTGGATTCCCAATGACGTGTTTATCGGACCCGGTGTCACCGTCGGCAAAGGAGCCGTGGTCGGTGCTCGCAGCACCGTCTTCAACGATCTGCCCCCCGGCATGATCTGCTATGGCTACCCTGCGAAGCCCATTAAGCCCCGCGAGAAGATCGGCGGCTAACCGAGATCCTTCACGATCTCCTGAAAATCCCAGCAGCCCGTCTTGCCCGCGATCCACTCCGCCGCCCGCACCGCGCCCTCGGCGAATCCGCGGCGCGAATACGCCTCGTGCTTCAGCGAGATGCTGTCGTTGTCCGACCGCGCCAACACCTCGTGAATGCCCGGCACTTCGCCCTCCCGCTTTGACGCTATCTCGACGCTGGTTCCCGGGCTCGCAGCTTCGATAATCTTCTTCAGCGACAGCGCCGTCCCGGAAGGCGCATCGACCTTCCCCGCGTGGTGCGTCTCCGTAATGCTGAAGCGATATCCCGGAGCGGACAAGGCCAGTTCCCGCGCAACCTTGAACAGCGCCTGCACTCCAATCGAAAAATTCGGACTGTAAAGCAGCGCGGCCCCTCTTCGCTCACACAGCGCCCGCATGTCCTTCAGGTGCTCGTACCACCCCGTCGTCCCCACCACTACCCGCGCCCCGTTGGCCAGGCACGCCCGCATGTTCTGCACAGCCGATTCAGGCGTCGTGAAGTCGATCACCGCGTCGAACCCCGCGAGGAACGGAGCGGTCAGCGCGGCGGCGTTGCGGTTCTCCTCTTCGCCGACCACCCGCACGCCGTGGCCGCGCTCATGCGCCACCTCAGCCACCAGGCTGCCCGTCCTGCCGCGTCCCAATACCAGGAAAAGCATTTTCGATTACCCTCGCTCCCTGCCCGTTCGTCCGTCGTTACACGCCACCCGCTGACCCTTCCTAAGCTGCCTGCTTCTTTGCTGACCGCTCCTTTGCTAACCGCCCCTTGACCGCCCGTCACTTTGCAGCCGCAGGCTATTGTGCTGCCGGCTGCCGGATCGCCTCTACGTCAAAGACCGCGGGGTCCGGATCGGCGAAGAACTCCGCATGGAGCGACCGCACCGCCTCTTCCGCATCATCCTCCTCGACCATGAAACTCATGTTGATTTCCGAGGCCCCCTGGGAAATCATACGCAGGTTCACATGCCGCACCGCCTGAAAAACGCGCGCCGCAATGCCATTCTGCCCGCGGATGTTTTCGCCCACCATACAGACCAGGGCCTTCCTGCCCTCGTACTTCACATCGGCCAGTTTGCTCAGATCGGCGGCAATGGCCGGCAGCTTCTCATTGGAATCGAGACTGATCGAAACGCTGACCTCGGATGTCGACACCATGTCTATCGGACACTTGTGCTTATCGAAAACCTCGAATATCTCCCTGAGATAGCCATGCGACATCAGCATCCGGCTCGCCACCACATCCATAATGGTCAGCCGCTTCTTCACCGCGATCGATTTGAACGGGCTCTTGCAGTGCGCCGCCAGCGCCGTAATGCGCGTCCCCGTGTTCTCCGCATTCTTCGAGTTCAGCACGAACACTGGGATATTCTTCTTCACCGCCGGCAAAATCGTCGCCGGATGCAGCACCTTCGCGCCGAAATACGCAAGCTCCGCCGCTTCTTCGAAACTGATCGTCTTCACACGCAGTGCGTCTGGAACAACCCGCGGATCGGCGGTCATAATGCCGTTCACATCCGTCCAGATCTCAATCGCCGCAGCGTCGATACCGCCGCCCACCAAAGCCGCTGTAAAGTCCGAACCCCCGCGCCCCAGCGTGGTCGTCACGCCCTGATCCGTCGATCCAATAAATCCGCCCAGCACCGGTACACGGCCCTCGGCCAGATGCGGCACGACGTGCTGTTTCAGCCTCTGTTCAATGACAGCATCCTGCGGGATGGCCTTGCCATACTGCGCGTCCGTCACGATGCACTGCCGAGCGTCGACATACACCGCGTCGATCCCGCTGCGCACAAACGCCTCCGTGATCATGCGGCTCGAAACCCGCTCCCCGTACGACACAATCATGTCGGAGATGCGCGGCGTCAGCTCCCCCACCACCGCCAGCCCGCGCAGAATCTCCTCCAGCCCGTCGAATTCCTTCTCCATCCAGGCGTGCGTCGCCTTCAGGCCGCTATCCGCGCGCATCGCGGCCAGCGGATCCTCTTTCAGCGCCTGCCCCATCGCCAGTTGCATTGCCGTGTCGCAATGCCGGATGCGCAACCGCTCAGTTATTGCCAGCGCGCTCGATCGATCGCCCCGCGCCGCGGTCGCCGCGGCGGAAATCAGCAGGTCCGTTACGCGCGCCATCGCGCTCACTACAACCACCGGCTGCAGACCCTTCGCGATGCGTCCAGCGACAATCCCCGCCGTGCGCAGGATTGCGGCTGTGTCCTCGACCGAGGTACCGCCGAACTTCATCACCACAAGCCGGTTCATACCGGCACGGCCACCGGATCCAGTTTGCCCATAGACACAAGCAGCTCCGCATTGAGCACAGCCGCTCCCGCCGCGCCGCGAATGGTGTTATGCGAGAGCACCGTGAACTTCCAGTCCAGCAGGCCGCACGGACGCAACCGTCCCACCGTCGCCGACATCCCAGCGCCCCGCATCCGGTCCAGGCGCGGCTGCGGCCGATCCTCTGCCGTCACAAACTCCACAGGCTGCGCCGGGGCCATGGGCAGGTCCCTGCCGGCCAGCGGAGCAAACTCCGCCCACGCCTCAATCAGGTCGTCCTTCTTTGCTTTCTTCCCAAGCTTGATGCTCACGCTTTCCGTATGACCATCCTCCACCGCAACGCGATTGCAGTGCGCGCTCATCTTCGCCGCCAGCGGCTCTACCTCCCGCCCTTTGAGCTGGCCCAGCAGCTTAAGCGTCTCCGCCTGCATCTTCTCTTCTTCGTTCTTGATGAACGGAACAACGTTCCCCAGAATATCGAGCGATGCCACGCCCGGATAGCCCGCGCCGCTCACCGCCTGCATCGTGCTGACAAAAATTGCCTCCACCCCGAACCGCTCCACAATGGGCTTCAGCGCCAGCACCAACCCAATTGCCGAGCAGTTCGGATTCGTCACGATATAACCGCCGGACTTCCTGCGCCAACTCTGATTCTCCACCAGCGCCAGGTGATCGGCATTGACTTCCGGGATCACCAGCGGGATAGATGACTCCATGCGAAACGCGCTCGAATTGGAGATCACTGCACACCCCGCAGCCGCAAACTTCGGCTCCAGCTCGCGCGCAATGTCGGCGTCAAGCGCCGCAAAAATCACCTTTGGCGCGCCATCCGGCTTGGCCGCTGACATGGGCAGCGCAGCCACCCGCTCCGGCAGCGGCGTCCCCAGCTTCCACCGCACCGCGTCTCCATAAACTTTGCCGCCCGACCGCTCGCTCGCCGCCAGCCAGGCTACTTCAAACCAGGGATGATTCTCTAAAAGTTGAATGAACCGCTGGCCGACCATGCCGGTCGCCCCAAGTATTCCAATCTTTTGCCGCATGTCCTCGCCCTTTTTCAGATACACCGCAAGTCCGGGCGTCACATAAAGCCGGCCTGCTCGATGGCTGTGTCGATAGTGTAAACGGCGCCCGTCAAGGCCGAATGACACAAAAGGTTCCCGATACAACTATCGTCACGTCCGCTCCCGGGGTGCCCCATTCAAGCCATGTTTTGGCTTGAGTGGGTTCGCCCTGTGAATCCTCGAATCGCGCTTGATCATCTCGCTTTTGGGAGGAACACCGTGCCCGACTATCTGCCTCTCACCGCGGTTCATCCGGCGAGCTTCGATCCCGGCACCGCGCAAACCCCAGGCTCCCTGCGCCTCGCAGCCATAAGCCGCGATCATGGCATCACCACCGGCCTCTGGGGAGGAACCTTCCTGGTCGAAGCCGGCGCGCGCACCGCCATCCATCACCACGGCGAACAGGAAACAGTCGTCTACGTCCTCGAAGGCGAGTCGCTGATCCGCTGGGGTGAACGCGGCGCAACCGAAGCGCTCGTCCGCGCCGGCGATTTTCTCCACGTCCCAGCATGGACGCCGCACATGGAAATCAATCCCTCGAAAGAGCACCCCTTCCGCTGGATCGTAGTCCGCAGCACGCCCGACCCGATTGTCGTGAATTTGCCCGACGACTTCTGGGGGTGAGGTCGGCAGAGCCCTGCGCGAAACTCGGCCGGACGGCGGATGCTATTGCTGCGTCGTCCCAGCCCCATTCCCATAAGTGAAATCCTGCGTAACCGTCCCCTTCGCCGGAACCGTCACCGTAGCAATCTTCTGCCCCAGCTCTTCCTGATTCGCCACCACCGTGTAAGTCCCCGGCGGCAGACCCTTAATGGCATACCGCCCCGATGCGTCCGAAACCGAGAAGAACGGGTTCGCCGACACATTAATGAACGCCTGCATCCAGGGATGGTTATTGCAGCGCACCGGAATCATCAGCTCCGGCGCGCCAAACGTCCGCTGATCCTGCGGGCCGGTCTGTCCGTTCGCCGGCTGCTGCGAAATGTCCACCGGCTGATTGCCGCCCACCGTGGGCGTCATGTGGATGTTGTGCATCGTGGGATCGCTGTTGGTGAAGCGCACCGGCTGGCCAACCATCACGCCGACGACGTGCGGAATGTAGCGGCAGCCCTTCTGGTCGATGTCCACCGGCTGCGTCGGTGCGGCGTACACGCGATTGCCCAGGCCATCCTTAATGTAGATGAAAACGTTGGCGAAGCCGCCATTGTTCACCACGTATTGCTCGCTGTAGAGTGTCGGACCCAGCGTGCAGGCCGGGTCCTGGCTCATGTCGATCTCGATCGCCTTAGGCGGGCTCTTCACATAGTGGACCGTTCCCTGGATCGCGCCGGCCGTGCTCCAGTCGATGGTCGTATAGCTCCCGCCAGGCGCGCCTCCAGGTCCCTGCTTTTTGCACCCGGCCG
>CAZSWI010000212.1:0-7122 GCA_964610635.1 uncultured Acidobacterium sp.
CTGCCGCTGAGTGCGACGGTGAAGGTGCAGTAGCAGGTTATTGTGGTTCTCCGGGCTGCGTACCCGCTGAGGCGCTGGACGCCCGGTCGTGTCCGCTGGCGCCGAGGTTGAAGCCTTTCACGATGACTCGAGGCCGCTCTCCGCGTGTGTCGGCGTTTTCTAACTGGATATGGATGGTGCGACGCTCGCCGGGCATGAGGGAGATGTAGTTGTCGTCGTAGAGGGCGGGGACGATCAGGTCGCCGGTCTTGTGGCGCACGGCTTTGACGCGGACGAGGAGCGCGGGAGACTTTGCGGTGTTGCGCAGGTCCGCAGTGATGATCCATTTTGCGCCCAGGCGTTTGATGTGGCTTTTCAGGGTCACGTTGACGAAGGGAAGATCGCGGATGCCGGTGTAGTCGTTCTCGGTGAGGCCGCGCAGGTAGAAGTTTGACGAGAGCGGCTTGCCGTTTTGCGAGAGCGCGAGGCGGATGAAGTGAGTCTTCGAGAGGCCTGCGGGGTATTCAAGCTGGATGGGGGCTGAAGTCGAGTCCTCGCGGCTGTCGAGGGTCGCGGACTTTTCCCACTTCAATGAGCCGTCGATATTGAGGATTTCGGCGTGGGCGGTGAGACCGGTTTGGTCGCCTGCGCTGTCGTTGACGACTTCGACGGCGCCGGTAGCGGCGTTCCACTGGATGTGCAGCGGCTCAGCTCCCTTTTTCGCGCCATAGTAGCCGGCATCGGTGTCGAAGAAGTAGTCGTAGGTCTGCCACAGGAGCGAAGGCCACGCGGGGTGGCTCATCCAGATGAGCAGGCCGAGCCGGTTTTTGTTCTGGCCTTCGTACATGCCGCGATAGGCGTTGTAGTCGACGAACTGGGCGAGTTCGAGCCAGTCGCGGATGTTGGTTGCGCCGCCGTATTCCTGGTCAATTTCATTGGGCGGGAAATGGAGTTCAGGGTACAAGCTGCGAATGAAGTAGTCATGGAGCGGCCATTGGTAACCCTGGGGCCACATGGCGGATTCGGGCATGGTGTGGCGGAGTGTCTCGATTTCGGGGACGTTGGGTGAGCCGATCTCGGAGTGGAACTTCACGGGTGCGTGGTCGAAATAGTAGCGGAGCGGCTCGACGCGGTAAGGGCCGTGACCGCTGACAGGACCGTCGGCGGAGCTGGAGATGTAGTGGGAGTTGGGCTGGAGCGTGGCGACGAGAGTACGGAGCCCGTCGTCGATGGGCTGCGGCGGGAAGCCCTCGTTGCGACCGCAAAAGAGGCCAAGGGAGGCGTGGTTGCGAATGCGAAGGAGATAGTCCTTCGCGTTGGCGAGGAAGAGGCCGTTGTCGTCGGGGTTGGGGCCGTCCCAGGGATTGGCGAGCCAGAAATCCTGCCAGATGACAATGCCGTTGCGATCGGCCGCGTCGTAGAAGGCTTCGTCGCCGGTCATACCGACCCAGTTGCGAATCATGTTGAAGTGGAGGTCGCGGTGATAGCGCATCGCGGTCTCGTACTCGCGGGCGCGATAGCGGAGCATGGATTCGGAGAAGCCCCAGTTGCCGCCGCGGGCGATGAAGCGGCGTCCGTTGATCCACATTTTTAGAACTCCGCCGTCTTCGGAGTAAGTGAATTCGCGGACGCCGGCCTGGAAGGATTTTGTGTCGGAAATGTTTCCGTTGATGGAGAAGGCAATCGTCACTGGATAGAGGTTGGGGTCGCCGTAGCCAACCGGCCACCAGAGCTTAGGGTTTGTGAGATGGAAGGCGGGCTGGGTCGCAGGCGTGAGCTGGACGGCTTTGGATTCGGACGCGGCGAGGGTGACAGGGACTTCGGCATGGACGTCGCCGAAGGTGACGCGGAGCATGCCGTTGACGGGCTGCGGGGCCAGGTTGTGGAGCGTGGCTTCGATGTTGACATCGGCGTGTGCGATGCCGGGCAGCGGGAGAGTGGTGGAGACGAGCGGCGATTCGATGGTGACCGGCCCGCTTGTGGTGAGGGAGACGTTGTTCCAGATGCCGTTGTCGCGGCCGCGGATGGTGGAGATCCAGTCCCACCCGGCGGCGGCGTGGAAGGTGGGGTTGTCACGGCCGAGTGCACCTCCGTTGACGGTGCGGCCGGCCTTGTCTTTGGTGCTGCCAGGGTTCGCGTTGGCGATGATGCGAACAGCAAGGGCGTTGGGAGCGCCGGGACGGATGAGCGCGGTGACGTCGAAGCGGCCACGCATCATGCCGCCGTCGATGCGGCCCAGGTGCTGGCCGTTGAGGTAGATTTCGGCCTTCCAGTTAATGCCGTCGAAGTTGAGCCAGAGGTGTTGATTGGGCTGGATCGCGGGAGCGGCGAATTCGTCGCGGTACCAGAAGTCCGAGCAGAAGAAAGAGTCGGAGACGGTGTACTGGTTGTCGCCGTAGTCGGGATCGGCGATGGCTCCATCGTTGAGGTAGCTGGTGAGGACGGTGCCAGGAACCGTCGCGATCAGCCAGCCGGTCGCGGCGAAGCCGGTTTGGGCGATTTGCTCGCCGGTGGCGGAGACGAGCGAAGCGCGCTGCAGTTTCCACG
This sequence comes from uncultured Acidobacterium sp., assembly GCA_964610635.1. Taxonomy (GTDB): domain Bacteria; phylum Acidobacteriota; class Terriglobia; order Terriglobales; family Acidobacteriaceae; genus Palsa-343. Next base: position 2,527 of record CAZSWI010000212.1, read on the forward strand.
CGCCGCCTGAGAGCTGGAGGGAGCCGTCGGCGGAGAGCTGGGCCGCGGGATGAGGCGAGGGGATAGCCCCGCCGCGCCCATAGACTTCGAGCTCGCTGAGGACGTAGGGCTGGCTGGGCTGGGCGGGTCTGGTCATGAGGATGCGGACGTAGCGGCCCTGGGCGGGTTTGTCGAGGTGGATGTCGTCGGTAAGGCCGGAAGGACTGGACGGGAGCGGCTGGATTGTTTGCCAACTTGCAGCGTCGCCGGAGACCTGAATGGAACCTTTGGCGGCGCGTTGGACCCACGCGAGAACGACGCGGTCAAAGATGCAGAGGGCGCCGAGGTCGACGTAGACCCACTGTTCCTCATTGTCGGCGGACGGCAACGCCGACATCCAGGAGCTGCTGAAGTGCTGAGGGCCGGCGACATGGACTTCCTGTCCTTTGTCGAAGGTTGCAAGTTCAGCTACGCCCCAGGTGTCGATGCCGTCGGCGGAGAGTGCGAGGCGGTAGCAGCGATTGCGTGCGGGCTGCGTGAAGGGGATGGACTGCAGGAAGCTGGGGCCGGAGAACTTCATGCCGGGCCAGCCGGTGCCGGTGGAGCGGCCGAGTTCTGTCCAGGTGGCGTGGTCGTCGGAGCCGGAGACGATGTACGTCCAGCCGGTTGCGGGCAGAGGGCCGTTCACGCGGCGCAGCCAGAGGTCGATGCGGTCGAGTTCGGGAGGATCGCCAGCGCCGTTGAGGTCGAATTCCACCCAGGGATGGCCGCCTGTGACTTCGACCGAAGAGGTGATGTTGCCGTCGAGAAAGACTTCGCGTTGCTGCTTGTCGAGAATGCCACCGCTCGAGGTTGAGGTGACGATCCATAGCGGCAGCGCCGGCTCTTTAACGCCGTCGGTGACGAGCTGCGCGGTGAGGTTGTAGTCGTATGCGCTGGATTGATATGCGGGGCGGTGCAGCGCGAGGTTGCGGTAGGCGCCATCGACGGCGAAGGTGGGGCCGGTGTATTCGCGGGGGTCGCCGGGATAGATACCGATGCCGCGGGTGTATTGCTGGGCCTGAGATGGAGAGAGGAACGCGGCAGCGAGAACGAGCAGGGCAAGACGCTTCAAGGGGGCCTTCCTTTTGGGCGGGGATTTCCGCCGAATTGTACCGCGTTGCTCCCGAACGCAGCCTGCTGCAAAGTGGTATTCTCAACGGCTGGGTCAGAGGATCGCCAGAATGGCGGCTAGAGGATCGATTGTGTTGAAGCATTGGTTACGAATTGGGTCGGCAGCATTTGTTTTTTGCGGCGCAGCGCAGGGACAGTTTCTGCAACAGAGCGTGGATATCGAGAAGCGGCTGCCGGAGGCGCAGCGGACCGTCATTGCGCGGCTCGAGAACCTGAGTCATCTGCCCGCCGGGGTGTGGCATTACCACCTGGGCGATCTGGCGCACGCCGAGGATCCGGCGATCGACGATTCGTCGTGGCCGGTGGCGAAGCCGGACTCGACGTATCCGGAACAGGCGTTGTGGTTTCGCCAATGGGTTGAAGTGCCGAAGAATCTGGATGGGTATGACCTGACCGGAACGCGCATCTGGTTTCGGTTTGAAGCATGGGCGAACGGACCCCTGCCGCAGATTATCTATTTCAATGGACGGCGGGTGGCCCTTGGCGACGATCTGGAGCCGATTGTTCTGTTCGATCGCGCGCGCCCTGCGGACCGGGTGCTGATTGCAGTAAAGCTCATGCCGACCGTGGACCAGAAGCATTTCAGCGGCAGCCCGATGAGCATTTCGTTCGCCTCCGAGCGGCCGAGCCCGCAGGATGTTGGCGAGGAGTTTCTGTCGACGGCGGTGCTGATTCCGAGTTTGTCGAAGGACCCGGCGGCGGATCAGGCGACTCTCGGCAAAGCGATTGGCCAGGTCGATCTGAAGGCCCTGGACAATGCGGACCAGATGCAGTTCGATTCGTCGCTGCGCGATGCGGAGACGACTCTCAAAGCGCTGAAGCCGATGATGGAGCAGGCGACACTTCATCTGACCGGGAACTCCCACATCGACGCAGCGTGGTTGTGGCCATGGACGGAAACCGTGGACACGGTGAAGAATACGTTTTCGACGGCGCTGCAGCTGATGAATGAGTATCCGGCTTATACGTACACGCAGTCGGCGGCGGCTTATAACGACTGGATGGCGCGGGATTATCCGGAGATCGACGCGCAGATCAAGAAACGGATCAAGGAAGGGCGATGGGAAGTAGTGGGCGGGATGTGGGTGGAGCCGGACCTGAACATGCCGGACGGCGAGTCGACGGCGCGTTCGCTGCTGATCGGGAAGCGGTGGTACGAACAGCATTACGGCGTGGATGTGCGGATCGGGTGGAATCCGGATTCGTTTGGCTATAACTGGCAGCTGCCGCAGATCTATAAGAAGTCGGGGGTGGATTACTTTGTTACACAGAAGATGACGTGGAACGACACGAACCAGCTGCCGTTCAAACTTTTCTGGTGGGAATCGCCGGACGGCAGCAAGGTGCTGGCCTATTTCCCGCACGATTACGCGAATACGAATCTGAATCCGGTGCGGCTGTCGGTAGATCTGGCGCAGGCGCGCCACTATGCGACGGGAATGACCGACATGCTGGACCTGTTCGGCGTGGGCGATCACGGCGGCGGACCGACGCGAGCCATGCTGGACGAGGGATTGCACTGGATGCAGCCCAACAAGATTGTGCCGAAGATGGAGTTCGGGACGGCGCAGCCATGGTTCTCGACTGTCGAGAAAGAGCTTGCGCCTGAGTCGCCGGAGTGGGACTACCGCAGCATCGCGCAGGGCTACCATGAGCCGCCGCCGGTGGAGGGAAAGATCGACATCCCGACGTGGAAGAGCGAGATGTATTTCGAGTATCACCGCGGGGTGTTCACCACGCAGGCGAATCACAAGCGCAACATGCGCGAGAGCTCGGAGTGGGCGCTGAATGCGGAGAAGTACGCTTCGCTGGCGTGGCTGGATGGGAATGCCTATCCGGGCGACGATCTGACGGAGGACTGGAAGAAAATTACCTTCAATCAGTTTCACGATCTGGCGGCGGGTTCGGGGATTGGAGTGATTTATCAGGATGCGCAGAAGGATTACGACGCGGTGCGCTGGTCCACGAACGAAATTTCGGCGAAGGCGCTGAAGACTGTCGCGGCGCATATCGATACGCGCGTTGTGCAGGGCGTGCCTGTGCTGGTTTTCAACCCGCTGGGCTGGGCACGAGGTGGAAATGTAACGGTCGATGTACAAATGCCGGCGTCGACGACGGATTTGTCGGTGCTGGATTCTCATGGAGTGGTGATTCCGGCGGAAGTGCTGTCGAAGGATGCAGCGACGAGCACGTTTCATTTGCTGGTGGAGACGCGGGATGTGCCTTCGATGGGGTATGCGCTGCTGCGGGTGGTGCCTGGGAAGCGGCCGTTCGCGAGCGATCTGAAGGTGACAGGGACGACGCTCGAGAATGCGGCGCTGCGGGTGGTGGTGGATCCGAAGAACGGCTGCATCACGAGCCTGTATGACAAGAAGGCGGGGTTTGAGGCGTTGGCGGCGGGCTCGTGCGGAAACGAGCTCCAGACATTCAAGGACACGCCCAAGGATTACGACGCGTGGAACATCGATCCGGGGACGCTCGATGTGGCGCCGACGCGGATCAGGGATGCGGACTCCGTGGAAGTGGTGGAGAAAGGCCCGATGCGGGCGTCGATCCGGGTGACGCGGCACTGGCAGAGTTCGAAATTTGTGCAGGAGATCGAGCTCGAGGCGGGTTCGGACGAAGCGGTCGTCGTCAACGACATTGACTGGCACGAGACTCACGTGCTTCTGAAGGATGCGTTCGCGCTGTCGGCGACGAGCCCGTTTGCAACCTACGAGATTCCTTACGGGACGATTCAGCGGCCGACGACGCGGAACAACAGCTGGGAGAAGGCGCAGTTTGAGGTGGGCGCGCAGCAGTGGGCGGACCTCGGCAACGAACAGCATGGGTTCAGCCTGATCAATGAGTCGAAGTATGGGTATGACGGTGTGGACAATCTACTGCGGCTGACGCTGCTGCGGTCGCCGACCTGGCCCGATCCGAATGCGGATCGCGGGCATCATCGCTTCAGCTTCGCGATGTATCCGCACGCGGGCGACTGGAAGCAGGCGATGACAGTGCGGCACGGGTACGACTTCAACTACAAGCTGCAGGCGATGCAGGTGGAGGCGCACACGGGGTCGCTGCCGGCGGAGCATTCCTTTGTCGGGGTCTTGCCGGACGATGTGGTGCTGACGGCGATGAAGAAGGCGGAGGACAGCCACGCGCTGGTGTTCCATTTTTACGAGTGGGCGGGCAAGGGCGGGAGCGCGCAGCTGCGGGTTCCGCCAGGCGCGACGGGGGCTGTGGAGACGAACCTGCTGGAGAAGGCGGAGGGAGACGCGCTGCCGCTCGATGGGGATCACGTCACGGTGCATTTCCGACCGTATGAGATTGTCGCTGTGCGGGTGGATTATCCGGAAACGGCGCATTGACTGGGTCTGCGTGCGGCTTGATATACTCAGTGGGAACCATGCGGGAGTAGCTCAGTGGTAGAGCATCGCCTTGCCAAGGCGAGGGTCG
>CAZSWI010000213.1:0-7103 GCA_964610635.1 uncultured Acidobacterium sp.
ACAAACGCCCACACCTTCCGCGGTGTCTTCTCGATCAGCCCGCGATTCTCCAGATACCGCATGAACCGCGCCTGATACACCGCGTTCAGCGGACCGATCCCCATCGACACCGTCGGGAACCGCCAGAAATCCGGCATCAACCACGGGTGCGGATACGATGACAGCCCCGGCGTATCCCGCAATTCATGCCGGAAATTCAGCACCCGCTGCTCATCGAGGCGCCCCAGTAAAAACGCCCGCGCATAAATCCCCGGGCTCGCGTGCCCCTGGAAATAAACAAAGTCTCCGGGCTGATCCCCGTACGCCGCGTGAAAGAAATGATTGAACCCAACCTCCAGCAGCGTCGCCAGCGACGAATACGTCGCAATATGTCCGCCAATCCCCGGGTCTTTCTTGTTCTGCCCGTGCACCATCGCCATCGCGTTCCAGCGAATCAGCGCCTCAATCCGCCGCTCCAGCGCCCGATCGCCGGGGTAGGGAACTTCCTCATGCTTCGGAATCGTGTTCACATACGGAGTCGTCAGTTCGCTCGACGGCGCGATCCCCGCCTCGCGCGCACGCTGCTTCAGCGCCGCCAGCAACTCGGCGCCCTGCTCCGGCCCCTCGCCCACCACCACATCGTCAAACGCTTCGATCCACTCCCGAAGCTGCTGCGAAAAATCGCTCTCCACCGGATTTGTAACTTTGGTTGCCATAAATTCCCTGATCTCTCCTCTGCTGCGCTCAACCAGCACTTCAGCCTGCCGAATAACCCCGATTCCCTCTGCGCCTAACCCGGATTCCTCTGCCGCACAACTCAGATTCCTCTGCCGCACAACTCAGATTCTTTGAAGGGGCACGGCTTCAGCCGTGCCATAAAGCCTGCAATAAAACGGCTTCAGCCGCTGAGGGATGTTTTTCGCCTGCCTTCCGCCAATCCACCTATGCGATCGCCTGCGTCTCCTGCTCACCCTCAACCGCATTGTGCGAGCGATCCATCCGTTCATCCTCTTGCGCCTCAAACTCCCCCACAATCTCCCGCCGCCATTCCTCCGCCGGCAATCCTCGCGCCGTCAACCAACCCTCCAGATGCGCGACCGCGTCCTCGCTCCTGGCACCAACGCCTGCGCCCCGCCTCTGAGCCGCCACCGCCCATCGCATACCCACAATGCGTGTCGGACCGCCGCCCTCCCGCGCCCGCGCTATCGACTCATGCGCCACCCGGTACATCGCCACAACATCCTGCGTGTCCACAGGAATCGCAGGCATCTCCCCAGCCTTCATCTGTTCAGCTGACTTCGTCCGCTTCCCCTTCGGCTTGCCATTGCTCTGCGGCGCACCGTCCTCGACGAAAAGCACCGCCAGCCTCGCGGAACCGGCAATCGCCCAGGCTTCCTCCATCACCTTCCCGGCCCGAGCAACATCGCCAACACCGTTTTCTCTCCCATCCCAAAGAATCACCCGCACCCTGCCTGTCTTCCGCATCCGATCGGCAACCGCCTCGCTCAGCGCCTCAATCACCCGCTCCTCAAAGCTGCGCTTCGCCAACCCGAACGGGATGTGCTCCCGCAGCAGATGCGTGAGCGATTCAGCCTGCTCCGCAACCACCCCATCGTCCGCGCGTAAATCCGCGGCAACCCCGGCCACGACTGCCTCTCGTCCGCGCAGCCAATCCAGTCCAACGCCATCGCCGCGCGAACCCAGCATCTGCACCTTCAGCGCCAGCTCAAACAGCTGCCGAAACTTCGCGGCACTGATGAGGCTCTGCTCATGCTTGCCATTCGCCGCGGCAGACGAAATCCCGTTCCTTGCCTCGCTTGTCATCTGTGCTGAGAATCCTTTGCAGCCGCTCGATTCGGAAGTGCATTCGGAATCACTTCGCCGGGCTTCGAGCATTCATCATCGCCGTGTCCGGGGAGAAGCGCATGCGCCCGATCATGCCCAGCGGCTCTGCAAAAATTGTAGCGCAGGGACGCACTTTATCCCCGTCGTCCAGCACATCGCAATTCCCCGCGACTGCTCACTCGGATTTCAACAGTTTTGTGAAAAAGCCTGTGCATTTCCCGCAAGCACCACCGCGAAACTCAGAAACCATGCACCCCTCAGCGTTCTGCACTCTCCACGATGCATACCGCGCTCAACGAAAAATGTGATCTCAGTCACACACTCCTCGCTCGCAGCTGGCTCACTTCCGGTTCTCACGTTCGATCGCATCCCGCTCGAAGTTGCCCGCTTTTCGCCAAAAGCTTTTCGCTGAACGCTTCCCACCGCGTTTCGCCGAATTGCTTTTCCTGAACGCCGAACGCTGAACGCTGTACCCTGCTCTTACGTCGAATACTCCGCATTGATCCGCACATACTCCGCGCTCAGATCGCAGGTCCAGAACCGGCAGCGCCCCTCGCCCAATCCCAGCGCAATGCGAATCGAATACTCCCGCTGCTCCAGATAAGCGTGCGCCGCCCCCTCGTCATATTCCGGCGCGCGTCCGCCATTCACGCAAATCGGCAAATCCCCGAACCAGATCGCAATCTTCTCCGCATCAAGCGCCACACCCGAATACCCAACCGCCGCCATCAAACGCCCCCAGTTTGGATCGGCTCCCGCCCACGCCGTCTTCACCAGCATCGAATGCGCAATCGACTTCGCCACCGTCAGCGCATCCGCATCGCTCGGCGCGCCCTCGATCTGCAACTCGACCACGTGCCCCACGCCCTCGCCGTCCGACACAATCTGCTTCGCCAGCGATGTGCAAACTTCCGCCAGCGCCGATCGAAACTTCGTGCCAGCCTTCGTGTCAGACGCAGTGATCTCTACCCCCGAAGCTCCCGAAGCCAGCAGCAGCACCGTGTCATTCGTCGAAGTGTCCCCGTCAATCGAGATCCGATTGAAGCTCACTTCCACCGCATCGCCCAGATACCCATCCAGCGCCGCCGGCCCAATCAGTGCATCGGTGAACAAATAAACCAGCATCGTCGCGTGCAGAGCCGGCGCCAGCCGCGGATGAATCATCCCCGCGCCCTTGCACACCCCCGCAATCCGCACCGTCTTTCCTTCCCCATCGAATGAAGCGTGTGCCCCCTTCGCCCGCGTATCCGTCGTCAGAATCGCCTGCGCAAATCCAGCAAACGCCATCGCATCGTCAGCCAATTCGCTCTTCACCGCCGGCAGCGCCGCCACCAGTTTCTCCGCAGGCAGCGGCACGCCAATAATCCCGGTCGAGGAAGGGAAGACCTCGTGCCCCTTGCATTTGAAATGCTCCGCCGCCGCCCGGCACACCTGCTCACAAGCCACGATCCCCATCTGCCCCGTAGCGCAATTCGCATTCCCCGCATTCACCGCAATTACGCGCACGCATCCGCCGCTACGTGCCAAATGTCTGCGCCCCACCGTGATCGGAGCTGCCTGCACCCGATTCGACGTGAACATTGCCGCAGCGCTCGCGCCTTCCTCCGCCACCGCCACTGCAAAATCCGCCCGCCCGCTCGGCTTAATCCCCGCCTTCACCGCCGCAAAACGAAACCCGCGCGGCAGCGCTTCAGAAGAAATCGGAGAAGCATCCGTCATGTCGCGTCAGTCCCCCGCCCTTCGCCCGCCCTGCGTCGGTGCCGTCATCAGCGAAATAAATTCCCGCGTAAACTTCGCAAGATCCAAATCCAGCTGCGCGTGAACCTTCTGCACATCCGTCGCCGGCCTCATCGCACCCGTCCACGTGAGCGTGTCGCCGTAACTCGGACCATGGCTCAGATCCACATCCATAAACACCTGCTTCTCTTTGGTGATGATCGAAGGATCGAGCCACGCGCACGCCGCCAGCTCGTCCCACAGGTAGTACCGGTCCTGCGACCACGCGGCAATATACCGCGCCGCCGGATTCTGCGACTTCGCAATCTCCGCCACCATCTTCTCCGTGAACATCGCCTTGATCGAAACATCCACCGTCGTCACATCGATGCGCGGCCAGTGCGCGCGCAGCACAATGTGCGCCGCCTCCGGATCGAACCAGAAATTGAACTCGTGCCGCGGGCTCTCCGCAAACTCCGGATCATCGGTCTGCGGATTCAGGCTTCCCCCCATGATCACAATCCCCTGCGTCAGCCCCGCAAACTCCGGATCGATCCGCACCGCCAGCGCTATATTCGTCAGCGGCCCTGCCGCATAAATCGTCACCGCATGTGGATGCGCATGCACCTGCCGGATCAGAAAGTGCACCCCATCCTCGTCGATCGCCTTCGTATGCGGCGCCCCCTCCGGCATCGGCGGCACCACATTCGGACCGTGGATCGATGGACTCGCCGGCTTTACCCCCACCACGCCATTCGCAGTCTCCACCAGCGTCGTTGGTCCCTGGCCCCACGCGCCCAGCCAGTCCACCTGCCCCACCAGCGGCGTGTTCAACCGGGTCTCCTCTTCCGTCCGCACCAGCGGAAACACCGCCCCCTTTGCCACTGGAACGTCCGTCCGCCCAATCAGCTCCAGCATTCGCAGCGTGTGCTCCGTCTCTTCGTCGCGCCACGCGTTGCCCGTCACCATCGTGATCCCCACAACCTCAACCATAGGCGACTGCAGCAGCGCCATCATCGCCATCTGGTTCGATCCGCCAGGCCCCGACCCATCCTGATCGATCAACACCAGCCGCCGCTGCGCACCACCGGCGGCTGCCAATGTTGTGAACATCAAGACCATTGCCATCCGCGATCCACGCATCCAGCAGGCATCCGCCAAACGAACGACTCGCAGCAATCGGGAAATCGGAGAAAACTCAGTCATGACCATGCGTAGTGATATTCAGGCAAAACTGTGGGCAATGATCGACAAAATTGGCCAGTGCCAAACTGGGATTGACGCCGCTTTTTCTGGAGCCGCTGTGATTTAACTTGTAACCGCTGCGATGCAGAGCCGCTGTTTCAAACGCCGCCCCTTACAGCTAACCGAAAAAATCCAAACCACGAAACCCCGAAATCCAAACCCCGAAATACAAACCCCGAAACCCCGAAATCCAAACCCCGAAATACAAACCACGAAATACAAACCACGAAATACAAACCACGAAATACAAACGAAGGCCAGGTTCACCCCACAGCAAGAAGCAAACTCCCCCCGCACCTGGACGTCAAAGCAAATCGATTCAGGGACCAACTCTAAAGTACCGCCAGGCGCCATTTTGGAAAAGCACAGGGCATTCAGCTTCCGTCTCGCGGCCTCAATGAGGCATAGTTGGTTGCCCCATTTTCAACGCACAATGAAAATTCGCGTATCGGATCTTCAGGTCTCAACCACGGCTTTCCCTGAATCGATCAACTTCGCACTCTGAAATAATTTCTTCCGGAGCGCCTGCCCATCGTGGACCAACCCGACTTCCTCCTCATGCGCGACGTCAGTGTCGCCCGCGGCGACAACGTCGTCCTCCACTCCATCTCCCTCCGCATCGCCAACGGTGAACACCTTGCCATCCTCGGTCCCAATGGCTGCGGCAAATCCACCCTCATCAAAACCCTCACCTGCCAGTGCTACCCCATCGTCACCCCCACCGCCGATCTCCGTCTCCTCGGCCGCGCGCGCTGGGACGTCTCCCAGCTCCGTACCCACCTCGGCGTCGTCTCCGCCGAACTCCCTGGCGAGCGCACCCCCGTCACCCCCGGCCTTGACGCCGTTATCGCCGGCTTCTTCTCCGCCTCGACCCTCTGGCCCAATCTCCACGTCACCCCGCAAATGCGCGAGCGCGCCCACGAGGCTCTCCACCTCATGCAGGCCGCGCACCTCGAATCGAAACTCGTCGGACAAATGTCTGCCGGCGAGCAGCGCCGCATCATGATCGCCCGCGCCCTCGTCCACCGGCCGCAAATGCTCCTGCTCGACGAGCCCTCCAACGCCCTCGACCTGGCCGCCCAGCGCGAACTCCGCGCGGCCCTCCGCCGCGTAGCTCAGCAGGGCACCGGCATCCTTCTCGTCACCCACCACATCGCCGACATCTTTCCCGAAATCGACCGCGTCATCATGATGCGCGAAGGCCGCATCTTCGCCGACGCCCCCAAAAGGGAACTCCTCACAGCCGAAAAGCTCCGCGACCTCTTCGGCGTCGAAGTCCGCCTCATCGAGCACGAAGGCTCCTGGCACTCCTGGTAAATGAATAGGCCGAGTCATGCGCGACTCTGCATGCTGAACGAGAAGCGCCGGCTTTGTATCAGGGCATGACTTCAGTCGTGCCGTAAATGCGACCCCAAAGCGTGGGCTTTAGCCCCCCTGAGCGCCTGCCCCTTGCCTCACCCCCCGCCCCCGAGTTAACGTATCCGTACACGGGAAAGGAGGATGATCCAGCGAATGAAAAATTCTGATGGTAGTAGTAGCAGTCGCAGAGCCCTACGTGAGGTGACTGAGGCTTAGAGCCGCTCCTGGCTCCGAAATGATCTAAGTCCTGGCGAACCCAAAACGCCGAGGCCACTCCGGATAGCGGGGGCGCCTCAGGTCAATCTCAACAGCTCACCGGTGATCGAGGCCCGCTGGCCCATCTGGCAGCGGGCCTTTCACGTTTCCGCGAAAATAGCCGACAGAGTCTTCAGATGACCTCGAAATCCACGCGCGCGAAACGAGTCAGGATTATGGACATCGAAGAGTTCGCGGCGAAATGCATCTCGCTGCTCGACGAGGTCTATGAGCACGACATCGAAGTGGTCATCACCAGAAACGGCGAACCCATCGCCCGCATGATTCGATACGTCGAAGAAAAGCCCGCAGGTAAAACCCGACCCAAATCGAAGTGAGGAAATCCCGCGCCTTCCGAACCATCTGGCAGGCCACCGCCCCCCGCCAGCAGACTTACAATACCCCCATGGAACCCCTCGTCATAGCAGGCAAAGCCTTCCAGTCCCGCCTCATCGTCGGCACCGGCAAATATCGCAATGGCCCTGAAACTCAGGCCGCCCTCGAAGCCTCCGGTGCGGAGATGGTCACCGTTGCCGTCCGCCGCGTCAATCTCGACCGCTCCATGGAATCCCTCCTCGACTTCATCGACCCCCGCCGCTACTTCCTCCTCCCCAACACCGCCGGCTGTTACACCGCCGACGAAGCCATCCGCGCCGCGCGCCTTGCCCGCGAAGTCGGCCTCTCCGACTGGGTCAAAATCGAAG
>CAZSWI010000214.1:0-4197 GCA_964610635.1 uncultured Acidobacterium sp.
AGAAAGCGTCGCCCTGGAGGGTGTACTGGTCGGTGGTGGGGAAGGTTTCGGTTTCGATGCCGGAGCCGAAGAGGTCGCGGCCGTCGTCGATGAAGAGGCGCGTGGGCCGGTCGGTCGGGGCGTTGAAAGGGATTTCGATTTCGATGCGGCCCTTTGTGCCGAAGAAGTGGACGCGCTGGTGCGGGACGAGCTGGGTGCTGCAGGTGAAGATGGCGTGGCCAGCGGGAAAGTTCAGGAGAGCGGAGGTAAGGCGGTCGGTTTGGAGTTGCGGGTCGCGGTCGATGAGGCCGCAGACGCGGGTGGGCTCTTGTCCGAAGCCGTAGCGCGCGGAGTGGATGCAGTAGCAGCCGATGTCGTAGAGAGCGCCGCCGCCGGTTTCCGGTTGATTGCGGATGTTGGCGGGGTCGTTGTTGAAGTAGCTGAAGAAGGCGGCGATGGAGCGGAGCTGGCCGATGCGGCCTTCGTCGAGGAGGGCGCGGACGCGGAGCCATTGCGGGTGGGAACGGATCATGAAGGCTTCGCCGATGAGGACGCCGGTGCGTTCGCGGACGGCGAGGAGGGAATGGGCCTCGGCGAGGGTCATGCTGATGGGCTTTTCGCAGAGGACGTGCTTGCCGGCTTGGGCGGCGCGGATGGTCCAGGGAACGTGGAGCTGGTTGGGGAGCGGGTTATAGATGGCGTCGATGTTGGGGTCGGCGAGGAGTTCTTCGTAGGAGCCGTAGGCGGTGGGGATGTTGAGCTGGGCGGCGATGGTGCGAGCGCGGACCGGGTCGCGGGAGGCGATGGCGGCGACGGTGGAGAGCTGGCCGCGCTGCATGGCGGGGAGGACTTTTCTTACGCCGATGTTGGCGGTGGAGAGGACGCCCCAGCGAACTTTTTTCGTCATGGGGAGAATGATACTGCGCAGCCGGTAGCCGGGAGCTCGTAGCCGCGTACCGAGAATCAGAGTGAGTTTTCTTAACTCAACGTTCCTCGTCTACCGTTGTGCGAGGGCTTTTCGGACGGCGCGATCGATGGCTGCGACGGAGCCGGAACCGTAGCCAACCTCCTGAAAGACGATCATGCCGTGGCGATCGATGACATAGGTTCGCGGGATACCGCCGTTCGCGAGGTGTGAATAGACGGCTCGCCGCGGATCCCACGCGAGCGGGAAGGTCAGGCCGGGATGGGTCTTCTGGAAGCGGTCGACGGTGTTCTTATCCTGCTCGCGGGCTATCGCAATGAAGGCAAAATCGGGCGACGATTTGTACTTCTGCCAGACTTGCGTTTCCATTTCGGGCATTTCGACCTGGCAGGGTTCGCACCACGTGGCCCAGAAGTTGACCACGACGACCTTGCCGGTCTGACCAGCGAGCGAGAAGGCGCCACCCGAGTCCTGATCGACAGAAAACTCGGGCATCTTGTCCCCCACCTTGGTGTAGTTATCGATGTTCCGGCCCAATGCGGCACTCGCCGGCAGAGTGAGGAGCAGCACTGCCAGCGAAAGGAGAGCACTACGACGGCGTGGATTCATGGCTCCTTTGTAGCCGATGTCGGCCCTGCGCGGCAGGGAAATCCGATTCGCAGGAGGATTAGAACGCGGGCGGGACGAAGAGGGAGCCGTGCCGTTCGGCCGTGTCAAACTCCGGCCTGGGTCATCATTTCGCGGATGTGGCCGCGCCAGCGCTGGAGTTCGACGCGGTCGCCGAGCTTGAGTTGCTGGGCGGCTTCGCCGAGGGTGATCCGGCGGGAGTAGAGCTCGTCGGTGACGCGATCGGCGAGGTCGGGAAGAAAGAGGCTCTTGCCGCCCTGCTGCTGGATGGTTTCCGGCATGGTGCTGGACTGGTAGAGTTCGAACTTGCTCTGATCGCCGAAGTAGCCATTGCGGATGACGTGGACGACGCCGGCGTTGACGGTTTCGAGGTAGTTGTGGAGGAGCTCGAGGGAGTCGCGCTGGCGATTAATGACCCAGAGAGTGATGAGGGGGCGGGCGAGTTCCTTGAGAGAGTCGAGCAGGATGGCGGCGTGTTCTTTGACTGCGTCATTATTGCGGGCCGGGGTATTAACGACGATGGCTTTGAAGGGGTTGGCGTCGCAGGTGTTGACGAGGTTGATCCAGCCTTCCACTTCGTCGAGGCTGGCGACTTCGCCTTCGACGGTGCGGCGGTAGGCCTTCCAGACGTCGGGATTGGTGGTATCGGCCTCGAGCAGGCGGACGTAGCGATGCTCGGTGGTGAGGTAGTCGAGGACGGCCATGGTGGTGAGGGATTTGCCGACACCTCCTTTGCTGCCGCTGACGAAGATAATTGGTTGATTCATGCAATCTTTCCTGGGGCAAGGTCAGGGGTCGCGGGGTGGGCAGAAAGGGCACCCGCGGGCAATGGGGACGTTAATTCGAGCGAGCCAGATCCCAAAGCATCATTCCTGATTCTGCTCTACGCAGAGGGAGAATCTGAGGAGGACCTCAGCGATTCTGAGAGTACACGGGTGTAGTGGCTGGGGCAATGAGAAATCCGGGTAAGAGTGCTTGCCCGGTTACGTGGAGCGGCTTACTTGGAGTAGGGGGAGGGTGAGGAGGGTGTGCCGCCGCCGACGAAGTGGACGATCTCGAACTTGTCGCCATGGTTGATGGAGGTGGAGGTCCAGGCGGGGCGGGAGACGATGGCCCCGTTGTGCTCGACGGCGATGCGATCGGGCTTGAGGCCGAGGGCGGTGAGGAGATCCTGAAGGGTTGCGCCTGGGGCGAGATCGTGGAAGGAGCGCGGCTGGCCGTTGATTATGAGGTCCATGTCAGGGTACAGGGTACAGGGTGCCGGAGCAGGTGACCGGTTACGGGGGTACCGAGATGACGGGGTTGGTGATGATCCTACATCCCACCAACAAAAGAGCTATTCGACTCGCTCCGCTCGCTCGGGCCAGGTTGTGGGGCACCCGGATCTGTGATGGCAAGCGATCAGCACCGGGATCGTTTTGACAGGCTCAGGGCAAGTTGTGTCCCACGTTGGGATCAGCGGAGCATTTTCCAGATTTGCCAGCAGAGGCAACCGAAGATTGTGAGGACAGTTTGGAGAAGCAGGCCAAAGGCGAGACCGCGGAAAGCTCCGACGTTGAGTTCGCCGTTTGCCTCGGCGGCGGTGATGAAGCGGGCGTGATCTTCCGTTTCTACGTCGAAGTCTGTGATGTCGAGTGATGAGTTGAAGTAATGGACGGCCATAAGTCCCCCTCGTAGAAACGGTATCGACTGGGGACAGCCAGTACTTGAGGAGATGCGTTAGAAAGAGCGAGGGTGTTCCAGAAGAGGACAGGCGAAGTGGGGCGAATCAAAATGGGAAGGCCCGGATTTGGAGATCCGGGAAGCCTTCGGGCGGGGATGACCCACGTTGGGAGAACGCTGCGCTATTTGGCCGTTGTCTGGGCGATTGCCAATTCGGTGACCGTTGTGTAGCCATGCTCGACGACTCTGGCGGCACGGGCGCGGTAGATGTCGGGGTCCTGGGGCGCCCAGGTGCCGAGGCCATCGACGTAGCGGTTGCACATGCAGAAGACGGCGGCGATAAGGACGGTGTCGTGGATCTCGCGGTCGTTAGCGCCGGCCCGGCGGGCGGCGGATATGTCTTCTTCGGCGACATGTTTGCCACCCTGCTGCACTTTGCCTGCGATGTTCAGGAGAGCTTTCAGCTTCGGTGAGATATCGGCATGGAGCCAGTCGGTTTTGACTTTTTGCACGAGGGCTTCGTCGTGGTCGAGTTGAGCCGCCGCGATTGCGCCGTGGATGGATTGACAGAAGAAGCAGTCGTTGCGCCAGGATACGTGAGTAGCGATGAGCTCGCGTTCGCCAGGAGAGAGAGTGCTTTCGCCGCGCAGAAGGATGTTGACGAGCTGATTGATGGGTGCGGCGGTTTCTGGGCGGAAGGTCATGGGCCCGACAATGCCGGGAAATTCGCGGCCGAGCTCGGGGGCGATGGGGAGATCGATGTAGGCCATAGGGGAAGCTCCTTGTGCGATGGCGGAAGTGTCCGGGGATGACGCATGGGAATGGTACGGGCTGGCGGCTGCGGGGCGCATCCGCCAAAGGGTGGAGATCAATTCCGACCTGCGTGCGGTTGTGAGGAGCGAAGCGGGACGATGATAATCGGGTCGCTTTTCTGATGCGGTTTCCGGGCCGGTCCCGATGTCGGCCCTAATTCTCAGGACTGAATAATGCTATTCCGCGCGGTT
>CAZSWI010000214.1:4297-7007 GCA_964610635.1 uncultured Acidobacterium sp.
GCGGTTGCGCTCGCGATGGTGGTGTTGCCGCGTACCGATTCGCTTCGTACAAGGCGGCGCCGGGCGAAGAGGTGGAAGACACATTGCTGAGCGCGTGAACGAGTTGGTAATTCCAGGAGGAAGACGATGGCGCATATTGCGATTGAAGAGGGTGTACCAGGGATTGTGGGGGCGTTTGCTTTCCGGCCGGATACGGCGAAGCCGATGCGGGAGCTGGCGGAGATTTTGCTGCGCGGCGAGAGCACGCTGACGAGCGCGGAGCGCGAGGCGATTGCGGCGGTCGTGTCGAACGGGAACGAGTGCCGGTTCTGCCAGCTCTCTCACAGCGCGGCGGCTGCGGAGCATCGCGGGGGACGCGAGGCGGACTACAAATGGATTGAAGAGGTGAAGGCAAATCCTGACTCGGCGGACGTTTCGCCGAAACTGCGCATCCTGCTGAGCATCGCGAGCAAGGTGCGGGAGAGCGGGAAGAAGGTCACGCAGAACGACGTTGCGACGGCGCGTGCGCAGGGCGCGACCGACAGGGAGATTCATGACACGGTGCTGATCGCGGCGGCGTTCTCGATGTACAACCGCTATGTGGATGGGCTGGCCACGTGGCAGCCGGAGGGCATTGAGGCTTACAGGGCCATGGGCAAGCGAATGGCGCAAGAGGGCTATGGGGGGCGGGTCGCGGAGACGGTGGGAGCAGCAGGAAGTAGGCAATAGCCGTAAGCCGTAAGCCGTGGTGACTTCCTGATCGGGTTGCCTTCTCGGCTACTGCGGAGTTGCGGTGGTTGTTGCTGCCGCCGGAGTGGGCAGTTGCTTCATGAAGGTGAAGTCGCAGGGGCGGCTCTCGATGCCGAGGCCGGTGTCGCGGCTGCCGTTGCCCT
The DNA here is from genome assembly GCA_964610635.1 of uncultured Acidobacterium sp. Classification (GTDB taxonomy): domain Bacteria; phylum Acidobacteriota; class Terriglobia; order Terriglobales; family Acidobacteriaceae; genus Palsa-343. The sequence goes on from CAZSWI010000214.1 coordinate 5,170, forward strand.
GGTCGGCGTCAAAATGGGCTTTCACGGTGTAGTTGTATTCTTCGCCCTTGTGCGCGAAGAGGCCGTGGGCGTTGGCGCGATTGGCGAGAATGCCATCGACGGTGAGTTTGGCGTCGCCATTGCCGGCGATCTGACCCTGAATGATTTCGTAACCCGGCTCACCGGGGGTTCCTTTGTCTCCCTTGAGGTTGCTGTTCTCGATCACGACGGGAATCTTGCGGATGAGCTCTGCCATTTTGCCTTTGGCGGGGCAGTCCTGGGTGGCGAGCCACTGGCCATCGAATTTTTCGGCGGCGATGGTGGTTGCGGGTAAGAGGGCGAGAGCGCAGGTCGTGGAGGAAAAAATCAGAAGGGAAATTCGAGTGGAGTGCATCGCGAGTCTCCGAGGTGGGAGTGGCCGGTTGGCGCCAGGGTTGTGGGGAATTGTAAGCCCGGGGGAGAGGAAGGCAAAAGAGGAATCGGTGGTGGAAAACGGTATGGGACGGTGGTGGCGGGAAAATTGCCGGGATGATTCCGTCGCGGCTTCAGGATGCCGACGGCGGGGGATTCGCCGCCGGCGCCTGACTTTGTGCGTTGCTATTGGGCGGTGATGGAGCCGTTCATTCCCGCGGGATAAAATCCACCGGAAGATTGGCCGCCAGCGTAGACGATGTTGAGCACCTCAGCGGGGGTGCGCGGGATGCTGAGACCGTTATTGTCGACGTCGAAGGGCTTGCTGGAAGTTGGAGGGACGTCGTTCGAGTCGACGGCGGGGCTGGTGACGCTGTTCTGGATGCAGGCAGCGCGGAGGGAACCCGAATGCTGGGCTTCGGTGGCGAGGATGGCCGCGGCCGCAGCCAGGTAAGTGCTGCTGCTGATGAGGGGAGCGGCGCCAAGATAGGCACTGATTCCGACGTCTTCGAATTGCCTGGCCAATTTCAGCCAGCTGTCGACGCTGGAATAGCCATAGCCGAGAGCGCCCAGATCGATGGCGGGCTTTTTGACTGCGTCTGAGCCAAGGGCCGACCGCAGGTAGATGACGTGATCGATCTCGTCGTCGCGAAGGCCGGTGGCGAGGAAAGCCAGCGGAGAAGCGCCGAAATCCTTCACCATGTTGCCGCCTGTGGTTGGACCGGTGGTTTCGGATTCGTCGATGACACCGAGGCCGACGAGAGTGGTTCCCCAGGTTGCCATGGCGTAGAACTCGGCTTCGAGGTATTCGAGGTTGAGGGCGAAGTTCAGGATTTCCGGGTCGCTGTAGGAGGCGGCCTGAACTTTCTGTTGGTTGAATGCGAGTTTGCTGCCGATCATGGCTGCGCCAGCCAGACCGATCCCGGCTATGCCGGCGCCCTTGAGGAAGGCGCGGCGGTTCCCTGCAATGCGGGTCACTTCTTCCAGCTTCATTGATGTCTCCAAAGAACAAGGTTGGGGCGTGCGTTGGCTCAGGCGTGGAAGGAGATGGGGAAGGGTCCACGCGGGGGAATGCGCTTGCATGCCAGGCAGCGAGTGTCACTCGAACGTTCAGTCGAACATGGAAAATGGATCGCGCGGTCGAGATGGGCGCGATCAGTCGAGCAGGCTTACGCGGGGTAGTTTCTCGGTTTTCGTCTACTTGCAGGCCGGAGAAAACAAGGCGCCCGCTTGATGTACGCGGGTGAGCGTGCGATTGGATTGCAGATGGGGCGGAAAAACAGCCGATCTCTTATGATCGGCATGATTTGGCGCAAGTTACATTTACCGCACGACGCCCATGTTGTCTGCGGGCCAATAGATGAAGGTGGCTTTGCCGTAGATGAGGTCGCGCTCGACGGGGCCGAAGTCGCGGGAGTCGCTTGAAATGGAGCGATGGTCGCCCATGA
>CAZSWI010000215.1:0-5381 GCA_964610635.1 uncultured Acidobacterium sp.
TGCGGATGAAGCGGCGGAAGACGGTGTCGGTGACGCCGGCCATGGGGGCGAGGACGGTGGCGGGGGCTACGGTAACTGGGCCGATCTGGAGGGATGCGGGGACACGCGTGCCGGGTGGCATGGGGTGCTCCTGCGGGTTGTCCCAGTGTTTTTTCATTTAGATTTATTCGCGAACTTCCCAGTTGGCGGTGTGCTCGGCCACGTAACGGTCGGAGAGTTCGATAATTTCCTTTGATGAGCGGAACCGTTCGGCCTTAAGAAGGACATCGGGCTGTGCGTCGTCCTCGGTCACATTCAGGTATAGAAGTCCAACCCGCCCAACTCCGTCGGCAGCAAGGGATTGATTCTTAATTGCCCTGGATGGAATCCATTGCTGTTTGTCCGGTTCGATGCAAACGACAGTCAGGTACTTGAAGTGTCCTGGAAACCCGATAAGCTCCTCCACTGCCGCAGAAACAGCCTTCTCGAGAAAGCTTGAATGACCATTGTTATCGCTGTGGCCGGGTTCCCAGAGTACGAGCTGCACTCCATGAACATCTCCTACGCCGGCGCGGTCGATCGCAAGAACGTCCAGGTTCCAACCGTTCCAGGCCGCATCCAAATAGATCTTCGGAATAAGGAGCTTGCGGATAAGGAAAGACTGAACTGCGTTCTTCGCCCTGCCAAGAAAATGCTGAATATCGAGTTCCTGAACTTCACCCATCTCTCCACCCCTCTATCTTCAGCGTCTTACCTGCCAACTCCGCCCAGGCAGCGAATCGTACGGCGTCCTGGACAATCCTGCCGAAATCCAATCCGGAAGCATACGGCCCATAGGCGATTTTGCTCTTAATCCTAAGAAGCCTTTGCAGACGATTTGTGCCTTTATCGGCGTCGCAATTGCGCCCGCCGAGATGCGACTTCAAATCTGCCGCCGCGCTCAGATGATCCTCTGAGGAGAGCTTCTCACTCCCGAGACCAATCCGCATTGCGTCACAATACGAGATCGCAGCATGAATGCCCAGAAGAGCCGTGGAATATTTGTATTCGTCGAGGTCGTCCTTCAGAAGGTCAACGCCCTGAAGAAAGTCTCTCGCTCGGCTCAGATAGTGCTGAACTTGCACTGTGATCATAGGCAATCTCGTTTACTAAAAAGGCCCCCGCCGCGGCGGAGGCCTTTTGATTCTGAGCCACTGAAGAAGTTACTTCGCGGCTGCGGCTGGCTCCGGTTTGGCTTCGGTTTTGGCGTACTTGCGGCGGAAGCGCTCGACGCGGCCGGCCGTGTCGACCAGCTTTTGCTTGCCGGTGAAGAACGGATGGCAGTTCGAGCAGATTTCGGCGTGGATATCGCCTTTGTGCGTGGACTTGGTGGCGAAGCTGTTGCCACAGGCGCAGACCACGCGAATCTCGTGGTAGTTCGGATGAATTCCCTCTTTAGGCATGACTCTTTTTGGACCTTTCCTGCAATCTTTTTATTTTATCGTGAATCGGCGGTGCGGCCAATGCGGGGCCCGGCGTCGAGTCTTCTGGATGCGAAGTGGGCGGGCTTCGATTCAGGGCAGCGATACAGGCATGTCGAGTACCCTGGGGCAGGCGCGAGTCAAGCCCGGGTCAAGCCGAGGGGGGCGATGACCGGGATCCGCCGGCAAGAGCGGGTTCCGGCTGGGCAGCGCGGCTCTTCTCCTGAAGAAGCTGGATGATCTTCCGGTAGAGGCGATCGCGGACCTCGACGCGGCCGGTGGCGCGGGTGACGTAGCGGATCTGCATGTCGATGCCGGCGGCGGACGGGCGCAGGAGGATGATGGGCGATGCTCCCTGGCGCGTGAGGCCGGTGACCCGGGTGCTGCGTTTCCATTCCAGTTCGGCAAGGCGGGCGCTCTCCTGGGTTTCTTCGCGGGCGGCTGCTTCGACGCTCTTTGAGAAGGCGAGGATGTCCCCGGTGGCGGGGACGCTGACGGTGATTTCGTCCCAGAGCCACTGGCCTTCGCTCGAAAAATTGAAGTACTGACCGCGAATGGCGAAGCCGTTGAGGAAGGAAACACGGCGGCCGGTGGGCTCGCCTTTCTCGGCGAGGCAGGTGGTTTCGAGCAGCGTGGTGCTCACCAGGCCGACCTCGATGACTTCGCCGCAGACGCTGTTGATCTCGACAGTGTCGCCGACGCGAATGCCGTTCTTACCGACGAGGATGAACCATCCGAGGAAGGCGAGGATGTAATCCTGGAGTGCGATGGTGAGAGCGGCGGTGGCGAGGCCGATGATGGTGCCGGTCTGGTGCGGCGGACCGAAGACGATCAGCAATATGAAAAGAATGCCGACGACCTGGACGCCAACTTCGAGGATGGTGCGCAGGGTCTCGCGCTGTTTGCGATCGAGCGTAGGGTGGGCTGTGAGGCGGCGCACCAGGGCGTCGCCGGCGATCATGCAGAGGACGACGAAGAGGATGAGTTCGAATGACTGCAGGATGAGATGGAGGACGATGCGGTGCTGCAGGAGGACCTGGGCGCCCCACTTGCCGTAGACGCTGGCCAGCTGCTGATCGGTTTGAATGCGGTCATCGTCGATCGAAAGAATCTGGCGTTCGATACTGCGATTTTGAATTTCTTTGAGGGTGGATGGGCTGGTGCGGGAGGGGGCGCTGGCTTTGACTTTGGCTTCGAGGCCGTTGTGCTCGGAGGCGAGAGCGCGGGCATCGCTTTGCGCTTCGGCGAGGGCCTGCAGGATGGTGGCATGGCGGCTGCGCTGGTCGAACCATGCTGCGATGCGGCCGGCGAGGGCGCTATGACTGCGGGCGGAAACGGCCGCGGACTGGCTAGCGGCTTGTTGCTGGCTGTCGTACTTGCGCATGGCCGCCTCGTGAGCAGCGAGTTCGCTTTGGATGCGGACGCTCTGGTTGCCGGTGGCGCGATCCAGATCGCTCTGGGCGTCGCTAAGCTCGTCGGAGTCGAGACCGAGCTGGGCGTTGGCTACCTGGAGGGCGTCACTCTCCGCGGGCGCAGTAGTTCCCTGGGGCGGCGTTTTCGCCTTCAGCTGATCGACGAGGAGACGATCCTGGGCGATTTCCTGCTGGAGTTCGGCCACGCGCTGAGAGAGAGCGAAGGCTTCGCCGGTGAGCACGCGCTGGCGCGTTTGCAGTTCCGCCTGGCGCAGGGCCGCAGCGAAGGCCTGATCGACCTCGTGATCGGCGAGGTGCTCGGCCTCGTGGGCGTATTGGATTTCTTCCGAGCTGACGGCGAGAGACGCGAGCGTTTGCGCGTTCTGCCAGGGCCGCAGGTCGACGAGCGATTCGCCGGAGGCTCCGGCCCCTGCGCGGAGTGAGGCGAGGGTGGCCATGGCTCCGCGGGTGAACCACGACCAGGCGAGGCAGAGCGCCAACACGGCCGTTAGCGCGATTAGGACGATAAGCCTGACCCTGCCGAAGATGCGGGAGGGGGATGCGCCGGCGGCGCCGATGGGGGGAGTGGCCATGGGTATGGGTTCATTGTATGCAGCCGGGTGTTTGGGGGCGAAGGGCCGAGGTGGGGCCGAGGACGACGGACTCGAGGGCAGTTTATGCGGACTGGATGGTTTGGGCTATCCGGTCACGTTTCACGAGCAGGATGGCGATGTCGTCTTCATTGAACCGCGGGTTTACGAGCGACTTCAGGAGAGACATCGTGTTGCCGGAAGCATTGGCGAGGGCTTCGCGCAAACGATTTTCGGGATGGTCGCCGGAGATGGAATCGGTTAGTCCGTCGGTGAAGATCAGAAGGGCGCCACCGGGAGGAAGCAGCGCGGTGCGGGCTTCGTAGCCAGCCTCGGGAAACAGTCCGAGGGGGACGCCAGTGGCTTCGAGCGAGGTTGCCGAGCCGGAGGCGGAACCGAAAAGAAGGGGAGGGTTGTGGCCGGCGTTGACATAGATCAATTCTCCGGCGCCGCGGTGGAGCACGATGAACACCGCGGTTGCGAAGCGGTCGATGGGCGTGTAACGGCTGAGATGCCGGTTGACCTGGCGCGTGAGAACGAGAGGGTCTGCATCGATGCTCGCGAAACTTCTGACCAGCGCCTGGATATTTGCGGCAAGGAGGGCGGCAGGCATGCCTTTGCCGGAGACATCGGCGAAGGCGATAAGGGTGCGGCTGGAGGGAAGCTCGATGACGTCAAAGTAGTCTCCGCCAACGTCGCGGAGCGGCTTGTAGTAAGTCTCGAGGGTGTAGCCTGGCAGGGGATCTGTTGTGGCGGGGATGAGAGTCTGCTGGATCTGGCGGGCAGCGATTTGGTCGGATTCAAGCTCGGTCTTGCGGACAAACTCCGACGTGAGCATGGCGTTCATGAGCGCGGCTCCGAGGACGTAGAGCAGAAACGCGATCAGATAGAGCAGGCTCTCCCGATGCGGCCAAATCAGGGGCCATATGAGGGAGCGCGACCAGAGGCAGTAAACGCCGTATCCCTGGATGAGGACTCCGATCCAGGTGACGATGCGTTTGGACCCAGGCATTTCGCGGGTCCAGTCGTAACGGGTGTACTGGAGAACTCGGCGAAAAAGGCCTGCGGACTTGTTGAGGCCGGGCTGCGCGGCGGGTGAACGCATTGCGGGGAGTTTAGAACCGGTCTCATATAGAGTGCAATTAGAGAGCAATCCGGCGGTTATTGACTGGAAAGGCCACAGGAAGGTGGCCTTTCTATTTATGGGTTGGCGAGCGGGGATGCCGGCTTCTGGCGGCCAACGGTATACTTTTCCGGGCTTCCGAGGTAGATTCAGCGAAGTTGATTCAGCGAGGTCGTTTGGGGAGGGTAGCGTGAATACACCAATTGCGTCCCCTTCGCGGGGATGGTCGATTTTTCTGGGGATTCTTCTGGTTGTCGCCGGGATGTTTTCGATTGCAGCGCCGTTTTTCGCCGGGATCGCCGCCAGCATCTTTTTCGGGTGGCTGATTCTGATCGCGGGAGTCGCCCATCTGGTGTACGCGTGGTCGGAGCGCGGGGCGGGAGCGGTTCTGTGGCAGATCCTGATCGGCATGGTGTACCTTGTTGCCGCCTTTTACATGCTGATGAGGCCGGTTTCGGGCGTGGTGGCTCTGACGCTGGTACTGGGGGTCTACATCGCGCTGGAGGGCGTGTTTGAATTAGCGCTCTTCTCGCTGGTGCGGAAGCAGCCGGGATCGGTGTGGTTCCTGATCGACGGGCTGGTGTCGCTGCTGCTGGCGGGGCTGATCTTTTTTCACTGGCCGTCGAGTTCGGTCTGGGCGGTGGGCACGCTGGTGGGCGTCAGCCTTCTGTTTAGTGGGATTGCGAGGCTGACGTTTCCGATGCGGCCGCGGCTGGCGATTAGCCCGGTATGAGGGTGAGCTGACTGCTTTCCGGCGATGAATGCCGACGGCCGAGGGCAGGGGTTCGGCTATGCTGGCTGGCATGACAGTGGGCGG
>CAZSWI010000215.1:5481-6969 GCA_964610635.1 uncultured Acidobacterium sp.
ATCGTGGCGATCAGCTTTGCGGCTGGGCTGAATGTTTACGCGACGGTCGCGACGCTGGGGCTGCTGGCGCATACGAGCTGGGTGGTGTTGCCGCGGGGACTGCATCTGCTGACGAGCTGGTGGGTGATTGGAGCTTCGCTCGGTCTGTTTGGGATTGAGTTTTTCGCCGACAAGATTCCGGCATTCGATTTGTTCTGGAATGCTTTGCATACTTTTGTGCGGGTTCCGGTGGCGGCGCTGATGGCGTACGGCGCGAGTTCACAGCTAACGCCCGAGATGCAACTGGTGGCGACGCTGGCAGGCGGGGCGATTGCGCTGGCTACGCACGGAGGCAAGACAGCGGCTCGCGTGGCAGTGACTCCTTCTCCGGAGCCGGTTTCGAATATCGCGCTGAGCGCGGGCGAGGATGCGCTGGCGGTGTTTGTGACGTGGCTGGCGACGCACCATCCGATTGCGGCTGGGGTGATTGCCTGTGTGTTTCTCGTGGTGATTGTGGTCGCGGTGCGGTGGGTTTGGAGGATGGTTGCGCGGGCCTGGCGGTCGCTGACTGGAGATCGGGAGCGTGTACCTGCGAACGGGTAGGGGAGGCGCAGGGGGTGCCGCGTCTTGTTTCGGAATACCGGAAAGAACATGGCGGTTAAGTGGTCTGAAATCGGAAGTCCACTAACAAGTTAGGCGAATTGGTTGGGCAAGAAAAGCCTCAGGGGCTGTGAAGCCCACTTTATCAGCGGCTATTTAAGGCACGGCTGAAGGCCGTACCCCTTCAAGACCGCAATATTGGTGAAACGGCCAGGATGAAGTGGCCAGCGGTGACCTGACTAGGGTCGCAGCTCGAAAGTTTCACCCCGCTTGGCTGGCCAGTACAGGATGAGCAGGGCGACTCCGGCGAGATAGAAACTCCAACTGACCCATTCCGGCGATTGCAGCATGAAGTGGGCCAGCAACCCCCAGAGCATCGTGCTCTCTGCGGAGGCGAAGCCGACAAGATGTGCGGCTGACGCGGACCGGGCAGCCGCAACGTGATCGCCGTCAGCGGTTGTGCGTGATGCGCGACTCATAATCTTGCGACGGAGTCTGTATAGGCTCCAGGAGGACCATAACGCAAAAACGGCGAAAATCCCCACTTTCCAATCTGGCTGTGCAACCGGCGCGGCTGCAGGGAGGGAGGTTACCCAAACGAAGAGCACAGGATTGAGAGCGAAACATGCCCAGAGCAGTCGCAGGGTTGCCGTAGTCAGGGGCTTGCGGGTGCCAGGCAAGGATTTCCCTCTACGACCTCACCGAAGCGCGGAGTTCCTGGACGATTTCGGCGGCGGCTTTGCGGGCTTCGTCTTCGCGGTCTGGTGGGAAGGAGATGGCGCCGACGCGAGCGTGGCCGCCTCCGCCGTAGCGCTCGCAGATGGTCGCGAGGTTGACCATGTTTTCGGGCGGGGTTTTGGTCCAGGGGTTGGAGCCGACGGCGACCTTGGTGCGGAAGCTCGACTTCGA
>CAZSWI010000216.1:0-6939 GCA_964610635.1 uncultured Acidobacterium sp.
TCCACAAATCGTGCATCACATGCGCCGCATACAAGTGCCCGCTGTCCGGCAGATTGCGAATGTCGCGCACCGCGCATTCGCCCTTGCTCGCCTCAATCTCCTTCACCCACGCACTCTCGCCCTGCGCATCGCGCGGAGCCAGATGCGGCAGCAACGCCTCGAGAGCCTCTTTCAAGTCGCCGATCAGCGCAACGTCTGCTTTGACATTTTTGTTGATCTCCGCCGGATCGACCTCGATGTGAATCTTCTTTGCGTTCGGCGCATACGTCGCCAGCGTTCCCGTCACGCGATCGTCAAAGCGCATCCCGCACGCGATCAGCAAATCCGCCTTCTGGATGGCCTCGTTCACCCAGGCCTCGCCATGCATGCCCATCATGCCCAGCGAAAGCGGATGCGAAGCAGGAAATCCGCCCAGCCCCAGCAGAGTCGAAGCGACCGGAATCCGCATTCGCTCTGCCAGCGTGCGCAGCTCGGCGCCCGCGCGCGACTGCAGCACGCCGTGCCCTGCGAGAATCACCGGCTTCTTCGCATTTCGGATCAATTCCGCCGCGTGCAGAATCGATGTCGACTCTGTCTTCAGCATTGGGTGCGGGCGATGCGGCTTAGGCGCCGCGGCTTCAAAATCGAACTCCGCCGCCGCCTGCTGCGCATCTTTTGTGATGTCCACCAGCACGGGGCCTGGCCGCCCGGACTTCGCCACCAGAAACGCCTCGCGAATCGTCCGCGCCACATCCTCCGCCCGCGTCACAACATAATTGTGCTTCGTCACCGGCAGCGTGATGCCCGTGATGTCCACTTCCTGGAACGCATCCGTCCCCAAAACCTTGCTCGAAACCTGGCCCGTGATACACACAATTGGCACCGAATCGAGCATCGCCGTCGCGATCCCCGTCACCAGATTCGTCGCGCCCGGCCCCGACGTGGCCACGCACACGCCCACGCGCCCCGAAGCCCGCGCATACCCATCGGCCATGTGAGCGGCGCCCTGCTCATGCCGGACCAGCACGTGACGGATGGGAAACTTCCGCAGCGCATCGTACGCCGGCAAAATCGCTCCGCCCGGATACCCGAATACGACATCAACGCCTTCACCCTCGAGCGTCGCCCAGATAATCTCTGACCCGGTCAGCCGCGTCGCATTTCCCGCTCTGCCCGAAGCGGTCGTGTGTCCCGCATGACTCGTATTCTGTTTCGCCGTTCCCTGATTCTTCAAGGCCATCACGTTCCCCTTCCAGCCCGTGCTTCGACTAATCCCTAATCCCTAAACTCTGCTCTTCAGACCGTCACCGCACCCTGCGACGCCGAAGAAACCGTATCCACATACTTCTTGAAAACTCCGCGTTTAAATTTCGGCTCCGGCTTCTTCCAGCCCTTCAACCGCGAAGCAAGCTCCTCTGCGGAAATCTCCACGTCCAGCCTGCGGTTCGGAATATCGAAGTGAATCGTATCGCCCTCGTGCACCGCGGCTATGGGGCCACCCACGGCTGCTTCGGGGGCCACATGCCCTGCCATCAGCCCGCGCGTCGCGCCGGAGAATCGCCCGTCGGTCAGCAGCGCTACCGTGTCACTGAGCTCGAGAATCCCCGCCACCGCCAGCATCTCCTGCATGCCCGGCCCGCCCACAGGACCCTCGTAGCGAATCACCAGCACATCGCCCGGCTTGATTTGCCCCGATTCCACTGCATGAAACGCGGCGTGCTCGGAATCAAACACGCGTGCCGGGCCGCGATGTTCCAGGCGCTTGTGTCCCGCGACCTTGATAACGCAGCCTTCCGGCGCGATATTTCCCTTCAAAATCACGAGGCCGCCGGTCGTCTTCAGAGGATTGTTCAGCGGGTGAATCACATCCTGCCCAGCCATCTCCGTCGCCGCCGCCGCTTCTTCGCCGAGCGTCTTGCCTGTTACGTTCAGGCACTCGGCATCGAGGAGCCCAGCTTCGATCAGCCGCTTAGCCAGCAAACGGCTCCCGCCCGCAGCCTGATAATCCGCCGCCACATACTTGCCGCCCGGTTTCAGATCGCACAGCAGCGGCGTCTTCGAGCTGATGCGGTCGAAGTCATCTACGGTCAGGGGGATTCCCATCTCATGCGCGATCGCCAGAAAATGCAGCACAGCATTGGTGGAGCCGCCACTCGCCGCCACGCTGGCAATCGCATTTTCGATGGCTTTGGGCGTAATAATCTGGCTTGGCTTCACGCCTTTGCGCACGAGTTCCATCACCAAACGGCCGGCCTCGCGCGAGGCATCGAGCTTCTCGGCGAGAAACGCCGGAACGCCCGACAATCCAATCGGCGATATACCAAGAAATTCGCATGCCATCGCCATCGTGTTCGCCGTGAACTGTCCGCCGCACGCGCCCGCGCCCGGGCAGGCGTTCGCTTCGACCGCTTCGAGGCCGGCGTCGTCCAGTTTGCCCGCCGCATGCGCGCCTATGGCTTCGAACACGTCCTGCACCGTCAGGTCTTTGCCATTCAGATGCCCCGGGGCGATCGAACCGCCGTACAACATCAGCCCAGGAATATCCAGCCGTCCCAGCGCCATGACGGTACCCGGCATATTCTTGTCGCAGCCGGCAATCGCCACGAGACCGTCAAACTGATTGCCGCGCGTGACCAGCTCGACGGAATCCGCTATCACTTCGCGGCTGATCAGCGATGCCTTCATCCCCTCGGTGCCCATCGTGATGCCGTCGCTGATGGTCACCGTGTTGAACTCCATCGGCGTGCCGCCGGCCTCGCGAATCCCCTCTTTCACCGCCTCGGCGATATGACGCAGATGAAAATTGCAGGGGCCAATCTCCGTCCAGGTATTTGCGATCCCGATAATCGGCTTGTGCAGGTCTTCCGGCGTGAACCCCACCGCGCGGAGCATCGCCCGCGCCGCCGCGCGGCTTGGGCCTTCCGTCAGGGCAATTGAGTAGAGCTTGCCCGAACCATTCCCGTTGTTACCGTTCCCGCTCATGCCCGCACGCCTTCTTCCGCTCGCGGCTTCACCCAAAACGCCGCATCGTGCTGTTGTTCGAATCTGTCCAGAGCATCCGCGTGCCGCAGCGTCAGGCCGATATCGTCGAGACCCTCCAGCAGGCAATCCCGCCGAAAAGGATCAATCGCAAAGCTGGTTTTGAACCCTTCAGAGTCGCTGATCGTATTTTCTTCGAGCGACACCGTTAGTTTGTAACCGTCGCGGTTGCTTGCCCGGTCCAGCAGCATCTGCACCTGGTCTTCGGGCAAAGTCACCAGCAGAATTCCGTTTTTTCCCGCGTTTGAATGAAAAATATCCGCAAACGATGGCGCAATCACGCACCGGAATCCGTAATCGCTCAGCGCCCACGCCGCATGTTCCCGCGACGACCCGCATCCAAAATTCTTCGCCGCTACCAGAATCTTCGCGCCCTTGTACCGCGGATTGTTCAGCTCGAACCCAGGATCCTTCCGCCAGTCGAAAAACAGAAAATCCTCGTACCCCGTCCGTTCAATCCGCTTCAAAAACTGCTTCGGAATAATCTGATCGGTATCCACATTCACCCGATCCAACGGCATTACCGTCGAGGTCAGCGTGCGAAACATTTCCATTACGCCGTCACCTCCGCGTTCTTAAATTCCCAGGTGCGCACATCGGTGAAATGGCCCTTGATGGCCGCGGCAGCCGCCATCATCGGGCTCACCAGGTGCGTCCTTCCACCCTGCCCCTGGCGGCCTTCGAAGTTCCGATTGCTCGTCGAAGCGCACCGCTCCCCCGGCTGCAAAATGTCAGGATTCATCCCGAGGCACATGGAGCATCCCGGTTCCCGCCACTCGAAGCCCGCCTCGCGAAAAATCGCGTCCAATCCTTCGCGCTCGGCCTGCGCTTTTACCAGCTGCGACCCCGGAACCACCATTGCTCGCACATTCGTGTGCACCCGATGCCCCGCCACCACCTTGGCCGCAGCGCGCAAATCCTCAATGCGAGAATTGGTGCACGAGCCGATGAACACCCGATCGATGGCGATTTCCTCGACCGGTGTTCCCGGCTTCAGGTCCATATACTCCAGCGCACGCGTAAATGCCCGGCGATCCGCATCGCTCTTCGCTCCCGCAGGGTCTGGCACGACATCTGTTACAGATACCACCATTCCGGGATTTGTTCCCCACGTGACATACGGTTCGATTTCGACCGCGGGTATCGTCAGCTCGCGATCGAACGTCGCTGCAGGATCGGTCGCCAGCTTCCGCCACTCCGCAACCGCCTCATCCCACGCCGCGCCCTGCGATGCAAACGGCCGACCCTTCAGCCACGCAAACGTTGTCTCGTCGGGAGCAATCATCCCCGCCCGCGCCCCGGCCTCGATGCTCATATTGCAAATGGTCATCCGGCCTTCCATGCTCAGCGACCGAATCGCCGACCCGGCGTACTCGATCACGTAACCGGTCGCGCCATCGGTTCCGATGCGTCCGATGATTCCGAGCACGATGTCCTTCGCACCTACGCCCTCCGGCAGTTCGCCCTCAATTGAAATCCGAAACGTCTTCGGCTTCGATTGTGGCAAACACTGCGTCGCCAGCACATGTTCCACTTCCGAGGTCCCGATCCCAAACGCCAGCGCTCCCAGCGCGCCATGCGTCGAGGTGTGCGAGTCGCCGCATACGATCGTCATGCCTGGTTTCGTCAGCCCCAACTCGGGCCCAATCACATGCACAATGCCCTGCCGGGGCGACTGCACGTCATACAGCTCAATTCCAAACTCCGCGCAATTTTGGCGCAGCGTCTCGATCTGCTTTGCGGCGATCGGATCTTCGATCACGAGCCGGTTCGCGGTCGTCGGCACGTTGTGGTCGACCGTCGCAATCGAGCGATCCGGGCGCCGCACTTTGCGACCAGCGAGGCGCAGGCCTTCAAACGCCTGCGGCGATGTGACCTCGTGGATCAGGTGCAGATCGATGTAGAGCAGCGTCGGCTCATTCGCCGGCTCCGCGACAATGTGCGACTCCCAAACCTTCTCGAATAATGTCTTCGGATTTCCCGCCATCTCCCCCAACCTTGTCATCCTGAGCGAAGCGAAGGACCTCGCGTTTTCTTTACCTCGTCGCGCCTGCTCGCGCACCCACCAGCACTTCCCGCACCTTGCTTCCCACTTCCGTCGTCGACGACACCTTCACGCTCTTGTCGCCCCGCGCCAAGTCTGCTGTACGAACCCCATCGGCGACCACCTGCTTCGCCGCCGCCTCAATCGCCGCAGCCTCTTCCTCGAGCCCGCCGGAATAACGCAGCAACATCGCCGCGGTCAAAATCGCGCCCAGGGGATTCGCAATGCCCTTCCCGGCGATATCGGGGGCCGACCCATGCACCGGCTCATACAAATTCACCTTGCCGCCTATTGTTGCCGACGGCAGCATCCCCAGCGATCCTGTGATCACCCCCGCCTCATCGGACAAAATGTCGCCGAACAAGTTCTCCGTGAGGACCACGTCATAATTGCGCGGCGCGTTCATGATGTGCATCGCCATGGCGTCCACGTACTGATGTTCGAGCGCCACGCCGGGATAATCTTTGGCAATCTCGGTGACCGTCGCGCGCCACAGCTGCGAAACCTCGAGCACGTTGGCTTTGTCTACGGAGGTCACCTTGCTGCGCCGTTTCCGCGCCAGCTCGAACGCCACTTTCGCGACGCGCACCACTTCATCACGCGTGTAGCGCATCGTGTTCCACGCCTCGCCCTTCGCTTTATCCCATTCGCGCGGCAGGCCAAAGTACAGACCGCCCAGCAGCTCGCGAACAAACAAAATGTCTGCGCCTTCGACTACTTCGGGCCGCAGCGGTGAATTCCCTGACAACCCCGGCCACGCGAACGAAGGCCGCAAATTGGCAAAACCGCCGAGCGCCGCGCGAATCTTAAGCAGTCCCGCTTCCGGCCTCTGGCTCGGTGGCAGCGCATTAAACTCGTTACTGCCCACCGCGCCGAGCAGAACGGCATCGCTGTCGAGCGCCGCATCCAGCGTCTCCTGCGGCAGGGGCGAACCGTGCGCCTTGATCGCCACGCCGCCTATCGGTTCTTCGCGAAACTGAAAGTCGTACCCTCCCAGTTCCGCAACCGACTCGAGCACGCGCACGGCTTCGCCCGTAACTTCCGGCCCGATGCCATCGCCGGCCACAATCAAAATCTTCAGCTTTTTCATCATGAAATTTCTTCAGCTCTGCTCGCGCTTCGGGGTTGCCGCTAACCGGCCTTCCCCTAACCGTTCCTTGTTGGCCGGAATGCGGCTGTTCCTGCTAACTCCTCGTCGTCTCCGTCGAAATCAGATCCTCGTGCCGCTGATGATGCGCCACCAGGTTGATCAGGTCCTGATCGTAGATGGCCTTCTTCCGATCCGCCAGCTCGGTAAACGCCCGATAGGCGATATCAAGGTCCGCAACCGAAAGCCGATACCCGAGCTCGTGCAGCCGCGACCGCAGCGCCGTTCGCCCCGAATGCTTGCCCAGCACCATGCGGTTGGCAGGCACGCCCACCGAAACCGGCGTCATAATCTCGTAGGTCAGCGGATTCGAGAGAACCCCGTGCTGATGAATCCCCGCCTCATGCGCAAACGCATTCGCCCCAACGACCGCCTTGTTCGGCGCCGCTCCAAAGCTGATCGTCCCCGCCAGCTGCTGGCTTAACGGGTACAGCTTCTCGAGCTTCAGATTGTTTTCATACGGGTAGACATCGGCCCGCACCCTGATGGCAGCCGCAATTTCCTCCAACGCCGCGTTACCGGCGCGCTCGCCGATGCCATTGATCGTGCACTCCACCTGCCGGGCGCCCGCGCGAATGGCAGCCAGCGTATTTGCGACCGCCAGCCCGAGATCGTCGTGGCAGTGGGTAGATAAAATAATGCGTTCCGCTCCCGGCACTCGCTCCAGAATCATGCGGAACATCCCCGCGTAGTCTTCCGGTGTCGCGTAGCCCACCGTGTCCGGCAGATT
>CAZSWI010000217.1:0-6924 GCA_964610635.1 uncultured Acidobacterium sp.
GAGCACGCAACGCCTGCTGGAGCGCGCGTCTGCTCTCGCCTTTCATGACCAGATGAAAACGGTAGGTCCGCTTGATTTTCGCGATAGGGGCAGTAGCCGGACCAAGAACGCGGACATGCTTGAGCGTCGTCTGCTGGCACCAACACCCTAGCGTTGACGCCCATCCCGCCGCCTCTTCCAGCCGCTGGCTTTGCAACAGAATGTTGGCCAGTGCGGCGTAGGGCGGATAGTGCATGGCGCGGCGAAAGCGCAGTTCCCTTTCGACGAATCCGGCAAAATCATGCTGCGCCGCGCATTGGATCGCATAGTGCTCGGGATGGTAGGTCTGCACAATGACCTGGCCGGGCAGCTCGCCGCGCCCAGCCCGTCCTGAAACCTGAGTGAGCAGCTGGAAGACGCGCTCGGCTGCGCGGAAGTCGGGCAAGCCGAGAGCGTAGTCGCATCCCACGACTCCGACGAGCGTAACGCCGTGGACGTCGTGCCCTTTGGCGATCATCTGCGTGCCGACGAGGAGATTGATTTCGCCCGAATGGAGGCGCACCAGCAGGCGCTCCATGTCTCCACGGCCGCGGACGGTGTCGCGATCCATGCGGCCAATGCGCGCGCCGGGAAAGATTTCCTGCAGCCGCTCCTCGCCCTGCTGCGACCCCGCGCCAAGAAAGTAGAGATACTCGCTCTCGCAGGACGGGCATCTTTTAGGCACGGTCTTTTTGTAACCGCAGTAGTGACATTCGAGGCGCTGGCCAACCGCGTGGGCATCGCCGGCCACGGCTTTGTGGTACGTGAGGGCGATCGAGCAGTTCACGCATTCGAGCTTCTCGCCGCAGGCACGGCAGATGACGACAAAGGAGTAGCCGCGCCGGTTGAGCAGGATCATCGCCTGCTCGCCGCGGTCGAGCGTAGCCTGCGTCTCATCGATCAGAGCGCGCGCGAAGAGATGCTCCTGGCCTGTTTCCTGAAACTCCTGGCGCATATCGATGAGGCGAACTTCGGGCAGCGGCCGCTCCATCACTCGTTCGCGAATCTCGATGCGCTCGTACTTGCCGGTGACGGCGTTGTGCCACGTCTCAAGCGAGGGAGTCGCGGAACCGAGAACCACCGCGGCTCCGGCAAGTTTGGCTCGCATCACAGCGACATCGCGGGCGTTGTAACGCGGCATCGACTCCTGCTTATAGCTGCCGTCCTGCTCCTCGTCGACGACCACCAGGCCGAGCTTCTCGACAGGCGCGAAGATCGCCGAGCGCGTGCCCACCACAACGCGCGCCTCGCCTTTGCGGATGCGATGCCACTGCTCGCCGCGTTCTTCCGGCGTGAGCGCGGAGTGCAGCAGGGCGACCTCCGATCCGAAGGCGTGATGCAGCTGGGCGGCCATGGCCGGCGTCAGGCCAATCTCGGGAACCAGAAGAATCGCGGTACGGCCGGCGTCGAGCGTGCGGCGCATCGCAGCCAGGTAGACGGCGGTTTTTCCGGATCCAGTAACGCCGTGCAGCAGAAACGGGCGAAATCCCGGGGCGTCCACCGCGCCGGAGATGGCAGCCAGCGCCTCGAGTTGCGCATGATTCAGCTCATGGTCAGGCGTGGCGAAAGCGCGGGGGTGGGTGAGATGAAAGTCTGCGGGGCGTTCTTCGATGCGCACCAGCTCTTTGCGGACGAGGGTCGCCAGGGTGGACGCAGGCACTTCGAGCCGCCGCAGTTCGGCCACGGGCAGCTCGCCGTCGGCTCCGGCGAGCTCGGCAAGGATCGTCTGCTGATTGTCGTTGAGCTTCGGCAGGCGGACGCCATCGATGAGCACCGCATAGCGGACAGTGCGCGTGGCATCGCGAGATTCGGCCTGGGTCTCACGCGCGATCCACTTTTTGCGGACCATTCCGGCGAGCAGGCGCGGCGATGCGCCGGTCGCGGTTCGAAGTCGCGAGGCGCGCACCGGCTCGCCCGACTCGAGCGCGTTGAGGACCGCGTATTCCTGGTCCTGCTCTTCGGGCGATAATCGCGAGCGCCGCGACGAGCCCTGCTCGGCTCCTGCAAACAGCGCCTGTCTTCCGACGCCGGTGATGCGATAGAGGACGAGCCGGCGCACTTCGCCCATCAGGGGCAGCATCGAACGGAGGACTTCGCCGACCGGGGCGATGTAGTACTGCGCGATCCACTGGCCGAGTTCCATCAATTCGCGTGAGAGAACCGGTTCGCTGTCGAGAACCGAGAGCAGCGGCTTGGCTTCGACGGGCGGGGGATCGTTATGGACGCGAACCACCACGCCTGCCAGTTTTTCGTTGCGGAAAGGAACGAGCACTCGCGCGCCGACAGCCGGATTCGGTTCGCCTGCCAGATAAGTGAAGACGCGGTCGAGGGGGACCGGCAGGGCGACATCGCAGAAAGCGGGCATCAGGTCTTTTTCGGAGCGTAACAGAATGGAGCCGGTAGCCTGTAGCCGGTGGCGGGTTGCTTGTAGCCTGGAGCTGGGACTGCTGGCGAAGAGCTGTGGTTTTGCCGTGAATCCTCAGGCCGGGTCGGGGAATCTGATTGGAGACCACGATTTTGAGGGCCAGGGAGGGTTCGATGGCAGGAGATAAAGTTGCATTCATTACAGGCGGAAATAAGGGCATTGGCCTTGAAACCGCACGGCAGTTGGGGAAGCTCGGAATCAAGGTCGTGATTGGATCGCGGGACCTGGCAAAAGGCAAAGAGGCTGTCGCAAAACTGAAGGCGGACGGCGTAGACGCGGAAGCGATCAAGTTTGACGTGCTCAACTCCGCCGATTACAAAGACGCCTACAAATACCTGGACCAACACTACGGGAAGCTGGATATCCTGATCAACAATGCGGGCGTTACAAAAGAAAATTTCCTGGGCGGCAACCAGACGAGCAGCACGTCGCCCGAGGTGCTGCACGACACGTTCGACACGAACTTTTTCGGCGTCATTGAAATCACGCAGACGCTTCTGCCGCTGATTAAAAAAGCGCCGGCGGGGCGGATTGTGAATCTATCCAGCATTCTTGGTTCGCTGGCGCTGCATGCCGATCCCAAGTCGCCAATTTATGACGCGAAGGCATTCGCCTACGACGCTTCAAAGGCAGCCCTCAATTCGTTCACCGTTCACCTGGCGCACGAGCTGAAGAATACGAAGATCAAGGTCAATTCGGCGCATCCGGGCTGGGTGAAGACCGATATGGGCGGGGACGCCGCGCCGATGGAGCTCTCGGACGGAGCAAAGACGAGCGTGAAGCTGGCGACGCTGCCGGACGATGGACCTACGGGGGCTTACATTCATCTGGAGCAGACGCTGCCGTGGTGATGAACCGGCCCTGTGGCCGGAAGCCGGCAGCGAGCTGCGGCGGATTTCACCGTGATGGCTACGGGCTGCCGGCTACTGGCTCTTAGCTGGCCCTTTGAGGCCTAGCTCGGCCATGGCCAGCTGCAGGTCGGCCCAGGCTTCTTTTTTCTGGCGCGGGTCGCGCAGCAGATACGCGGGGTGATACGTCACGATGAGCTTCGCCCCGCGCGCGTTGTGAATGCGGCCGCGCAGCGCAGCGAGCGGGCTCCTGGCTCCCAGCAGATAAGTTGCGGCTGTCGATCCGAGCGCGACAATCACTTCGGGCTGAATCACCTCAATCTGCCGGAAGAGGAACGGCAAGCAGGTGTTCGCCTCCTGCGGCTCGGGAACGCGATTCTGCGGCGGGCGGCACTTAACGATGTTTGCGATGTAAACCTGATCGCGGCGCAGGCCCATGGCGACGATCATGTTGTTGAGAAGCTGGCCGGCGCGACCGACAAAGGGGAGGCCCTGCGCGTCCTCGTCGGCTCCGGGGCCTTCACCGACAAACATCAGGCGTGCGTTGGGGTCGCCGTCGCCGAAGACGATACTGTGGCGGGCGGCGGAGAGTGCGCAACGGGTGCAGGGGCCGATTTCTTCGCGAATGGCCTGCAGAGCGGCGGCGCGGTCTCTGGGGGCCGCGGCTTTTGGGGTCTCGGCGATCAAGGGTAAGGACGAAGGCATTTGCGGCGTGGTCTCCGAATCGAAGTACGTGGCGGGGGCGGCCGCGTCATTTTCTTCTGTATCTGTAACGGTGGCAATTGCAGTTTCGCCGGGCGGGCAATCGCGGCGGTAAAAATCGAAAATGCCGAGATCGCGGAAGTAGGCGATGCGGGCGCGTACGGCTTGCTCTGTCTCGGGAGAGAGCGCCAAGTTCAGGCTCCGGTCCTCACAGAAATATCGGAGTCGGACTCGGACATCAGCTGCCGCGGCCGCCGAAGCTCCAGAATTTCGTCGAGAATGCGGTCGGCGAGCTCGCGCTTGGTCATCTCGGGAAGTTCCATGGCGCGATCGCGGGTGAGGAATGTAACCGCATTGCGGTCCGAATCGAACCCAACGCCCTCCCGGGATACATCGTTGAGGATGATCGCGTCGGCCCCCTTGCGCAGCAGTTTGTCGCGGCCGTGGGCCAGTGCGTCTTCGGTTTCCGCGGCAAAACCGATAATGAGGGTTCCGTTGGGGCGGCGCGCGACCACCTCGGCCAGAATATCTTCGGTCGGCTCCAGTTCGAGGGTGAGCGGGCCGCTGCGGCGAAGCTTTTGCCCCGCCTGCACGCGCGGCCGATAGTCGGCGACAGCAGCAGCTTTGATGACGATAGTCGCCTGATCCAGCCGGTCGAGGACGGCTTTGCGCATGTCTTCGGTGGTGACGACGGGGACGACTTCAGCGTTGGCGGGCGCTCGGAGGGCGGTTGGGGCCGAAACGAGGATCACGCGGGCTCCGCGCCGTTGTGCGGCGTCCGCCAGGGCGTAGCCCATCTTGCCGCTGGAGCGATTGCCCAGGAAGCGGACCGGGTCGAGAGCCTCGCGGGTCCCGCCTGCGGTGATCAGCAATGTTTCGCCAGCAAGGTCGTTGCGGTGATGGAGAACGCCGAGGACGGCTTCGACGATGGCGCTGTTTTCAGCCAGGCGGCCTGCGCCGACCATGCCGCAGGCCAGGTAGCCGCTCTCCGGCGAGATGATGCGGACGTTGCGGCTGGCGAGGATTTCGAGGTTTGCCTGCGTGGCCGGGTGCTGCCACATATTCACGTTCATAGCCGGCGCGACGATGACGGGGGCAGTCGTGGCGAGGACCATGGTTGTCAGGAAATCGTCGGCGATTCCGTGGGCCATTTTGGCAAGGATGTCGGCGGTAGCGGGAGCGATGACGAGGGCGTCGGTGGTCTGCGCGGCGTCGATGTGCTCTATGGCCGATGCTGCGTCGCCCGCGCCAGAACTCTCGTCGGGGCCTTCCGGAGCCCAGAGGCCGGTGATGACTTTGTGGCCTGTGAGAGCAGCGAAGGTGAGCGGCTGGACGAACTGCTGCGCAGCGTGGGTCATGACAACGTGGACGTCGAGGGCGTGCTTTTGCAGATCGCGGACCAGTTCCGCCGATTTGTACGCTGCGATACCGCCGGAGACGCCGACTGTGACCTTCATGCGTACAGGGTACAGGGAACAGGCGACGGGGGTACAGGGCGAGATGCAGATCAAGGGTTACAGGTTACAGTGCGGCGGCGGATAAGCCAGCAGTAGGTGGGGAATCCGACCGTTGAGGCGAGGAGGGCGAGGAGCCAGTAAGGCCCCTCGCGCCGTAATAAATCCAGTGTGGGGTGGCCGCCAGAGAAAAGAAGGAAGATGGGGAAATAGGCAGCGACGCCGATGGCAGCGGCGATGAGGAGGATCACGAGCCAGGGCAGGCGATTGGGAAACCGCAGAGGCAGGAGCAGGACTGCGGGGAGGCCAACGACGATCCAGCCGATCAGCGAGAAGGTGCCGTACATAAGTATCAGCCCCCCGTAACCGGCCGCGACACCGATCAAAATTTCGCGCGCCGGACGCTCAGAGGGGAAGGAGTGAAACCGAACCAGACCCCAGAGGTTCCAGATCAGGAAATACCCAGCGATGGCCGCATTGCCCGCGAGGAGGCCAACAAACGCGTACGCGATCCGCCGCCCCCAGCCGACGACGCGAACAGGGTCTGCCTGCGGTTCAGGGATCACGCTAGCCTTTGTGGGATCAGGAGACGAATTTCGGAATTTCAGGCGCCTCGACTTCCGGCTTCAGGATCGGAGCGTCCTCAGGCTTCACGTAGGCGATCTTGCCGGCGGCAATCTCTTCCTGGGCCACGCGGCAGGCCTTCCGCGAACGGCTTGGAATCAGCGGTTCGGCTCCGTTCTGCAGTTGGCGCGCACGCCGCGCGGCGACCAGAACATAGCGGAAGTTGCTGTCGTATTCCTGCTCGATAGTCATTCCCTGCTCCTTCACAATTCTCGCTCACTTCTCATCGGTTCGGGCTTAGCTGAGGCACACCAAAGGCCTCCAGCACGGGCCTGACCCGGTCTTCCGAATTCGCCTGCAGACAGCTATCGGCGATGCGCAGCACCCGCTCGCGGTCCGCCAGGCCGTCCGCCACGTTTCCGGCATCGTCACCGTTGCGACGTATACGTTCAGCCGCGACAATGGCGGCCATTTCTTCAACAGCGCGATCCAGGATGTCGTTGACGAGAATATAACCATATTCGCGATAATTCTCAATCTCCTGGCGCGCTTTTGCCAGACGCCGTTCGATGATTTCTTCCTTCACGCTGCCTTCGGCGCGGCTTCGATTCCTCAGCCGCGTGGCCAGGATCTCCGGGGAGGGTGGCATCAGGAAGATCGAAACCGAGTCAGGCATTTTTGCGCGGACCTGCGAGGCACCCTGCACGTCGATATCGAGCAGAAGATCGCGACCGCGCGAGAAAGCTTCCTGCAGGGTGCACCGGGCAGTTCCGTAATAATTGCCGAAGACGTCGGCGTATTCGAGGAACTCGCCGTTACGGATCATCTGCTCGAAATGGTCGCGCGTCGTGAAGTGGTATTCGCGCGAGTCCTGTTCGGAACCACGGGGACCGCGGGTAGTCCACGAGACGGA
>CAZSWI010000218.1:0-6915 GCA_964610635.1 uncultured Acidobacterium sp.
GGCCGAGGTAGTTGTTGGAGGCGAGGTTGATGACGCGGCGGCCGTCGTAGGTGCAAACCGGGGCCTGGGCATCGTCGAGGACGCGCAGGCGGAAGTAGGTGCCTTTTTGCTTCAGATCGTCGAGCTGAGCGTTAAGGTACTGGAGTTGGGGGCGCGCGGAGAGCGAAGTGGCCATGGGTGCCTCGGAGAGTCTGGTTGGGCGCAACTAAAGATCGTAACCGAGTTTGCGCTGGGCAGGTGTGGCCCTTAGGCATGCTTCCGTGCCGGGGTCGTTGTAGGTCAGATACAATGAGTCTTCCAGCGCAGATCAGCGAGGCGCTCCGGGCAAAGCTCGGGGAGCGAGGTTGGTCAGGCGCGGATGTTTGACCTGAAGAGAGTTCCTCACGAATGATTTCGTTGTTTCGGAAGCACATCGCCCCTCAGACGAGTTTCACTATCGGACTTCTCCTTTGTCTATTGGTCGCGGCGGATACGGCGCTGGCGCAGGTTGCTACGCGCATGCAGGTTGCGTCGCAGAAGAATGGCGATGTTCTGTCGCTGTCGGCGAAGGTGGCCGATATCGAGGGCCGGGCTGTCTCTGAAGGCTCGGTGAGCTTTGAGACGCCGCAAGGTTCGCTGGGATCGGTTTTCGTGCGCGACGGAGCGGCGACGCTCAACCTGACGAATCCGCCGGAATGGGTGAAGTCGGTCACGGCTGTCTACCATGGCGACCTGGCGTTTGCGGGTTCGACGGCAGGCACAGAAGTCTCGGCCGACTCTGCGAGCACGTTACCGGGATTCACGGTCACGGCGAGCCCATCGTCGCTGACGCTGACGCCGGGGCAGTTCGGCACGGTGAACCTGACGGTGACTTCGCAGAACGGGTTTTCCGAGGCGGTGAACCTGTCGTGTTCGGGCCTGCCGGGCGCTTCGACCTGCACCTTTAATCCTGTAGTGATCACGCCGGCGGCCAATGGCTCGAGCATCAGCGCTCTGCAAATCACGACGATGGCGACGTCGGGGGTGAGCGCGGACGAGGCTGCGAGGCTGCGGCGTTCGAATACCGTCTACGCGATTTTGATTCCGGGCGTGCTGGCTTTGGCGGGCGTTGGAGCGATCCGGCGGAAAAATTTTGGCGCGCTGCGGGTTGTGGGGTTGCTGATGCTGCTTGCCGCGGGCATGCTGGGCCTGACCGCTTGCAATGCGCGGTACCGGTATCTGAACTACCAGCCGTCACCGAACTACGGCACCCCGGCGGGAAGCTATACGGTGGTGATTGCCGCTTATGCCACGGACGGCACGGCGATCACGTATGCGACTTCCTCTGACGCGAGCTGCGCGGGCGCGTTGTGCCTGGCGCTGACGGTCCAGTAGGAGCGGCGGACGATTAAATACTCGTGGGCAGCGCAACTGCACCCGCGTAAATCTCCAGACCTCGAAGATTCGATACGAACACAGCCGAGCCCCGCTGTTCCACCAGCTTCCGGTTCCTGAATTCATGCAGGGAGCGAGAGACGGTTTCGCGGGATACGCCGATGTGCTCGGCGATTTCTTCGTGGGTCAGCGGGCAGATGAATCGGATGCCGCGCTTTGTTTGCCTGCCGTCCCCACACCATTCCAGCAGGAGGCGCGCGAGCTTTGCTGGGGCGGTCCATGCGAGGCCGAGTGTACGTAACTGATCGCAGGTGCGCCTGCATTCGAGGCTCAGCTGGATCGCCAGGTTGTGGCAAGCAACGGGATAGCTCAGGAGGAAGTCGAGAAAGCTTTGCCGCAGGACCGAAGCCATGACGCAAGGCTCCTGGGTTTCCGCGGTTACGTCATAGGGATGACCGGAAACCGCGGAAGTTAGTCCGAGGATTTCATCCGGCCCGGCGATTGCGCGAATGAGCCGCCTGCCGTCGCTTGAGTTCATGGAGAGCTTCACTCTCCCCTCAAACAGGAACAAGATGGCGCAGGGCTGCTCTCCCTCAGTGAAAAGAATCGTATTCCTCTCACAAGCGAAGGGGGTGGCAAAGGATGCCAGCTCGCTCATCGCCTGCGCTGGCAGACCTCTGAGGAGTTCTCCGGTTTTGCCTGCCATCCACCGGGGGTCGTTCCACTCCATGCGCGACAGGGCGGTCGCGGGGGCTGCGGGAGGCACGTTCGCGTCGTCATGGAGTGCCGGTTCCCTGTGCAAATCAGCCTGGGGGGCTTCGATCGGAGGCTTTTTCGCGGCGCGTCCGCGGATTCTTTGCGAGCGATACATTGATCTACTCCGTATTCGTTTGAATGGGTTGACCACGAATAACGATGTTGCGGGCCCCGCTTTCCGGCAGGCTGTCGTTGGGGATTGCGGGGTGCGGACGTCTCCTGGACACCAGCTTTCTCATGCCGTTGAGCATTGCTTCGGGCTCTGCCCCGTGGCATCTGCAAAAGGGTCGCGATCGCCGGAAGATTCCTCGATG
The DNA here is from genome assembly GCA_964610635.1 of uncultured Acidobacterium sp. Lineage (GTDB taxonomy): Bacteria > Acidobacteriota > Terriglobia > Terriglobales > Acidobacteriaceae > Palsa-343. The sequence continues at coordinate 2,424 of CAZSWI010000218.1, forward strand.
AAAGCTACGGCACATGCGAACCCAGGGATCGAATGAGGAAAGTGAGCCTCTGCCTGTTTTCAGCGGAAACGGGAGGACCCAGGAGGACAGATCGAAATCACTGGCCCTGATTGATCGATGGCTTCCCTTATGGAGCCCGCTGCTCTGACAATGTAACCTGCGAATTTCCAGACTGAGCCATCAGGGCGACAATAATCGGCACGATCTGACCTCCTTATTTTTTGGGCCACACTTTTGCGATGTTCGTCGGGTGTCCGCCGGATTTTCTGTGCAATATTGAACACAAGAGCAGGAAAAAGCGAAAAGACCGGCATTCAGTTGTGGATAACATCGCTTCATAACAGCGGGAAACGGCTTTCCGGTAAGCGCGTATGATCCAGGTGCATCTCCCATACGCAACCCAGCGTCTCGGATTTCCGGAGATCTGGTGCCGGTCATTTGCTTCTTTAGGTCGCGGCGTTCTTCGTGGCTCAGCCTGCTTTGAGCGTGTCGAGGGGATTGACTCTTGTAGCTCGGCGGGCGGGGAGATAGCTGGCAAACAAGGCAATCGACAGAAAAATCAGGGGCGCGAGGGCAAAGGTGACTGGATCGTGCGCGCTGGTTCTGTAGAGAACGCTGGCCATCAACTGCGTGAGTACGAGTCCCGCGATCAGTCCGAGTGCGATTCCGGTGAGGGAGAGGACGAGTCCCTGGCGGACGACGAGCCAGAGGATGTCGGAGCGATTCGCGCCGAGAGCGAGGCGGATGGCCATTTCCTGACGGCGCTGCACGACAGTCCAGGCAAGCGTGGCGGCGAGGCCGATGGCGGCCAGGACGAGCGCGGTGATCGAGAAAACGGCGAGCAGCAACATCGTGAAGCGTGGTTGCGCCCGACCGCTGTCCATGAGGTCGTCGACGGTCTGGATAGCTGTTACTGGCTGATCGGGATCGATGGCGGAGATTTCCGCGCGGACGGCGGACGCCATCTGAAGCGGAGGGACAGCGGTGCGGACGAGCAGGTTCATGCTCGACCACGGGAGCTGGCGAAAGGGCAGATAGAGTTGCGGATCGGTGTCGGCGGCGAGGCCGTGGTTGCGGATGTCGGCTGCGACTCCGATGACTTGTGAAGGCTGCGGACCACGGCCGACGATGAAAGTTTTGCCGATGGGGCTTTGACCGGGCCAGAAACGCCGGGCGCATGCCTGGTTCACGATCGCGACTTTGGGAGCCTGAGCATCGTCGGCGTCGGTGAAGAGGCGGCCGGCGAGCAGAGGAACGCGCATCGTCTCGAACCACCCAGGGCTGATGCCCTCAATGTCGATGAAAGGGCGCTGCGCAAGCGGGACGGCGGGCTGGCCTTCGGGCAAAACCGGAGTGACGCGAATGAAGCTGAGCGGCCGAGCTGCGGAGATAGCGGCGCTGCGCACTCCGGGAAGCGCGGAGATGCGGCGAAGGGCTCCGTCGAAGAAGGCGATCTGCTGGTCCGGCTTCGCGTATTTTTCTGTGGGCAGCGAGATTTCCATCGTGAGCACGTTGCCTGAGTCGAAGCCGGGATCGACGTGAAGGAGACGGTCAAAGCTGCGGACGAGCAGGCCGGCGCAGATGAGGAGCAGGAGCGAGAGCGCGACTTGCGAGACGACGAGCAAACTGCGAAGACGGCCTCGGGTGCGGCTCCCGGAGATGCCGCGGCCTTCATCGCGCAGGGTGGAGTTGAGGTCGATGCGAGCGAGCTGCAGGGCGGGGAAGAGGCCGGTAAGGACGCCGGTGAGGAGGGAGACAGCGACGGTTAAGAGGAGGACGCGGGCGTCGATGGTGACCGGGATTCCGTCGGGCAGCTGCGTGGTGCCCCACGCGGTAAGGGCGCGATCAGCGGCAAAGCCAAAACCGATGCCGATCACGCCGGCGGCGAGGGCGAGGAGCATGCTTTCGGTGAGGAGCTGCCGGATGACGGCGGAGCGGCTGGCCCCAAGAGCTGCACGAACCGCGAGTTCGCGGCGGCGAGCGAGGGCGCGGGAGAGCAGCAGGCTGGCGACGTTGGCGCAGCCGATGAGGAGGAGAACGGCAACGGCGGCGGAGAGGATCCAGAGCTTCGAGCGCAGGTCGCCAACGACGAGGTCACGGAGAGGTGTGGCGACCATCGTCACGGAAGGAATGGCGTCGGGCGCGGTGGGATTGTCGCGGCGGTACTGCTGGTCGAGGACGCCGAGTTCGGCGTTGGCCTGGGCGATGGTGGCGCCGGGCGCGAGGCGGGCGGCGAAGCCAAGATAGCCGACCCCCATGCGCAGGCGTTGCGGGGGCATGAGAGTGAGTTCAAAGTAGCGCGGCGTGAAGACGTCGGCCTTACCGATGAAGGGGAGTTCCACATCGGCAGGCAGGATGCCGATGACGGTGTGCGCGACGTCGTCGAGGGTGATGGTTGTGCCGACGGTGTTGGGGTTGCTGCCGAAGCTAGCGCGCCAAAGCGAGTTGCTGAGAAGGACGACGGGATGGCCTTCGGGGCGGCCTTCATCGGAGGTGAAGGCGCGGCCGAGCGCGGGGCGCACGCCGAGCAGGGAGAAGAAATTTGGGGTGACGCGGGCGACGGGAACCTGGACGGGCTCGCCGGTACCGGTGAGGTTGAAGTTGTCGTTGGCCCAGGCGGCGGTTTCGAAGGTGCGGGCATGATCGCGGAGGAGCTCGTAGCGAAGGAGGGTGAGAGGGCGCTGGTCGTTGCTAAAGGCGATGCTGACGAGCTCCTGCGGCTGCCGGTATGGGAAGGGGCGCAGCAGGAGCGCGCTGGTGACGGAGAAGATGGCGGTGTTGGCTCCGATGGCCAGGGCGAGAGTGAGGATGGCGACGAGGGTGAAGCCTGGATTGCGCCGGAGCATACGCAGGCCGAAGCGTAGGTCGCGAAGGAGGTTGGCCATGGGGAATTATCTAACATTGAAGCTGGGAGCCGGGAGCCTGGGAGCTGCGAGCAGGACAGCGCTTAGCGCTGGCTGGCTTCGCCGGCCGTGACGCGGCGGTTGAACTCCTGGGAGCCTTCGCGCGGGACGCTGAGGGATCGCCAGTTTTCGTGAGCGAAATGTTTCGCCAGCAGGACGATCTGGCCGATGTGGTGGGGGTAATGGGCGAGCTGGCGGTTAATGGCCTGCATGACGGAGTGGGCTTCGCCGCGGATGGTGACGGTGCGGGCGAGATCGGCGTCGGTGAGCGGCTCAAGAGCGCCGAACAGGCAGGCCCAGCCTGCTTCCCAGGTGGCGAGGAGCGCGGCGCGGGTGGCGGGCGGCACTTCGAATTCGCCGTCGCGATCACGGGAGGGTTTTTCGCCGTCGGTGGTCAGAAAATCGGTCCAGCGGGAGACCATGTTGCCGGAGACGTGTTTGACGATGACGGCGATGGAATTGGATTCGGCATCGAGGGCAAGGAAGAGCTGATCGTCGGTGAGCTGGGCGATGGCGCGCTCGGCGAGTTTCTTGTAATAGGTGAAGAGAGCCAGAGAGTCTTCCAGGTAGGAAGTGGTGAATTGCAGCGCCATGGGGAGAGTGTAGCCGGTAGCGAGTCGCCTGCAGCGGTAACGAGGTTGCCGTCGGCAATGGCGGGAATGTTGCGATACAAGGCGCTGCCGCGATAGCCGCTGGCTTTGAGATATCGGGAGCATGCTGGTGTGCAGCGGTTGTCGAGGAAGCCGGCGCGGGTCAGGGCGAAGGTGGCGGCGCACATGGCAGCGACGGGAATGCCGATGGCGAGAAAGTCGGCAGCTTTCGCGATCGCCGTGGCGTTGTCGTCAGTTTCCCAGCTTTGGCCACCGGGCAGGATGAGCATGGCGTTCGAGGTCGGGGAGACCGCGTCGAGAACAAGATCGGGGACAATGCGAACCCCCCATGGTGAGGATGGGCTCGACGGAGGGGCCGGCGGTTTGGACGCGATAGCGGCCGGGCTCCGGCTCAAACCGGGGATTGTTAATGCCGACGATGGCAAAAGCCGGCTCCCAGTCGGCCATTGAGTTGAATACGAAGAGGTGAACGGTCGCCGTTTCCATGCGCCCTTCGGCCACGCGGTGTGCGGATTCGGTCCGCCGGTAGAGAGATTGTACGTCTGCATACGGCGCCGGGGGGTGGAGAGAAGGGATCGGGTGGCGATTGTTCCGCGGACGACGAGGCACCCACTTGTGGGTATCGATTCAGCGAGGATGTGGTGGTGGCGCGGCGCTTCCGCGTCTCAGAGAAGCGCCGGAAAAGAGCCGAGCCAGCCCGCCTTCACCGAACGCGATGGATGGGAAAGCATGCGAGGTGAGACGCGGACTCAAGGCGAAGAGGATTACGCCGATGAGGGGGACAGAAGCCCGTGTCACGGGCGGCGCCTGATGGTCGCGTGCGGGGGATGCGCGTGGCGGGAAGAGGCGCGGGAGGTCCTCAGGCCGCATGTTCGCGATCATCGGCATTGTGGTTGTGTTTGGCGCGGTGGTGGCCGGGTATCTGATGGAGCATGGGCATCTCGAGGTGCTGGTGCTGCCGGCGCAGTAGCTGATTAT
>CAZSWI010000219.1:0-6895 GCA_964610635.1 uncultured Acidobacterium sp.
TTTCCGAGCCTGGGAGTCGTAATAGCTTTCATGCTGGAAGACCTTCTTTCGAGACACCGCAACACGGTTCTCCGCTATTCGCTCGCAACGGCCGCCGTGCTGCTTCTGGGAGTATGTGAAGCTGGCAGAGTGTCCTGTCCATTCAGCTGGGACAGCTGGACTGACGGCCCGATACGGAATGCCACCGCACGCTCCGGGCAGCCGGCGTTAGACGGGATATACATGTCCCCTGAAATGGCGGGGTTTGTTGACCGTCTTACAAATCTTATCGAAGAACACTCTGGAGTTAAAGACTCTGTCTTTATCTACTCCTATCAGCCCTTATGGTATGTATTGGCTAACCGTTGGCCACCTACCTATGCCCAGGTTCACTTCTTTGATGTTGCACCGGACGATCTCTGCCGGAGAGATGCCGAACGAATATTGAAGGAGCGTCCTGCGCTGATAGTGGACTTCGTCGGCGACAGCGAGCTCTGGAACGAGAAGTTATTTCGAGCTGGCCAAAGAAGCGGCCAACGGGACTTACAAGACCAGATGTACCGGCTGATTCATACCGATTATTTTTTGGAAGCGGCTATACCAATCAAAGAGAGCCCGGTGCCGGTAAGGGTATTCGTGTTGAGGAATGAAAAATGATCGCGAGCAATGTGAAACCGGCGGCGAATATGCAGTTGACGGTGGAGGAAGCGCCGACTGTCAGCTCAACTGCCTGTTCAGCAAAGCCCGTGATGCCTGCCTGCCCGCGAACGAGCACCTCAGCCTGGTGCGCAAAGAGCATTACCGTGATATTTCCAGCTTACAATGAGGAACAGAATATACGTTCCGCAATTGCACGAGCTGTGGAGGCCATGCGTCCACGCTTTCAGGTCTTTGAGCTGCTGATCATTGACGATGGCAGTACGGATCGTACTGGTGAGATCGCCGAGGACTTGGCGAGTGCACACCCTGAGATTACCGTTCTCCACAACCGGCAAAACATCGGGCTGGGTGAGACTCTCTATCGCGGATTTCAATGCGCTCGCGGGGAATTGGTTATCCAAAATGCGATGGACTATCCTCTTGACCTCCGCGACCTGGACAAGATGATTCCTCTTCTGGAAGTTGCGGATATAATCGTTGCAACTCGAAAGGCCTACGCCGGCTACAGTCCATACCGAAAACTGACTTCCAGAGTCAATCGGCTAATCCTCCGTCGACTCTTCGATCCCAAGCTGCGCGACTATAACTATACCCAGCTTTTTAAAAGGGAAGTGCTGAGCGCAGCGCGGCCCAGCTCGCGAAGCACAGTCTTCATCGTCCCGGAAATCATCATTCGCGCCCATGAGTTAGGGTTCAGGATTATAGAGCTCGATATAGACTATTATCCCCGCGTGTTCGGAGAGGCCACTTCGGGTAGACCGGGAATCATACTGCGGTCTTTGCGCGATATGTGCAAATTCTGGATCGAACGCAGTCTGCATATCGGCGAAGCAACGGCTGGTTAACCACGCAGATCTCGAGATTTTCCGTACGGACTTCCTCTTCAAATTTCCGCGACTCCCGCGGAAGCTTCGCGCATCGAGCCTCACCTCTCACGCTGGTCCCTCTGTTGCCGGTATCAGGTGTTGGCATGGAAACCTCTTGAGGACGCGACGCACGATCGGCTCTCCCCTAACCGTCAATTTGTTATCCTCTCCCCTGTGCGAGTCCTGTACGGCGTTCTCGTTCTCAGTACCGCTGCGCTCATCTGGGCTGCTATCGCGGTCATCCGCCACATCCGGCGCCACCGCCAGGCAGCTCTCTCTCAGCCTGAACAGCACGACGAACCCCTTTAATCCAGCCGTCTGCCACCCCAAGGAGCCCCGATGAATCCCGCCTCCGCAGCATCCCCCGTCGTCTCAGCAACCCATCCCGTCGCGGTTCGCAACGTCATTCCCATAGTCCTCGGTTCCCTGCTCGTCGCCATTTGTGCCCACGTTTCGATCCCGCTCTTGTTCACGCCCGTCCCAATCACCCTCCAAACTTTCGCCGTGCTTCTGCTCGGCCTGCTGCTTTCTCCCCGCGCCGCAGCCGCATCGCTTCTTCTGTATCTCGCTGAAGGCGCTGCAGGTCTCCCCGTTTTCAGCCCCTACAGCCCCGCCGGAATGCTTCATCTCCTCGGACCCACCGGAGGCTACCTCCTGTCTTTCCCGATCGCCGCCGCGCTCACCGCCTTCCTGCGCACCCGCATCGCCCCGCCCCGATTCGCAGCCTCTCTGCTTGCCGCAACCGCCGGCAGCTCCGTCATCCTGCTCTGCGGAGCTGCCTGGTTTGCCACGATCACCCGTCAGCCCCCAATCTTCACCCTCGCCGTCCTCCCATTTCTCCCCGGCGACATCCTCAAAATCGCAGCCGCCACCGGAGCCGCGGCCGGATTACGGCGCTTCCGGCGCTCCTGATCCAACCCGTCAGCCGCCCACGGTTACCGCACACGCAAATAAAAAGAACTACAGTTGCTAATCCGGTAAACATCCCGTGTTGTCACGACGGACTTAAAGATGTCGTGCCTCAATCGGGCTGCTGCCTTCTGCCTTCTCTCTGCACGCCTGCCGTTGCTCTCTGCCTGCGGCAACAACCTGGTAGCCGGCTCCGTGTCGCTGTTTCCGCCCGACTGGGCCGGAATCCGGCAATAAGGCTCCGGCCTCACAAACAGACGAAGAAAAGCCCGCGTCAGCCATCGGCTGTCACGCGGGCTTAACTGTTTGCTTCCATCCCGACCGGCTGTGCGAAAGCACGAAGCCGAAGACTTACAAATCAGGAAGCCATCGCAGACCGGCTCAGCACAACCTCCTCAACCCGAGATCTTCTGCGAGAGACCACCCGCACCCCCTCCGCCGATTGCTCCATCGCCATATTCTGCGAACAGACCCCGCACAGCCAATAGTGCTCCATCCGCCGCGAGCGCCTGCCCTGCTCATCTGCCTCGCCCGATGGCATATCGAAAACAAAAATACGCCCCTCGCGTAGATAGTGCAGGGGCTTGGCGCACTTCGGATTTGCGCAATGACTCACCATGTAACCATCTCCACATCTGCGCTTCCACTCCGTCGAACCTGTTCGCTTGCTTAGTGCGACCCTGAGCGCTGTTGCATTTCAAATGGACCTGCAAGATGACCGAAGCCCGGTCTCCTCTCGCAATACGACACAACTCATCTGATCTTGATTGAGATGCGGAAAAGTCGACGTTCCGTTTTCCGCGCTTCTTCGACCTGGATCCGCCACGTCCAGACTGGCGCGATCCTCCAAACACGCGGTCGATGCCTTTATTCTGGCATGCCCCTTGCCCCTGTTTGGAAAATTCGTGTGAATTCCAAACGCCATCATACGACTGTGTAAAAATGAGGGTTTGCGCTTGCCCCGGAATCATGCCGGAATAAAATGCCCCTCTTGCGTTCTGCATTCATCGCCCTCTCTCAAAATTCCCGCATGCGCCGGTTCACCGAAACCTCCACTCTTGGGCGGCGCATGTCCGCCCGCTTTGTCGCCGGCTTCCGTATTGAGGACGGCCTCAGCGCCGCCACCGTCCTCGGCGCCCAGGGCCTCGCCGTCACCCTCGACTGCCTCGGCGAAAACGTCGCCATTCCCGACCAGGCCCGCCAGGCAGCTCAGCGCTATCACTGGATCCTCGACTCTCTGGCCCAGTCCAGGCTCGACGCCAATGTCAGCCTCAAGCTGACTCAGATGGGCATGGACCTCAGCCCGGAACTCGCTGCGGAAACCGTCTCCGGCCTCGTCGACCACGCCGTTCAGGCCAATTCCTTCGTGCGCGTCGATATGGAAGGTTCCGCTTACACCCAGACCACCATCGACCTGGTCCGCTCCCTTCACGCCAAACCCGCCAACCGCGGCCACGTCGGCATCGTCATTCAGGCCTACCTGCGACGCAGCGCGACCGACGTGGCGACCCTGCTCAGCGATGGCATCCGTATCCGTCTCTGCAAAGGCGCTTATCAGGAACCTCCCAACCTCGCCTTCCCCGATAAGAAAGACGTCGACCGCAACTTCATCGCTCTCACCAGGACCCTGTTGAAAAGTGGCATCTTTCATGGCATCGCCACCCACGACCCCGCCATGATCGAGGCAACAAAGGACTTCGCCCGCGCTCAGCGAATCGACCCCGCCAGTTTCGAATTTCAAATGCTCTACGGCGTTCGCCGCGATCTGCAGCGATCTCTCATCACGGACGGATATAAAGTCCGCGTCTACGTCCCCTACGGCGAAGAATGGTATCCCTACTTCATGCGCCGCCTCGCCGAACGTCCCGCCAACGTGCTCTTCCTCGCGAAAAATTTCTTCCGGAAATGACTCCAGCCACTGCCGGCTGTCCCTCGGACTTGCCGGCTTTCGCTGACCGGTTCTTAGCTGACCGGTTCTCAGCTGACCGGTTCTCAGCCGACCCGCCTCTCGCCTTTGCCTTTTCTGAACGCTGAACGCTGTACGCAGAACGCTGAGTTCACCGCGGCTCGTAAGGCTCAATCGACAGCAAACTCCCGAGCACATGCCGCTCCTCAGGGCTGAAGGACTGCGAGAACCGCGCCGAATTCAGGATCTGGCCCCGCTGGTCCGGCGGAATCTGCCGCAAGTCGTTAAATGCACGCCGCACCATCCGCTGCCTATCCGGCGCCATCGCATTCAGCGACTGTGCCGAGACACGCACATCCTGCTTCGATTCCGGTGACAACCCCTCGAACATCTCGTTGCGCCCAAGGATTCGCTGCCGCTGCTCCGGTGGCCTCGCATCCAGCGTGCGCAGCCGATTCAAAACCCGCTGCTGCTGATCCGGTGACAGCCGATTGAACCCCGGCTCCCGCCGCAGCTCTTCTTCCTGCTGCTGGGCCGACATGTTTTGGTGCTGGTTCAGCCACTCAGGCAAGTGCTGCTGCCCCGGCCGCGCCGCCGCATTCACCCCAGGCCGCATCACCGCGGGATTCCCACCGACACCTGGCCTCATGACTGCGGGCATCCCACCCGCCTGGCCCCCGCCATTTCTCTTCTGATTGGGGCCAGCCGCCGGACGTGCCGCCTGCGGCCGCATCGGAGCTGGCCTCACCGGGGCCGACCGCACCGCCTGGCTCCGCTGTCCTCCCCACCGCGAGGGTCCCCCATTCCGTACCGCAAATGACGATGGGCCGCCAAGAACCAGCAAACCCAGAGCTGCCGCACACGCACACTCGGACACAATCCTGCGTCCGGGCGTCGAGCTGCCCTGCGTCTTGTTCCGAGTTCCCGGGATCATAGCCTTACTTCCCCAACGGCAGAACTGCAAATAAAGCTGCAAACTCGACCCGGGCTGGCTCTTTTTCTGCTTTCTCTCATCGCCTCGCCCTTTCTTTCTGCCGGGCTCAAGGCTCCCGGCTCCCAGCTATCTTTACAATCCTCCGCCGTTATCGCCGGTATCCTGCTGATCCATCGAGTTCAGCTGCTGGAACACCTGCGCATTTTCATCCAGAGACTGCAGATCCCTAATCACCGGCGATGCCGCCTGCACCGGCACTGGCTTCTGCGAAAATCCCCCAAAACCCGCATACGTTCCGCCACCTACCGCCACAATCAGCGCCAGCGCTGCCGCAGCCAGCGGCCGCATATTCATGTGGCTGCCGAACAGGAACCGCGCCCGCATCCGTTCCAGCCATCCGGCTGGCGCGGCCTGCTGCTCTTCCCGCAGCAGGACCGCCATCCGCGTGTCGAAGTACGGCGTTACCTCTGGCGCCTCCCACCCGTCCAGGGCCGCCATCGTCGCTTCCAGCGCCTTCAGCTCCTTCGCGCACTCCCCACAGCTCTCCACATGCGCACGCACATCCGCCGATACCAGCTTCGGAGCTAGAAGCAGGTCCGGCAGGCTCGTCTTTACTTTCTGGCAGTCCATAAAATCAATCCCTCAATTTCCCGCTAATCCTGCTCCACGAATTCTTTCAGCCGTTCCCTCAACGTCTGATACGCCCGGAATAGCAGCGACTTTGTCGCCGATTCGCTCAACCGCAGCACTGCGCCAATTTCCTTGTAATCCAGCCCCTGATACTTGTGCATCAGCACCGCTGTACGCTGCCGCTCCGGCAACGCCATCACGTGCTTGCGGATCGCCTTCATCCGCTCATCCTTCACCATCTCTTCTTCCGCGCCCGGATGCATATCCGCCACATCCGGTGTTGTGCCTGTCTCCGGGTCGGGCTGATCCAGATAAATCGTCTGCGCCGCCCGCTCGTGCTTCGTATCCCGCGCGTGGTTCACGCCCAGGTTCGTCGCAATCCGGTACAGCCACGTCGTAAACTTCGCCTCTGCCCGATACGTCTGCCGCGACCGGTAAACCCGCAGGAAAACCTCCTGCGCCAGCTCTTCCGCCACCGCCTGATTATGCACCATCCGGTACATGAAGTTGACGATCGCCTTCCGGTACTTTTCAATCAGGAAGTTGAACCCGGCGTCATCGCCTTCCCGTACCCGGAGCATGATCTCCGCGTCGGTCATCGTCCGCCAGTCAGCCAGCCCGAAGCTCCCGGCAGCCGCAGCCGTTGGGGCCTGGCCCTGCAGCATTCCCCGGTCTAGAGCAACGCTTGCCATATCCCTGCTAACCCCATCCGGGTCGTCAGGTTGCGCGGAAAGTTGCGCTGAAAGTTCTTCCGAATGTTGCGCCGATAGTCGCCCCGGAACTTGCGCTGAATCCTCGTCCTCCGGCTCTTCCTCCCACCCCTCCGGAAGGCCGGTAACCGGCAGGGGGCCTTCCCCCTCATCCTCTACCTCCTCCCAGCCCTCGGTTACTTCGGGAACCGGGCCCAGAACCTCCTCCTCGTCTTCAAGAGGTTGGTGCAGCGGATCGTGCGGGTCGTCCGGTAACGGCGACGGGGTGCGAAAGGCCATATTTGCCTGCATCATTTTAACC
>CAZSWI010000220.1:0-6863 GCA_964610635.1 uncultured Acidobacterium sp.
CCGATGAGGTCTTCGGGCAGGTGAACGAGGCGCTGCTGTGGGAAGCGGTGAAGCACTATCGTGCGGCGCTGCGCCAGGGCACGGCTGCGACGAAGAATCGCAAGCTGGTCTCGGGGTCGGGCAAGAAGCTCTGGAAGCAGAAGGGCACGGGCCGCGCACGCATCGGATCGATACGCTCGCCTCTGTGGCGGCATGGCGGCACGGTGCACGGGCCGGTTCCGCACTCGCACGAGTATGCGTTTCCGCGCAAGAAGCTGCTGGGCGCGCTGCGTTCGGCGCTGGCAGTGAAGTTTGCCGATGGCAAGCTGACGGTGGTCGAGTCGCTGGAGGCGAAGGAACCGAAGTCGAAGCTGTATCGGGCGGCGCTCGATACGCTCGAGGCGAAGCGAACCGCGCTGCTGGTCGAGAGCGGAGCGAGTCTTGGGCCGAATCTGCAGAAGGGCGCACGGAATCTCGCAGGCGTCGATCTGATGCTGAACAGCGAAGTGCATCCGTACGATCTGCTGCGGGCGGAGCGGGTGATTTTTTCGCGGCCTGCGCTGGAGAAGCTGCAGGAGTCGCTGAAGAAGTCGGCTGCATCGCGGAGAAAGGCGGAGGTGGCCTGATGACGGCAACGACTTATACCGTAATCAAGCGGGCGATGATCACTGAGAAGGCTCTTGCCGCTAAGGAAACCGAGGGCACACTGGTGTTCGAGGTAGCCGCCAACGCTTCCAAGACACAAGTAAAGCAGGCGGTGGAAGCGCTGTTCAAGGTGAAGGTGAGGGCGGTGCGCACAGCGAACATGGTGGGTAAGGAACGGCGGCGGGGTAAGTTTGCGGGTTATCGTCCTGACTGGAAGAAGGCCTATGTGCGGCTGAAGGCGGGCGAGAAGATGCCGGATTATGTGAATAATCTGTAAGGACAGCTATTAGCTTTTTAGCTATTGGCCGGGTCCGATGGGGAAGCAAGAGTTTGAGCAGGGAAAAGTAGAACGAGCCGGTAGCAGAAGCTAAGAGCTAGTGGCTGGAAGCTAAGAGCTATAACAATGCCGATTAAGACATACAGACCGATTACACCGTCGCTGCGATTCCAGACGACTCTGGTGCGGGACGAGATCACGACGGATAAGCCGTACAAGCCGCTGGTGACGAATAAGCTGCGGACGGGCGGGCGGCGGAACTCGGGCGATCTCACGATTCGTCATCACGGCGGCGGGCATAAGCAGAAGCTGCGCCTGATCGATTTCAAGCGCGAGAAATATGGCGTGCCGGGAACGGTGGCGACGATCGAGTACGATCCGGGACGCTCGTCGCGGATTGCGCTGATCAGCTATGCGGATGGGGAGAAGCGGTACATTCTGCAGCCGGTGGGATTGAAGGTTGGGCAGAAGGTGATGAGCGGGCCGGAGGCGGACATTCTGGTCGGCAATGCGCTGCCGCTTAAGAATATTCCGGCGGGCACGACGGTTCACAACGTGGAGCTGCGGCCGGGTAAGGGCGCGCAGATGGCGCGGTCGGCGGGAGCCCAGGCGCAGCTGGTGGCGAAGGAAGGCGATTATGCGCTGCTGAAGCTGCCTTCCGGAGAGACGCGGCGGGTGCTGGTGGACTGCATGGCAACGATCGGCCAGGTTGGGAATACCGACCACGAAAACGTTTCGATCGGCAAAGCGGGGCGCAATCGGTGGAAGGGTATTCGGCCGACGAACCGCGGCGTAACCATGAATCCAGTGGACCATCCGCACGGCGGCGGCGAGGGTAAGACTTCTGGCGGGCGGCATCCGGTAACGCCATGGGGGCAGCCGACGCGGGGTTACAAGACGAGGAATAACAAGCGAACGGATGCGTTTATTGTGGCGCGACGCGGCAAGTAGGGAGTAGCCGGTAGGGAGTAGCAGGCAGCCACAAGCCGGTTGGCAAAGGGCGATTAGTTAGAAGCGATTAGCTAAAAGCGGTTAGCGAGAGTAAAGAGGATTTTCCGATGGCAAGGTCGACGAAGAAGGGCGCGTTTGTGGATGTGCACCTGATGGTAAAGATTGAGACGATGAACCGCGCGAACGATAAGAAAGTGGTTCGGACCTGGTCGCGGCGGTCGACCATTCATCCGGAGATGATCGGGCACACGATTGCGGTACACAACGGCAAGAAGTTTATTCCGGTGTATGTGACCGAGAACATGGTGGGACACAAGCTCGGTGAGTTTTCCGCGACGCGGACCTTTAAGGGGCACTCGATGAAGGCGGCGGAGACGACGGCGAAGCCGAAGTAAGGGCGGCAGGCAGCCGGTAGCAAGTTAGCAAGTTAGCGAAGTCCGCTGAGGTTGGGAAGGTTGGAGTAAGGAATGCAGACAGAGATACGAGAGTTCCGGGCTGAGGCGCGATTCCAGCGGGTATCGCCGCAGAAGGCGCGGCTGGTACTGGACATGATCAAGGGCCGGGGCGTCGAAGAGGCGCTGAACACGGTGGCGTTCGCAAAGAAGTCGGTTGCTCCGCTGGTCGAGAAGGTGCTGCGGTCGGCGTTGCAGAACGCGAACCATCTGAGCCAGGAGCAGGGACTCGATGTGGATCTGGACAATCTGTACGTGAAGTCGGCGGTGGCGAATGACGGACCGCGGATGAAGCGGATCCGGCCGGCTCCGATGGGGAGGGCATACCGGTATCAGCGGCGGCTGTCGCACATCGCGATTGCGGTTGCGGAGCGGGAACAGGCGGGGGGGCTTGTACATCGAGTGGAAGAGGAAACGGCGGAGCAGCCTCTGAAGCAGGCCGCCGGAAAGAAGTCAGCAGCAAAGAAGGTTGCGGCCAAGAAGGCAGTTGCGAAGAAGGCCGTCGCAAAGAAGCCGGCGAAGAAAGCTGCGGCGAAGAAGCCCGCGAAAAAGAAGTAGATAAGAGCAGCGAAAGGCGAGCCAGGAGCGAGCGAACGGCAGCTAAAGGCGAGCAAGAAGGCAGAGTAGAGAGGGTTAGGAAATTATGGGACAGAAAGTCCATCCTTATGGATTCCGGGTCGGCATTAATAAGCCGTGGCACTCGCGCTGGTTTGCGGGAAAAGACTACGGCCGGCTGCTGATTGAAGACGTTCACCTGAAGCGGGAGCTGAAGGAGAAGCTGAAGGCGGCGGGCGTGAGCTCGGTCGAAGTGGAACGGCCGGGGAACAAGCTGCGGCTGATGATTCGCACGGCTCGGCCGGGCATTGTGATCGGGCGCAAGGGCGCGGAGATTGAGAAGCTGAAGGGCGAGTTACAGAAGCGGACCAATCGCGACGTGTTCATCGACATTCTCGAGGTGAACAAGCCTGAGCTGGATGCGCAGCTGGTGGCGGAAAATATCGCTCTGCAACTGGAGAAGCGCGTGGGATTCCGGCGGGCGATGCGCAAGGCGGTGGACTCTGCGCTGCGGTTTGGCTGCAAGGGAATCAAGGTGCGGGTTTCGGGGCGGTTAAACGGTAACGAGATTGCACGTTCGGAATGGTATCTGCAGGGGCGGTTGCCGCTGCACACGCTCAGGGCGGACATCGATTATGGATTTGCCGAGGCGCACACCACCTACGGCATTATTGGTGTGAAGACGTGGATTTATCGCGGGGATATTTACCAGCAGAAGCGGCGCGAGCCGCAGGCGGCGGTGGGCACGTCGGTGTTCTAAAGCAGCTAGTAGCTCGTTAGAGGGTTTCTTATGTTGATGCCAAAGAAAGTGAAGTACCGCAAACAGCAGCGCGGGCGCATGCGCGGTAAGGCGTGGCGCGGGAGCGAGCTGTCATTCGGGGATTTCGGCCTTAAGGTGATGGAGTGCGGTTACATCACCGATCGTCAGATCGAAGCCAGCCGCGTGGCGATGACGCGTTTTATCAAGCGTGGCGGGAAGATCTGGCTGCGTTTGTTTCCGGATAAGCCGGTAACGAAGAAGCCGGCTGAAACGCGTATGGGCAAAGGCAAGGGCGCGCCCGACCACTGGGTCGCGGTGGTTCGGCCGGGACGGGTGCTGTTCGAGATGGAAGGCGTGACGGTGGAGATGGCGCAGGAAGCGATGCGTCTGGCGGCGCACAAGCTGCCGCTGAAGACGAAGTTCGTGCAGCGCCATGACGCGAAAGTCACGGTAGCGGCGAAGTAATTGGCAGGGATCGGCAAGTTAGCAGTATTTGAGACGCAGGTTGGGCCGTGGATCTGGGTGCGGCCGGAGAGAAGAGAAGAGATGGAAGTGGAGAAGATTCGGAACCTGAGCGACGACGAGCTGGCGCTGGAAGGGCGGAAAGCGGCGGAATCGTTATTCCGGCTGCGCTTTCAGATGAAGCTCGGACAGACCGAGGGCGTGAAGAAGCTGCGGGAGCTGAAGAAGGACGTGGCGCGGATTAACACGATCGAGCGCGAACGTGAGCTGGGGATTCACACCGTTGTGGCGCCGAAGCACCATGCGGAGGCAGAGGGTGATACGGCAAGCGCACCGGCGAAGCACGCAAAGAAGAAGGCCGCGAAGCCGGCGAAGAAGAAAACTGCGAAAAAGGCAGTAGTGCGGAAGTCGGGCGGCAGGATTCCGACGGCGAGGAAGTCGACAGCGAAGCCGACGGCTAACAAGAAGAAGGCGTCACGGTCCACAAGCGTGAAGAAGGGTTAGGCGATGAGCGCAACGGCAAGCAACATTGCGGCCAAAAAAACCACAGGGGCAACGGCCTCCAGGGAAGCGCGCCGCAACGAGAAGGTGGGGCAGGTGGTCTCAACGAAGATGCAGAAGACCATCGTGGTGGAAGTGGAGATGCGCAAGGCGCACGCGAAGTACAAGCGCATTGTGCGGTCGACGAGGAAGTTTTACGCGCACGACGAAGAGAAGCTGGCGCGGCTGGGAGACGTGGTGCGTATTCGCGAGACTCGTCCGCTGAGCAAGCTGAAGCGGTGGAATCTCGAGGAGATCGTGCGGCGTTCGGCGCTGGCTCAGGTGCAGGAAGCCGAGGCGGCGGTTGCCGCGGAGTAAGCCGGGGCTCGTTGACAGTGAATAAGTGGGCTGGGCCGGGGCTGAAGAACGCGACCGGAAGTAAGGAGAGAGTGCCATGGCAGTGCAGATGAGAACGATGCTCGAGGTCGCCGATAACTCCGGCGCGCGCAAGCTGCAGATGATTTTGCCTCTGGGCGGCGCGAGCGGTTCGAAGGCGGGGCTGGGCGACATCATCACCGCGGCCGTGAAGGAAGCTTCGCCCGATGGGCAGGTAAAGAAGGGCAAGGTCGTGAAAGCGGTGGTTGTAAGGACCCGCAAAGAGACACGGCGGCGGGATGGCACTTATATCCGTTTTGACACGAACGCGGCGGTATTGATCAACGATGCAGGCGAGCCGGTGGGGACGCGCGTGTTCGGGCCGGTGGCTCGCGAGCTGCGAGAGAAGAAGTTTTTGAAGATTGTGAGCCTTGCACCTGAAGTACTTTGAAGCGGAGCTTCTAAGGTACAGGGAACAGGCAACAGGGAACAGGATAGAGAGACAGATATGGCGGGATTGGATATTCAGAGGAACGACACGGTGCAGGTGATCTCAGGGAGCGACCGCGGCAAGAAGGGCAGGGTGTTGCGGGTAATTCCGGATGCCGGGCGAATGCTGGTAGAGCATGTGCACATTGTGAAAAAGCACATGAAGGAGAATCCGCAGCGCCGGACCAAGGGCGGGATAGCGGAGCAGGAGGCGTCGGTGCACCGGTCGAACGTCATGCTGGTTTGTCCCAGCTGCAATCAGCCGACACGGATAGCGCATAAGTTCGAAGGCGATGTGAAGGTGCGGATTTGCCGGAAGTGCGGTGGAACGATCGCCGCGAAGAAGAAGTAAGGCAGCTATTA
Source organism: uncultured Acidobacterium sp. (assembly GCA_964610635.1). GTDB lineage: Bacteria > Acidobacteriota > Terriglobia > Terriglobales > Acidobacteriaceae > Palsa-343. The sequence continues at coordinate 5,789 of CAZSWI010000220.1, forward strand.
GCTGCTGGCTGTTAGCTTTTACCCAGTAGCTTTCAGGCAGTACGGTGAGGCTGACAGCTAAAAGCTGGCGGCTAAGAGCTAATCCTCCGAAACGGTAGACGGCCACGGCCAATCCGAGAGCGGAGACAGAGAGAAGAGAGACGGAAATGGCAGCGAGACTGAAAGAGAAGTATCACAAGGAAATCAAGGGTGCACTCCAGAAGGAACTGGGGCTCGAGAACCCGATGGCTGTGCCGCGGCTGGAAAAGATCGTGGTGAACATGGGGCTGGGCGAGGCGACGCAAAACTCGAAGATGCTCGATCCGCTGGCCAATGACCTGGCGGCGATTGCCGGGCAGAAGCCGGTTACCACGCGGGCGAAGAAGTCGATTGCGGCGTTCAAGGTGCGCGAGAACATGCCCATCGGAGCGATGGTGACGCTCCGCGGGGACACGATGTACGAGTTTCTGGATCGGCTGGTCTCGGTGGCGCTGCCTCGGGTACGCGATTTTCGGGGCGTGTCGACGAAGAGCTTTGACGGGCGGGGCAATTACACGCTGGGCATTCGCGACCAGCTGATCTTTCCGGAGATCGATTATTCGAAGGTGGAGAAGCTGAAGGGGATGAACATCACGATTGTGACGACGGCACGGGACGATAACTCGGCGCGCGCGCTGCTGCGGCAGTTCGGGCTGCCGTTCAGGCAGACAGCCTAAGTGAGGGATTAAGGAAGATATGGCAACGACTGCAAAGAGAGTGAAAGACGCGAGGAAGCCGAAGTTCAGGAGCCGGCAGCATAACCGGTGCCAGCTATGCGGGCGGCCGAGGGCTTTCTTAAGGAAGTTTGGGATTTGCCGGCTGTGCTTCCGGAGTCTGGCGCTGAAGGGCGAGATTCCTGGGGTAGTCAAATCCAGTTGGTAAGGACTGGCCGTCCAGGCGGGCGCGCGCTGACGCGCGCAAAGACAGGTTCGACTGAGGGCTGAGGCCTGAGGTCAGAAGAAGAACATTTCCGCTGGTTCTCTGCTTGAGCGACGCAGGATGGGCAGAGCGAACGGGGGATGAAGGAGAAACGATGAGTTTGACCGATCCGGTAGCG
>CAZSWI010000221.1:0-6847 GCA_964610635.1 uncultured Acidobacterium sp.
CTGACATCGGTTCCCACTGGTTCGACATGGCCGAGCACCTGACCGGCCTGCGCATTAGCGCGCTGTGCGCCGACCTGAACACCGTCCACAAAATCCGCAAGCAGCCCAGGGGGCCCGTAGAAACCTTCGCCAACAAACTGGCCTCCGCCGCCGACACCATTGACACCGCCGTCGATACAGAAGACTTCGGCGCAGTCATTTTTCGTATGGGCGATCGCGCCCGTGGCTCCATGACCGCCAGCCAGGTTTCCGCCGGCCGCAAGAACCGCCTCAGCATCGAGATTTACGGCACCAAAGCCGGCGTTGCTTGGGATCAGGAACGTCCCGACGAACTGTGGATCGGCCATCGCAACAGCGCGAACTGCATCATCGTCAAAGATCCTTCGCTGCTCAAGCCCGCGGCGCGCGACTTTGCCGATTTGCCCGGTGGCCACAGTGAGGGCTACGACGACACTTTCAAGCAGGTGTTTCGCCGTTTCTACGCTTCGATCAGCGATCCCAAGGCTCCGCGGGATTATCCGCAGTTCACCGACGGCCTCCGCCAACTCTTTATCCTTCAGGCGGAGCTCGAGAGCAACCGGACCCGAGCCTGGGTCAACCTGCCGCTTCGCTGAAAGGAAACGAACCTTTGCTGATCCTCGCCGCCGTTGTCGCGATCTTCGTTTACGGGATGATTGCCGCGATGCTGGGCACCATCCTGCCCGATCTGTCCAGCCGGTTTCAACTGACGCCACGGCAAAATGGGACGATCGCTCTCGCACAGGCGCTGGGGCTGATGGTGGCCTCGCTCGGCGTGGGCCCGCTGCTCGACGATTTCGGTAAGAAAGCGGGCCTGATCCTGGGCCTGGTGGCGATCTTTGTTGCCCTCATCGGACTCCCGCGTTCCGCAGGCTATCGCAGCATCGTCTTTCTGCTTTTTCTCCTTGGGTGCGGCGGCGGGATCGTTGTCACGGGCGCGAACGCCCTGACCAGCGATGTTGGTGAAGCACATCGGGGCATCGCGCTCAACCTCGTCAATATCTTTTTCGGCCTCGGCGGACTCGCCACGCCATTCATCTCTGCGAATCTTTTCCAGCGCAACTGGGTTCGTCTTTGCTACACGGTCGCGGGCCTCACCCTCGTTACCCTCATCATTCAGGTTGCAGCGCACATGCCGCCGCCCACTGGCGCCGGCCGATTCATCTTCTCGGACGCAGGCCCCGTGCTGGGCCGTCCCATCCTTTTCCTGCTGGGATTTCTGTTGTTTCTCTACGTTGGCTGCGAAGTCGGCATCTGGAACTGGCTCGTGCGCCATCTCATCGCGCAGGGAATCCCCGAGTCGCGCGCGCTGAACATACTCTCTCTTGGATTTGCGCTGGGACTGCTCCTCGGACGCGTCGGCGCGTCGCTGGTTCTTATCAGCGCTGCTCCCGTCTACATCACGCTGGCGGCTTCTGTAGCCATGGCTGTTACAACCTTCCTGCTGCTGCGGACGAGCAACCCGACGGTCGCGGCTGTTTTGGTTTTTCTGGCCGGACTATCCATGGCGCCTGTCTTTCCGACGACGCTGGCCATCGTCGGCGATGCCTTTCCACGCATGACCGGAACAGCCATCGGTATCGCGATCACCTGCGGATGGGCGGGGCTCGCGGTCAGTTCGCACATCATTGGCGCCATTGCCGGAGACGATCCGAAACGCATTCGCCGGGCGCTTCTGGTTATCCCCGCTTCATCGGTACTGATGATCCTGCTGAACGTGGGCATCCTGGCCTTGGCAGGCTAGAACCTGCCCAACCTCTCAGACAGACCGCAGCCAGTCCGCGTCTGTCTTCAGCGCCGCCATCGCCGGCATGTCGGGGAAGGCTTCCTGTTCTACGAAAATGTGGCGTATGCGCGCCTTCTTCGCGGCGGCAAAGATGCTGTTGTAGTCGATGCTGCCGCGCCCCATCTCTGTCGAGACCGGTTCCATACCGGGCTTCCAGCCTTCCATTTTGAATTCCTTGATATGCAGCATCGAATAGCGATCGGGATATTTCGAGAGGTAATCCTCTGGCCGTTGGCCGCCGATGACCACCCAACCGCAATCCATCTCCATCGTCACCAGCTTTGGATCGGTGTGCCGCAGCAATTCGTCGTATGGCACGCCACCATCATGCGGATGAAACTCGACAAAGTGGTTGTGATAGCCCAGCTGCATGCCCGCGTCGCGCACACGCTCTCCGATTTTGTTGAGCTGATCGGCATTCCATTTCCAGTCGTCGAGGCTCATCGACTCCAGTGCGGCGACCCATCCGAGTCCTTTGGCTTTGGAGGGATCCCGCTGCATCGGTGAGGCGCAGATGATGTAGCTGAGGCCAAGTTCGCCGGCGAACTGGAGAACCTCGTCGAGTGGCTGCAGGCGCTCCATGGTGTAGTGCGCGCTCACACACCGCAGGCCTGCGCGGGTCATCGCCTGCTTCACATCGGCGGCGGAGTGGCCGAAGAATCCCGCGGCCTCAACCTCCTGATAGCCCATCGCGCCCAGCTGCGCGAGAGTGCCCTCGTAGTCTTTCGGCAAAAATTCGCGCACCGAATAAAGCTGCAGGCCCAGCGGCAATCCCAGCGGACTCGCCCAGACACCGCGCGCCTGCAGAATCGCCACGGTTGCCGCTGCTCCCTTAACAAAATCCCTTCTTGAAATTTCCATAGTCTGCTCCTCCAAGGTCGCCTTCCCCAAATTGCTTTCCTTTCCATCGATCACCGCCAGCCGCTCAGGTTCCCACCCACACCGGCTCCTGCTCCAGACGAATCCCGAAGCGTTTTTCGACGGTCGCGACGATGACGTCGCGCAGCGCCAGAATCTCCTTCGCGGTGGCTCCTCCGCGATTGATCAGGGCGAGCGTGTGGAGGCTGGAGATTCCGGCTGCGCCCATAACGAATCCTTTCTGAAACCCGGCCTGCTGCACCAGCCACGCCGCCGGTATCTTCACAAACCCCCTTCTCGCTGCGAAGCAGGGAACCGGAGACGACGATTGAGCAGCGAGATGGTCATACTGCGCCTGCGAGACGACAGGATTTTTGAAAAAGCTTCCCGCACTGCGGCAATCGGGCTCGCCCTCGACCAGAAGCATGCCCTTCGCATGGCGAATTTCGCGGACCGCCGCAGCCGCTTCCGTCAGGGAAGGCGTATCGGCCCTCCCGTGGAAGTGCCGCTGCAAATCCGGATACGAGAGCACCGGTAATGCGTGGGTGCGCAACTTGTAATCCACGCGGGTAACAACAAACTTGCCGCGCTGCGTGGAATTAAAGATGCTCCGCCGATAGGCAAATCCGCATGCCGTGGCCGGCAGGTCGGCGAAGGTCATGGTATGCAGGTCGAGCACGCGGACCGACACAATCGTACTGGAAACCTCCTGACCGTAGGCGCCGACATTCTGCACCGGCGTTCCACCAACGGTGCCGGGGATTCCAGCGAGGCACTCGATGCCTCCGAAGCCGCGATCGACAGCCAGCGAGACGAATTGGTCCCAGTCCACGCCCGCGGCTACTCGAAAGCGATTCTCCTGCTCCTCGATTCCGGACAGCGCGACGCGAAGAACGAGGCCGGGAAAGCCGTCATCCGATACAAGAACGTTGCTGCCCCCGCCCAGCACGAATAACGGAACCCGGCGATCCCGCGCGAAATGCACCGCATCAATGACCGACGCCTCGTCCGTGCTTTCGGCGAACCAGCGCGCCGGTCCTCCGACGCCGAAGGTGGTGTAAGGAGCAAGCGGAACGTGTTCTCTGAGGAGCATCCACTTGAGATATATCAGTCAATCGCCGAAGTGCGCAGCGGCGATTGGCAGGGTCATCCTGAGCCAGGGCTGGCGCAACGGCGCCAGCCAGCCGAAGGACAATCGCCGAAGTGTCGCAGTGGCGATTGAGAGGATCATGCTGAGCACGGCTGACGCGATGACGCCAGCCAGGCGAAAGACAGTGGCGCCGGGCGGATACGCCCCGTACAATAAAGGACGTGGTCATTACGTCCTGACCCGGAGGAAAACAAGAGAATGTATCCCGAGATTATGCTGATCCCCATGCGTGAGGAACTGACCCGCGCCGGTATTGCCGAGGCACGCACCGCTGAGGCGGTCGATGCTGCGCTTGCCCAGCCCGGCACGACGATGGTGGTGGTGAACTCGATCTGCGGTTGCGCCGCGGGCAAGATGCGCCCAGGAGTTCGTCTCGCACTGCGCAGTTCCGTTAAGCCGGATCGTTCCATCACCGTGTTCGCCGGGCAGGATCGCGAAGCCACGGACCGCGCACGGTCTTACTTCGAAGGGAACCCACCCACCTCGCCGGCCATCGGGATCCTTCGCGATGGCAAGCTGGTCTACCTTATGCAGCGGTTCATCATCGAGAACAGCACACCTCAGGCGATCGCCGATGAGCTGTCGCGCACTTTCAACGAATTGTGCGCGAAACAGGCGGTCTAGAAATCCCGGCGTTCAGAAAAGGGGCCAAAGTAAGAGGCTGCGCGGTGGAGCGCAGCCTTTGTGTTTTTGCGGTCGTTAAACGCGACGGCCGTAGACAGATTCGAGGTCCTCAGCCTCTTCCTCCGGATCGCGATAAACGCTGACCTGGTTACGTCCTTCGCGCTTTGAGCGATACAGTGCTTCGTCGGAGCGGAACAGAAATTCTGTTGCGGTCTCTTTCGGCTGGCTCACCGCTACGCCAATACTGGCGGTCAGCGTGACACTTCCGGGCAAACCCGAGAGGTTGGCGATCTGGTGACGAATGCGTTCGGCGGCGGACTTCGCTTCCTCGATACCCACGTTGCGCAGCATCACCACGAACTCCTCACCGCCATACCGCGCCAACACATCCGAAGGCCGGGTTCCGTCGCGCAATACCATAGCGATGCGCCGGAGTACGTCATCCCCGGCAAAGTGGCCCATGGAATCGTTTACCTGTTTGAAGTAATCCAGGTCGATGAGCATGATGCCCAACGAACCGCCGGCGCGGTTGTTACGCAGCAGCTCGCGACGCAGGATATCCTCAAAGGCCCGGCGATTCAGCAGGCCGGTGAGTGAATCGGTTTGCGCAATCCTGCGCAGGTCCAGGCGATGCACGGTCAGCGCCAGCCAGAGCAGACCGATGACGGTCGCCAGTGCCAGGAGCATGGACATGTAACTGAAGCCGACGTTGATCAGGTCCGGATGGATAAATGTGGAAGCGTGCGGCCCGATCCGATATTCAAACAGCCACCATGCGGTCTGAAGGGAAGTGGCCAGAATGAGCAACCATGCGCAGGCGCGCGCAGGCTGGCGCATCTCCGGGTCCGGCTGTTTCCTGAACAGCATTACGGAGATGGTGATAAAGATTGAGCCGAGCACGATCGTGTGGATCAGAAGGCGCGCGATGATGTCTTCGTGAACCCAGGTGAACCAGACGAAGGGCGGGAAGGCCAACACACAGATCCCCGCAGGCCAGGGAAAGAGGCGGGATTTGCGTTCGAGGATGTCGGCTGCAGCAAGATAGAGAAACAGTCCGCCAGTGAAGAGCAGGAAATTCGATACCACGATGCTCAGCAGGGAGGGTACCCATGGGCGCAGACCGATCAGCAGCACCCCGAACAATCCGCACAAGATGAACCAGGTCAGTTGCCGGCTGCCAGGCAGGTCGGGGGTACTGCGGCGAACCCCTCGGAATCCGAATAGCATCAGGATCAGGGCCGCTGCGTATCCACACATCAAAAAGGGGGTATACATCGATGCTTCTTCAGACACCTCCACTCACCGTTCGACGGTCTGCGCGGTAACCGCCAGCGGGAAGCCGTACCTGCAACGTCCCAACGGAAAAGTGGATTCAGGATTTCATATCGGGGCGGCCACTGTCACCGGCAAATGAGCCCCGGAACCTGATCCCGCATGGCTAATTCGTGTCATATGGCTAATTCGTGTCAAAGAGATGCACTGCCGCTGGCGGTGCGATTCAATAGACCAATGGCTCCTTCGGAGAAACAACGAATCGTCCTCGTTTCCGGTCCACCTGGCTCAGGGAAGACCAGTCTGGCACGGCCGCTCGCCGAGCGCCTCGGTTTTGCGCTTCTGAGCAAGGACGACATCAAGGAGACTCTTTTCACCGCGCTGGAGGGCGTTGCAGGCGATGCTGAATTCTCGCGCCGGATCGGCGCCGCAGCCATGGAGGTTTTATGGGCGCTGGAGCCCCGCTGCCCGGCAGTCGTGTTGGAAGCCAATTTTCGGACCCGAAGCACCTATGAGCGCGCCAAGGTTGCCGCGCTGCTCGAGAAAGCAGGCACGGAACTCGTCGAGGTCTATTGCCGCGTCCCTGGTGAAGAAGCTTCGCGGCGGTTCGGCGAACGGGCGCGGGCCGAGCGTCATCATCCCGCGCACGTTCTCCGGGAGATGCCGCCGGACCGCATAGCGGAGTATGAAGAGCCCTTTGGTCTCAGCACCGTGATCGAGGTCGATACTCAAAAGCCAGTCGACATCGAAGCGCTCGCGAAGCAGGTGGCAGCGGGATGGGCACGACAGGCTAGCCAAAAGGTCTTACACTGAGGTAAGACATTTCCTGGCCAGAGGTTTGCCAATGCGAGCGACTTCCGTCATCAGTTCGAAGGGGCAGATTGTGATTCCCGCCAGGCTGCGAAAGAGATACGGCCTCCGTAAAGGGACTACGGTCGTTTTCCAGGAGGAACGTGGCCGGCTCGTACTTGAGCCGAACACCTACGAAGCGATCTACGCCCTGCAGGGCAGCTTGCGGGAATTTCCGCTTGAGGCCAGCCTTCAGGAAGAGCGACGTGCCGAACTTAAACGCGAGAACGAACGATGAAGGAATACGTTCTTGACGCCAATGCTGTTCTTCGCTATTTCGGTATTGACGG
>CAZSWI010000222.1:0-6833 GCA_964610635.1 uncultured Acidobacterium sp.
TGTAGTCGCCCTTCTTTCAGTGTTCGGCACGATCAGCTTCATCACCTGGACGATTTTCACGACTGTGCGGCGTCTGAGAATGGCGCGGGTGCAGGCGGACGTGCAGACCGTCCTGCTCTCGCGCATCGATTCCTCGCAGAACCTGCTGTCTTATATCCAGACCGAAACGGGGAAGAAGCTGCTGAGCACGGTCACGCTGGAAAATGAGACGCCGCTGGGTCCGATGCTGGCGTGCGTGCGCTGGGGAATTGTGATCATCTTCCTGGGTGGGGCGCTGTGCATCCTGCGCGGCATGGGCGCTGTGGACTCGGACGCGATTGTGCCCGGGGTGCTGGCTTTGGCGCTTGGCCTCGGCTTCGAAGCAGCGGCCTTTGTCTCGTGGTATCTGTATCGGTCGATGGGATTGACGGAGCCTCGCTCCTGAAGGTGGCGCCTGACGACGGCTGCGGAGTCGCCAACAGGGCTGACTACGGAACGGAGAGCGGCGTGTGAACGTAGAAGGATGCATGGAAAGCCCGGGAATTGCCGACGTCATGGCCGCGGAGTCCGCGGGCTCGGTGGGCGAGACGGAGTTCCGAGCAGTCTACCTGGGCACATCCACGCCGCTCCGGGCTTATCTGCTGCATGTGTGCCGGCGACCCGACGTGGCCGACGATCTTCTGCAGGAGACTTACTGCCGGTATCTGATGCGCAGGCACCCGGCGATGGATGATTCGCAAACCCGCTCGTGGCTGTTTCGCGTGGCAACGAATTTGCTGCACGACCGGGTCCGGAGCCACGCCGATGCGATTGTTCCGGAGATGCCGGAGCGGGGTGTGGCGCCCAACATGGAATCGCGGCTCGATGTTCGCGCGACTCTGCGGCAGCTGAAGCCTCGCGAGCGCGAGCTGCTGTGGCTGGCTTATGTCGAGGGCATGAATCACGAGGAGATCGCGGCGGCGACTGGGCTGAGTGTCCTCAGCATCAGGATTCTGTTGTTTCGCGCGCGACACAAGGCGGCTCAGCTGCTGAAGCCGGAGGACGCTCCAGGGCGAGCCCCAGAACAGGCAGGGCACCAGGCCCAGAAGAAAACGCCGCAAAAGAGGAGTGTATGACCCGGCTTCGCTGTGCGCACGAAACGGATATTGCGCGCGCCGCGCGCACGCGCTTCTGGAGCGAGGCCCTCAAGGGGCACGCGGAGAACTGCACCATCTGCTCGGAGGTTCGCGCGGTGACGGAGGCTTTGACCGGAGATTGGGCGCGCATGGGCGCTTCTGCCCAACCACCCGATGCCGGCCTGGTGTGGATGGAAGCGCGACGACGGGCGCGGCTCCGCCTGCGGCACCGGGCTGAGTTGTGTTTTCGCGCTTTGCGGGCGCTGACCGGCGTGTACGCGGTTGCTTCCTGCGCCTGGCTGTTGTTGCATTACACCGGCTCTACGTCAGGATTGTGGAAGCCCTCTTTCCATGCGGACTTCGCTTCTCTGCTGACCGGGCCGGCGGAAGGCCTGGCGGCTGCGGGAGTGGTTCTGGCCGCGATTTGCGTTTCGATGGGTTGGTGGTATCTGCTGCGGGAGGCCCGGCAGCCGCTCGAGGCGAGCCCGAGCCGATAGCGGCCGCACAACATAGTTTCGGGGATAGCGTCTTAGTTTAAGCCGGTAGCGGGTAGCTGCAGCCGGCGCGAGGCAGAGTACAGTTTTTCTTTGGAGATCCCCCTATGCGAATCCATCGTGTTCAACCATCCCTATTCCATGTGGCGGCTTTGGCAGTCGCCTTTCTGACGCCTGGCGCTTTCGGTCAGACGAGTGTCTCCGCCAGCATCTATGGGGCGTTCAGCGGAACCACCACCGGCAACGGGACGCAGCAGAGTCCGGCGAACCAGGCGGGCGGGCTGGTGGAGCTCCGGCACATTTCAAATCCGATCCTTGGGTTTGAGGCGACGTATTCGTTCAATCGCGCAAATCAAAGTTATATGAGCCACCCCGGCGCATGCCCGGCGTATGGCTGCTCCATTTCGACGGAATCCGTTGCGGCGAATGCTCACGAAGTTACGGCGGACTGGGTGCCTTCGGTGCACATTGCGAATCTGCGGCCATTTGGAGTGCTGGGGGTTGGGCTGTTGCTCGATGTGCCCTCGAACAGCGAGGCCACCGTCACCACCATCAGTCCTTGCCCCGTCTGCGCAAACCCGGCCGGCACCACGACGACTACCTCCACCGGCAGCACCAGCACCACCTATAAGCCCGTGTACGTTTACGGAGCGGGCCTGGACTGGGGGCTTTTGCCGCACATCGGGTTGCGGCTACAGTACCGCGGTAACTTGTACTCTTCGCCGAATCTGACAAGCCTTTTTTCGTCGACGAGCACCTTTACGCACACGGCGGAGCCCATGGTGGGCATCTATTTCCGGCTCTGAAGGCGGCTGGAGAGACCAGAACGAGAGGACCGTCGAAGGGCGGTCTCTTTTCTGTGTTTGGTACGCGGGCTGGTGAGCCTTTGTTTTTTGCTTTTCCCATTGGCCCCGAGGCCGCATACTGGAGCACGAATGCACTTCACACCTCCCCAGGTTGTGCGCAGGGCCGGCCCGAGTTCGCGGATGCATCGCGGTCTTGCCGTTCTGCTGTTGGCCTTCACTCCGTGCCTTGCCATCGCCGGGGGACGGCCGCATCCAATCTGTTCGCCGCCGATGCCCCGATCGGCGTCCATGTTGCAGAACTCCGACTTCGTGAATGTCCGGGCTGACCTGCTGTCCGGGAGGCGCAGGGAGGCGCTCAGCGAGGCGGAGGCGATCCTCGACGCTCACCCCGGCAACGCAGAGGCGAGCTTCATGATTGGGACGCTCATGCTGGACGACGGCAAGCCGGACGAGGCGCTGGTCTGTTTCCACAATGCGCAGGCGGCGTGGCCCGGCAGCACGGATGTGCATGCGGGGCTGCTGGAGGCGTTTGCGGAGACCGGGGATCGGAAGGATCGCGATGTGGAGCGGTCGATTCTACGCGGGTACCATGCCGATGGGCGGCATCCCTCCGCGGCCAAAACGCCGGGGATTGTGATCGAGAGATTCCATGTGGGCGACCGAGCGATTGAGGCGGTTGAATACTTCGAGCCGCAGGGGGCGGATCACGAGTGGTTCCGGTTCACGGTATCCGACGGGAAGGGCGTGTCGAACGGCTATTATGCGTTCGCGGCCGACGATGGGGATCAGGCGGCGTACCATCAGGAGCACCCCGACATCGCCGGGTCGACGATGCATCGGTTTGCGATTGAAAGCGTTTTTGGGGGAAGCACCGCGACGATGGGCACGATGGACGGGGCTCCGAGCTACGATGATTTCCGCAACCGCATCGTGACGATCATCCAGTATGGGAGCGGCACCGGGAGCGGGAGCACGAGCGCCTCAGCACCGGCGACGCCGCCGAGGTAGACACGCAAGCCGCGGACCGCAGGAGCTATGGAAGCAAACGAAGCGCAGGAACTTCAGGAGCAGCACGAACAGGCAGCGGGGGATCGCAGCCTGCATCCGGTGAGCTTTACCATGAGCATTCTGGCGGTTCTGGTCGCCATTGTCATGGTGCTGGGTCATCGCACTCACACCGAGGCCGTGCTGGATCAGACGCGCGCCGCGGATCAGTGGAACCTCTACCAGGCACACAAAATCCGGCAGTACGAAACGCAGCTGACGTCGGATGTGCTGAGCAATCTGGCGGTCCGCGATCCGGCTGCGGCCAACCAGATCCTCGACGGTTACAAATCGCACCTGCAGAAATGGAACCAGGATCTGGCGGAGAGCGAGGCCGCGGCGCATGAGCTGGAGGCCGAAGTGGATAAGTCGGAGCGCCGCGCGGATCGCTTCGATCTGGGCGAGGCGCTGCTCGAAATCGCTCTGGTCGTGACCTCGATCACGCTGCTGGCGCGACAGCGCGCTTACTGGTATATGGGGATGGTGTTCGGCGTCGCGGGCCTGGTCACGGCCGCGCTGGCTTTCACGATTCGCTGACCGGATAACCGGAACCGGATCTCGACTTTTCGCCGGGATGTAAGCGCGGTCTATCATGGCTCGGTTGAGAAATCTCAGCCAATCGGAGTCTTCCATGAAGCCAGCGCTTCGTTTTGCGAGCACCCTTGCATCTCTCGTCTGCCTGTTGCTGTTCTGCTGCGGCGCTCTTCTCGCCCAGCAGCGCTCCGGGGACCTGAAAATTTTCTTTGTCGATGTGGAGGGCGGGCAGTCTACGCTGTTCGTCACGCCCGCCGGACACTCCCTGCTGATCGATACGGGTTGGCCTGGGAATGGGGGTCGCGACGCCGACCGCATCGCCGCGGCGGCCAAGCGCGCAGGCATTGCGCGCATCGACTATGTGCTGCTGACTCACTACCACGTCGATCACACGGGCGGTGTGCCGCAGCTGGTCGATCGCATCCCTGTTGGAACGTTTATCGATCATGGGCCTCTGCGCGAGACCGGCGACAAACCCACTGTGGACGCTTACGACGGCTATCAGAAGGTTCTGGCCACGGGAAAGTACCAGCACATCCTTGCTAAACCGGGAGACATGCTGCCTATCCCTGACCTGACGGCTGAGGTGCTGACGGCGGACGGCAACTTTATCGACAAGCCGCTGCCTGGCGCGGGTGAGGCGAATCCGTATTGCAGGGAATCTGAGACGCGACTGGCCGATCAGACGGAAAACGCGCGCTCGGTGGGGACGCTGATTACGTGGGGAAAGCTGCGCATCCTCGACCTGGGCGATCTGACGTGGGACAAGGAGATGGACATGATGTGTCCCAATGACCGCATCGGACACGTCGACATCCTGATCGTGAGCCACCACGGCTGGTATCAGAGCTCGAGTCCGGCGCTCGTCGATGCCATCACTCCACGGGTGGCGATTATGGATAACGGGGGAACGAAGGGGGGATCGAAGCCTACCGTGGAGACGATCCGCAAAATCCCCGGCCTTGAAGCAGAATGGCAACTGCATTATTCCGAAGAAGCGGGGCCGGGCAATCCGCCAGAGAAGTTCATCGCGAACCTGCATGGGCCGGACATGGGGTACGGTCTTGAGGTGACCGCTTCGCGCAACGGGAGCTATAGGGTTATCAATGCGCGCACGGGAACGGCGACGGGCTACGCCGCGCGCTGATCGGGGCGGGGTGCCCACATCCCGCAACGGATTGCCTCGTTTCGTCATCGAAAACCCTGAGCAGCTGGTCGTCTGGTATTCTCTGCGCAGCGATTCTTGTCTTCCTTTTCCCGAGGAAAAGCGTGCCAGGTCAACAGGAAGTGCGATGGGCACAATTGAAAGTGGGCGTGCTGGTGATCGTTGCCCTTTCGGCGCTGGCGGCGCTGATCTTTCTTATGTCGAACTCGACCGGGGGATTCTGGACCGGCCATCTGCGGCTGCGTTCTTACTTTGAGAACTCGGCCGGCCTGAAGATCGGCGCGCCGGTCAGCCTCGAAGGAGTGACGGTAGGCAGCGTGACGGGGATCAAGATTGTTCCGGCACGCAAACTTACGCCGGTCGAAGTGACGATGCGGGTGAACAAGAAGTACCAGGAAGGCATTCACCAGGACTCAAAGACCAGCCTCACGACGATGGGGGTGCTGGGCGACACGGTGGTGGACATCGACAGCAAGTACGCGCGTGGCGGCCTTGCGCAGGATGGCAACGAGCTGCCGACGACGGAGACTCCGAATATCCAGGATGTGATTCAGGCCAGCCAGGGAACGATCCAGCAGCTGGATACGATTCTCGCGAAGGTGAACTCTCTGGCCGACGACCTGACATCCGGGAAGGGGTCAATCGGGTTGCTGATCAACGATCCGACCCTTTACCACAAGGCTGTTCTCACACTGAACCAGCTGCAGGATCTGGTCGACTCAGTGAGCAACGGCAAAGGATCCGTGGGAAAGCTGATCAACGACGACACGCTCTATAACCGCGCCAACAGCGTGGTGGGCAAGCTCGACAACATCGCCACGCAGCTCGACGAGGGCAAAGGTTCGATGGGCAAGCTGCTGAAGGACGACACCCTGTACAACGAGTTGAAAGAGACGACGCACAACCTGAATCAGATCACCGCCACGATCAATTCAGGGCAGGGCAGCCTCGGCATGCTGACCAAAGACCCGAAGTTCGCTACCAAGCTGACGGATACGGTGAATCAACTGGATTCGGTTCTCACGCAGATCAACAACGGCCAGGGCAGCCTGGGCGCGCTTCTGAAGGACCGCAAGCTCTACGAACACGCCGACACGGTGATGACAGATACGAGCGATCTGATCGTAGCGATCCGGAAGGATCCGAAGAAGTATCTTACGTTCCACGTCAAGATTTTCTGAGCTGGTTGGGCGCCTGCACTGGGCTGCGCATTGGCCTCTGCACCGCGTCTTTCGCGGCGTGATATGGTTTTTTCACACATTCATCGCGGCTCCCGCTTGCCGCCTGAGGAGTCTATGCGCGTAGTTCAATCCGCCTGGCGCCATGCCGCCACCGTTTTTCTGCTTATTCCTGTCGCCCTTTCCGCTCAGCAGATTATTTCTTCATCCGACACCGCCTCTTCGCAGGCGCCATCGGAACCGAAAGCGATACACAGCTTCGACCTCAACGCGATCGACAAGTCGGCCGACCCCTGCACAGACTTTTACCAGTACGCCTGCGGCAATTGGCGTAAGAACAACCCGATCCCCGGAGATCAGCCGCGCTGGGGCCGCTTCAACGAGCTCTCCGAGCGAAATCGGTATCTGCTGTATGTCGATCTGAAGAAGGCAGCGGATTCGCCGGCGACACCGCTGCAGCACAAGTATGGGGACTTCTTCGCGGCGTGCATGAACTCCGATCTGGCGGATCAGCTGGG
>CAZSWI010000223.1:0-6800 GCA_964610635.1 uncultured Acidobacterium sp.
CGAGGAGGGCCTGGGAGGGATGCTCGGCCATGCCGTCGCCGGCGTTGAGGATGGGAATGCCGGTGGCGCGGGCGAGCAGATACGGCGCGCCCGAATATGGGCTGCGGAGGATGATGCACTCCGCGCCGAGGGCTTTGAGGGTGATGCCGGTGTCTTTGAGTGATTCGCCTTTTTCGATGCTGGAGGAGAGCGCGCTGACCAGGGTGGTGTCGGCCCCGAGGGCTTTGGCGGCGAGTTCGAAGGAGGTGCGGGTGCGGGTGCTCGATTCGTAGAAGAGCAGGGCGACACGACGCTTCGCAAGGCGATTGGCGCGTTTGATGGGGTTTTCCTTTTCGAGTGCGTCGGATGACTCGAGGATGCGGCGGACTTCGGCGACGGAGAAGTCGTTGGCGGAGATGGCCGAATGTGGATGGATGGGCTGATTGAAAAAAGAGACGGGCGGAGATTTTTGAGTCGTTCGAGATTGGGGTTTCTTTTTTGGCATCTCCCCGGATCAAGCCAGGCCCAACAAATTCAGCACCCTGTTCCCCGGCCTAAAGGCCGAGTCTTTTCGCCGTTCGACTCGTTCGCCCGAGCGATCTCGCCCAGGGCAGGTTCTGTGCCACTCGGGGCACCTTATTACACACTCGTCTCGCTTTCGATCCTTCACGGCTTTCGACCATTTTCTCTATACGCGCTCGACCAGCAGAACCTGCTCGTCGTTGTCCACTTCCTTCAGCTTGACTTCGATAATCTCGCGTTGCGAGGTGGGCACCGAGCGTCCTACAAAAGTGGCTTCGATGGGCAGCTCGCGATGTCCGCGGTCGACGAGAACGAGGAGCTGCACGCGGCGCGGACGGCCGTGATCGAAGAGCGCGTCGAGAGCGGCGCGAATGGTGCGGCCCGTGTAGAGCACGTCGTCGATCAGGATGATGTCGCGGCCATTGACGTCGAAGCCGAGTGAACCGGGGACGACAACGGGACGAATGTCGCGGGTGGATAGATCGTCCCGATAAAAGCTGATGTCGAGGACGCCGGTGTCGACAGGGTGCTTCTCGATGGCCCCGATGAGCGCACCGAGCCGCTGCGCGATGGGCACGCCGCGCCGCTTGATGCCGACCAGTCCGATGGTCTTCGCGCCGTTATTTTTCTCGATGATCTGATGGGCGAGACGAACCAGGGTGCGCTCAATTTCAGAGGCGGACATGATCCGCCCTTTCTCGCGCAATTGTGGCGTAGCAACAGCCTGCAGATCTGACATAACGATATAAAAGCGATGATACGAGCCTGATGATCGCGCCGCAAGACGGTGAGTACCGGTTTTCCTCAATCCATGAGCATGGAGCGGCGATCTGGCTAAAGGCTGCGTTGCGCTTTAGGGCGGATCGAAAGAATTCTGCCGGCGATGGCTCCGCCGGTGGCGGCGAAGAGGATCATTCCGGTCGAGACAACGGCGGCGGTAAGTAGCTGGATGGCGGCGTGTCCGTCGGGCGAGAGCCAGAAGCTGGCCCACTGGTGAACCAGTTGGGGAGCTTGCTGCATGGCTTCGGTGTTGGATTTCAGGGCCTGGTCGGCCATCTGCTGCGCGACGCTCTGGAACTGCTCGTCGATGGTTGCGGCGTGGTGGAGGATGTAGCGCTCTACGACGAGACGCATACCGTCGGTGGCACTGGCAATGGCTGCGGCAGCCGCGCCGAGAATCGCGCCCACGCGCCATCCGATGCCGCCGTCGGTGAAGGCTTCGCTGCGCTTGCGGTAGAGGGCGATGGTGCCGAACCCGCCGGCAATGACGAATAAGGAGCTCATGCCGGCCAGCGCCGAGAGCAAACCCACGGGAACGGCGATGATGAGTGCCGAGAGGATGGCGGTGCGCCACTGGACGCGGGTGGGATCGATGCCGAGTCGCTGGGTGGGCTGCTGCGGGTTGCTGGATTCGGACGAGTCGACGATCAGCTGGGGCGCGCCGCAGTGCGGGCAAAAGCCTTCGCCCTCAAGCAGGCTGTTTCCGCAGCGATGGCACAACGGGTCCATGACTTGACCCTATCGCACGCGGAGAGGGAGCGCAATGCGAGATTGGGCGCGACGAAGATGCAATGTTATGACGTGGTGAAAACCGGAATTAATCGCTGCCCTTTGAGGAGCTCTCATCGAGGCCGGTGGGCAACTGCAGCTCGACGAGAGAAAACTTTGTCCCGTCGCCGCTGCTCTTGACCGCGAAAATGTGCTGGTGGTGTTTCGAGCCGGCGCGCAGGGTGAAGCCGGTGTCGTCGGAGACGCCGTTAATCTGCACGTTGCCGTGGTGGTCTTCTTTGCACGAGAGACCTTCGCTGGTCATCGTGGGAGTGCCGACGGGTGAATTTCCATCGCACGTGATGACATCGCCAAACCGGCCCATGGCGTTTTTATAAAAGGCGACGACTTTGTCGCGCGCGTCAGAGGTTTCGTAGGTCACGACTTTCACGCGGAGCTGGAACTGGCCGAAGCCGAAATGAACGTCGGCGGACTTGTCGCCTTCGTGATCGGGAGCAATTTGCGAGCCCGGATAGATGGGCAGGCCGAGATCGGTGGCCGATGTCTGGTCGGCGCGCACGTGGAGACCGCCCAGGGGCGTATCGATTTTGACGTTTTTGTCCTCGCCGTTCTTTCCCTTGTCCACCTCGACGTGACAGCCGGCGGCGGCCAGCAGCGTGCCAAGGATGATGAGTTCCGGCATCAGACGCACTCGCATAGAAAACTCTCCTGGACCTCTCTATGCAGAAAATACGCCTTTGGGAGAGATTTTGTTCCACGAATCACCCGGCAGCCGGAGGCAATGTCAGAGCGGAAAATTGGGAGAGCTGCCAGGCGTGGCCATCTCCGATTGTCGGGATACGCATCCTTCTTAAGGTGAGCAGGCAGCGGCGGGAACTGCCGCCGGCCTCGACTCCCTGCGGAGCCTCGCGAGGCAACGCAGATATGCATGACGGCAGGGGCGCAGGTTTTCGCGATTTCCTCTGCTTGCCCCCTGCGCAGGAGAATCGCGCCAGCAGGGGGACCCTGCCGGTTTCATCTTGCACGTTCTCTTTCGCGCCCGGATGGGCGGAAGATTCCCCGAGCACAGGCTGCCGTTTTCCTCTACTATGCATCGCAGCAGCGAAGCGGGGGCGAATCGAATGAAAAGGAAAGTAGCGGCCGGGATGGCAGGGATCGTTCTTTTGCTTGGGAGCGGATGCTCGAACGAGAACAAGCCAACCAGCGAAAATTTCACCAGGGTGCTGAACGCGTATTACCAGGACCATAACGATTGCCTTTTCCCTCATGGCCATAAGTTTCCGTATGAGGTGGCGCCCGGAAACGATGCGAAAGAAGACAAGAAGGAGATGGACTCGCTGACGGATGCGGGTATGCTGACGCGTCTCGAAGACCGCGACATGCATGTGGATCGATACAGCCTGAATGCCTCGGGGAACCGCTTCGCGCCGCGGTTCTGCTACGGGCATCGTGAGGTGACAGGGATCGAGAGCTTTACACCGCCAGCCCCGCAGAACGGATTCACGGAGACAACGGTGACGTATCAGTACACAATGATGGATGTGCCGATGTGGGCGAACACGGATGGCGTGAAAGCGGCGTTTCCACTGGTGGCAAAGTCGCTGGGGGCTACGCCGACGGATCAGGCTACGCTGGCGACGGTGGGGGCGGGTTGGCAGGTTCCGCAGTAGCAGCGGAGTTTTAGCTGTGGCTGGCTTTCGGTTCGCCTGGATTCGGGTGAAGCCTCCGACACTATACTTGCTCAGACATTCCCATGGGCAAAAACCTCCCGATCATTCTGCGCCGCGCGATGTACAACCTGCGCGGCGGGTTTCTGATCCGGCCGCTGATCATCGCATTGTTGTTGGGCGGCGCGGGGGCGCTGCTGTCGTGGCTGGAGGAGAGCTATCCGGCGGTCAGCGCCTGGGTTCCCCGTTCGGTTTTCCCTTCTCATGCCGATCCGCAGGTGGCGCAGGTGATCCTGAGCGGCGTCGCGGCGTCGATGATGACGGTGGTTTCGATCGTGTTCGCGATCCTGCTGATGACGCTGACGCTGGCGTCGATGCAGTTTTCGCCGCGAATCATCATCAGTTTTTCGAAGGATCGGGTAACGCAGTGGACGCTGGGAGTTTTCCTCGGGACCTTTTCATACTGCATGGCGGCGCTGCCGGCGGCACGCTCCCTGCCTCATCCCTTTGCGCCGGTGGCGACGGTGCTGGGAGCGATGCTGCTGGCGCTGACCTGCGTGGGATGGCTGCTGTATTTTATTCACCACATCTCGCAGGCGATCAGCGTGAACCACATCGTGGACCGGATTGCGCGCGAGACGGAGGGGATCATCGACGAGATGATGCCTCGGCCTTACGAGCCTGATCGGCTGAAACAGAGTGTGCCGAGGGAATTTCCGGAAGAGATTCCGCTGGTAAGCCCGGAATCCGGATACATCCGCTTCATCGACACGCGGCGGCTGCTGACCCTGGCGAAGCTTTACAAGGTTCGGATTCGGATCCTGCGCCGCGTGGGGCAGTTTATCCCGGCGGGTGTTCCGCTGATGATGGTGTCAAAGGGCAGCCGGCTCGATCCCGCGGAGTCGGAAAGGATTCTCGCGGCGTTCGATTTTGGGCCGACGAGGACGCTGCAGCAGGATGTGGAGTTCGGGGTGCTTCAGATTGTCGATATCGCGCTGAAGGCCATTTCGCCTGCGGTGAACGACCCCAGCACCGGCATCAATTGCGTGGATCAGCTGAGCCGGATCATGATTCGGTTTGTATCGCGGCAGCCGCCGGAGGAGCTGCTTTACGATCCGCCAGGGGTGATTCGGGTGAGCCTCTCCTGGTTGCAGTTTGGACGGCTGCTGGATGCGGCTTTCGAGCAGATTCGAATGTACGCGAAGGGCGACGCGGCCGTGAGCCTGCGGCTGCTGCGGGCGCTGGGCGATATTGCGGCGACGACGACCGATCCGGAGTTCCGGCAGATTCTGGTGGAACGGGGATG
This sequence comes from uncultured Acidobacterium sp., assembly GCA_964610635.1. Lineage (GTDB taxonomy): Bacteria > Acidobacteriota > Terriglobia > Terriglobales > Acidobacteriaceae > Palsa-343. The sequence continues at coordinate 4,984 of CAZSWI010000223.1, forward strand.
GCGCACGGTGGCGGGTTGCGCCGAGAGGCTGGGGCCGGACGAGATGAAGGAGCTGCGGACACGGCAGGAGACGCTGGCGGCGCTGGGGTAGAGCGTGGGATCGGAGCGCAGCGATCGGGAGCCGGGGCGCAATGCCGAATGAAAGCGCCACGCACGAGTGAGCAGCGAGCGGGGTTGCGGCGCGGGCGGGGCTGCTGGGTGGTAAACTTGGCGGGTAGACCTCTGCTGTTGTCGGGACGTGGCTCAGCCTGGTAGAGCACTCGCTTGGGGTGCGAGGGGTCGGCAGTTCAAATCTGCCCGTCCCGACCATTTATGCCCCACCGAAAATCAGCCAGGCATTGCAGTTTCGGGTTCGGACGCGAGCAGTATTCACACAAACGATCAGGGTTAACTCAGGACTCCAACTCGCCGATAACGCCATTCACCTTATCGACTTCCCTGATTTAGTGGACAAAGCTACTGCATTCAGATAGATTTAGAGGTGAGGCGGTTACTGCTGTAACGAAACCTTCTCCTCTTTCAGGTCTCCTGAACTAAGTCAGCCCATCTGAAGTTCTCCCTTCTTAGCTAACAATGGCCTCTTAAGGAGGACCTATGTTCGCACGCAATGTATCTGTTCATCTGAAGTCAAATATGCTTTCCGAGTACGGCCACGTATTTGAGAGCCAGGTTTTGCCCTTACTGCGCAAGCAAAAGGGTTTTAGGGACGAAATCACGATCGCCAGTTCCAACGGGCTGGAAGTGACGGCCATCAGCCTGTGGGACAACAAGTCCGATGCGGAAGCCTATAACACCGGCACCTATCAGGAAGTGTTGAAGAGCTTCTCTAAAGTGATCGACGGAACGCCGCGGGTTCAGACCTGCGAGGTTGTTAACTCGACCTTCCACAAGATCGCTGTTCCCGTACACGCGTAAGAACCCAGAGCCTGCGTTGTGGGAGGCGGTCACGCTCACCTCCCCGGCCGCTCCCCGCGAGCCACCTGACAGCCGCAATTCATCTGATGGTCACAATTCCAGTCTTCGCTCGGCGATCGTAATCCTCTAACGCCAGCTACATCCATTACCATCCTTAAAGGGCAACTTCTGCCCGGAGGATCGTTTTGAATCGTCGCACATTGCCGTTTCTGGTCGCGCTCCTGTCTTTTGTCGTCGCGCCGCTGCTTCGCGCCGCCGACACCGAAAGCTCTATTACTCGTGCAACCTTTCCCAACGGGATGCGCGTGGTGATTATCCGCAACACGCTGGCGCCGGTGGTGACAGTCGAGGCCAACTTCATTGTGGGCGGCGACGAGACGCCGGAAGGCTTTCCCGGCATGGCGCACGCGCAGGAGCACATGGCGTTTCGCGGCTGCAAGGGGATGACGGCGGACCAGACCTCGGCGATCTTTGCGCTGCTGGGCGGCGACAACAACGCGGACACCCAGCAGAACATCACGCAGTATTTTGAGACAGTGCCGTCAGCCGATGTCGACGTGGCGCTGGAGGCGCAGGCGGCCTGTTTGCGCGGGATCGACGACTCACAGGCGGAGTGGGACAGAGAGCGGGGCGCGATCGAGCAGGAGGTAGCACGGGATATGTCGAACCCGACGCAGAAATTTAGCGATCGGCTCAACGAGGACCTGTTCGCGGGCACGCCCTACGCGCACGATGCGCTGGGAACGCGGCCCTCTTTCGACAAGACCACAGGGGCGATGCTGAAGGAGTTCGCGGACAAGTGGTACACGCCGTCGAACATGATTCTGGTCGTCGTGGGCGATCTTGATCCCTCTGCCACCCTTGAGAAGATTCGACGGCGTGTACCAATTGTCCGCGAACTC
>CAZSWI010000224.1:0-2369 GCA_964610635.1 uncultured Acidobacterium sp.
ATCCGAAGACCTCGATCGACTCGACGAGCGGATACACACCGCTGCATGCGGCGGCATGGTACGGGAACGTGAGCGCGATCGATGTCTTGTTGAAGCACGGCGCCGATGTCCGCGCGCGCGAAGAGAAGTATCACGGCACGCCCGCCGGATGGGCCGACTACGCCGGTCACAAAGAAGCCCGCGACCTGATTTTGCGCGGGTCGATCGACATCATCGAGGCGATCCAGTACGACCTGCCGCAACGCGTTATGGCCGTCCTCGAAGAAGACCCCGCAGCGCTGAACCGGGCCTTCCGCGACTACGGGCTATTTCCCCTGGACGCTGAAGCATGGCAGACGCCGCTGGCCTATGCCGTTACGCGCGGCCGTGAAGAGATCGTTCGACTGCTGATCGAGCGTGGCGCGGATGCGACGTTGCGATCGCCTGAAGGCAAGGCACTGACTGAGATCGCGCAAAAAGCCGGACATCGAGAAATCGCACGGATTCTCGACGAAGCAGCCTTGAAGGAATAAAAACGAAGCCGGATAGGCTGCGACTCTGATCGCCGAGATTTGTACTTGCAGGCTGACGATGGCAAGATGCTCATTCTAAACAATATCCATGCGTTTCGAATTTTCCTGGAACCCTCAGCCAACTTTCCCCAGCCGTCCGCATCTATACCAACAACACCAGAGGCTACCTTCAGGCGTCACCAATCTTCGTGGTTGTATGAGTTTCCTCCTGTTCAAATCTTGCGGCGCAGTTCGCTGCAAGACCCCGCAAATATCCCCTGGCTTCCCCTCCTCACGCCTCTGAAGCGGGCCCGCTGGAAAGCGGGCCTTTCGCTTTTTGGCCTTCGCCACTCTGATATTCTGCCTCGGCTGCTACTGCCACCAGGATAAACCTCATGAAGTTGCTAGTCGCCACTCTTCTGCTCGCCTCGACCGCCGCCCTCGGGCAGCAGGCAACCACCGCCGCCCAGGCCCCCAACACCGACACCAGCTACATCGATGCAGATGGTACCGCGCACATCACTCGGGTCATTCCCGTCCCCCCCGACCTTAGCCCCGAAGCAAAGAAGTCGCTGTCCCGCCAGGTCTCTGACGCTCCGGACCTTCTGACCCTCGAACAGCGCCGCCACGGCACCGACATCTGGCAGGCCCATGCGGGCGAAGTCTCTCGCGGCCTCTATCCCGTCAATCTTGCCGAGAGCGCCATCGCCGGCGTTCCGGTTCGCATCGTCACCCCGCTCTCCGGGATGGATTCCAGTCGCGTCCTCATCAATCTCCACGGCGGCGGCTTCAACTCCGATTCCGGTTCTCTCACTGAATCCATCCCCATCGCCAACCTCACAAAGATCAAGGTTGTCGCGGTCCTCTACCGCCTGGCGCCCGAGCACAAGTTCCCTGCCGCCGTCGATGACGCAGTCGCTGTTTACAAAGAAATCCTCAAAGCCTATCGCCCCGACCACATCGCCATCTACGGCACCTCCGCCGGAGCCATCCTGACCGCCGAGGTCGCCGTCCGCCTTCGCCAGCTCAACCTGCCCCTGCCCGGTGCTCTCGGCATCTTCTCGGGCCTCGGCGATTTCTCCCGCTTCAACGACTCGTGGGCCATGTATGCCCTGAACGGACTGTCCGGTCATCTCGATCCCCCGGGCGAACGCGGCACCGAGTACACCGGCTCGACCGATCTGCGCGATCCCGTTCTATCTCCACTCTTCGCAGACCTCCACGCCATGCCCCCAGCCCTATTCATCACCAGCGGACGCGACCTTCTCCTCAGCGGCACCACCATCCTCCATCGCGCCTTCTTACGCGCCGGCAACGACAACGACGATCTCGTCGTATTCGAGGGCCTGCCCCACGCCTTCTGGAACGACCCCAACCTCCCCGAATCCAAAGAAGCCGACGGCATCATGGCCCGTTTCTTCCTTCAGCATGTGAAGCACTAAGACGATAAATCTGGCACCATAATTGGACCCGCTACCTGACTCCACGAGATCGTCCTCACATGCAAATTTCTGACCTGCTCTTCGGAAGACCGCTCCCCACATCGGAAGAACGCGCCGAGCACATCGGCCCGGCCGCCGGCATTCCCGTCTTCGGCCTTGATGCGCTCAGCTCCGCGGCGTACGGCCCGGAAGCTGCGCTCACCCTTCTTATTCCTCTGGGGATGGGCGGCATCCACTTCATCGGGCCCATCACCGCGGCGATTCTGATCCTCCTCGTCATACTGTATTTCTCGTACTCACAAACCATCGAGGCCTATCCGCATGGAGGCGGCTCTTTCACAGTTGCCGGAGAAAACCTCGGCGATCGCGCTGGCCTGCTCGCCGCGGCCGCGCTCATGATCGATTACGTCCTCACCGCCGCCGTCGGCGTCTCCGC
>CAZSWI010000224.1:2469-6792 GCA_964610635.1 uncultured Acidobacterium sp.
CCAAAGCTGCCTCCGGCTGTCGCCGCTGTCAGCCTCTGGCTCCTGCTTCGCGTCTTCTCGAGCGGCTGCACTGCTATGACCGGCGTTGAAGCCGTCAGCAACGGCGTCATGGCTTTTCGCGAGCCCACAACCAAAAATGCTCGCCGCTCTCTGACCGTCATCATCGCCTTGCTCGTCATTCTTCTGGCCGGCATCGCCGCCCTCTGCCGCTTTTACAACGTGGGAGCAACAGATCCCGACGGTCCCGGCTATCAGAGCGTTCTCTCCCAGCTCACCTCCGCGGTTATGGGCCGCGGCTGGTTCTACGACATCACCATCGGTTCCGTGCTCCTGGTCCTCGCCCTCTCCGCCAACACCGCCTTCGCCGATTTCCCCCGCCTCACCCGCGCCATCGCGCTCAAAGGCTATCTGCCCCATGTCTTCACTCTGCGCGGCCGCCGCCTCCTTTACTCCTGGGGCATTTACGTACTCGTAGCGCTCACCGGGAGCCTCCTCATCCTCTTCGGCGGCGTCACCGACCGCCTCATCCCCCTCTACGCCATTGGCGCATTCATGGCCTTCACGCTCTCCCAGGCCGGCATGGTCGTCCACTGGATGCGCCATCCCAGTCGCCATTCAAAAGTCCGTATGTTCGTGAATGGCCTGGGCGCGGTAGCCACCGGCATCACCACCATCGTGGTGCTTACCACCAAGTTCATCGAAGGCGCGTGGGTTACCGCCCTCCTTATTCCCTGCCTCATCCTGCTGATGGCGTCTGTCCATCGCCACTATCGCCGCGTCTCCCAGGAAACCGCGTGCCCCGAGCCTCTGCAGGTCACCAACATCAACCCGCCCATCGTCATCATCCCCATGGACCGCTGGAGCCGGATCTCCGCCAAAGCCATCCGCTTTGCCATGTCCATCTCCAACGAGCTTCAGATCGTTCATGTCGATTCTCCCGATACCGATCACGGCAATGAGGAACTAGCCCTGCAATGGACCGATAAGATCCTCAACCCCATGCGCAAGGCCGGCCTCGCCGAGCCGAAGTTCACCCGCCTCCAGTCCCCCTACAGAACCATCCTGCTGCCCGTCCTCGACTACATCCTCTCCGAAGAACGCTCCCGCCCTGACCGCCACATCGCCGTTCTGGTTCCCGAATTAGTCGTCCGCCACTGGTGGGAAGCCCTGCTGCACAACCAGCGCTCCAGCCTTCTCAAGCTGCTGCTGCTCGTGCGCGGCAGTCAGCGCATCGTCGTCATCAATATTCCCTGGTACCAGGAAAAGCCGGCGACCACCCGTTGATGAGCATTCCCGATTCGGACCCTTGCTCCCTCGCGAATGCCGTTCGATTCAACTCCCCGTCTGCGCCGCCGATAACAGGAGGGAACCACAAGGGAGCCCTGTGACCTTTCTGCGCAATCTCTCTATTTCCCACAAAGTCGCCGCGGCATTTGGTCTCGTCTGCCTGCTCACAACCATCGCCGGATGGATGAGCCTGCACGCCATGGCGCAGCTGAACCAGTCCACGGTGGAAATCGATTCCGACTGGCTTCCCAGCGTCCGCGCGCTCGGAGAAGTCGACAACGCAGCCAACAGCTACCGCCGGGCTGAGATCAACCTCCTGGTTTGTCCCACCGACGACTGCGTAAAACAGTACCGCGCTCTCGTCACGCAACGAAAGGCGGCTTTCGACGCGGCCATGGGCGTTTATGCGCCCATGATCTCCTCAGATGAGGAACGCAGTCTGTACCAGCAAATTGAGCAGGCCTTCGTCACTTATCTTGAAACCTCGAACCGGGCGCTCCAGGCCGCCGACGCCGGACAGCCCCTCGTGGCCCAATCCCTCACCACCTCCGAAGGCGGCGAGCGCTTTCGCGCTTTGCTCGGTCAGATCGCGCACGATATCGCCCTCAACGACAAAGGGGCGGCGACTGCAACGCAGCATGCGGAGGCTCTCTACCGGTCTCAGTTCCGCCTGATCGTCTCCATCGTCGCCTCGGTGATCCTGCTCAGTCTCTTCGCCGGATGGGCTCTCACCCGTATGATCGCAACGCCCCTCGTGCGCGCTGCCGCGCTGCTGCGTAAGGTCGCCGACAAGGACCTCACCCACACCCTCGAGGTCACATCCAGCGACGAGGTCGGCCAGCTTTCCACCTCCGTCAACACCACGATCGAATCCATGCGCGGGGTCCTCGCCTCCATCACCCGCAGCACCGAGATGCTCGCCAGCGCAACCAACCAGATTTCCGCTGGCGCATCCGAGTCGGCCGCCGGTTCAAAGATCCAGGCCGGTCAGGTGCAGCAGGTCGCCTCCACCATGGAAGAAATGACCGCCACCGTCGCCGAAATCTCGCAAAACGCCCAGCAAGCCGTTCTTGCCAGCCGCGAATCCGCCGCCACCGCCACCGACGGCGGCTGCGTCGTCGACCAGACCGTTGCCTCCATCCAGAGAATCCATGAAGCCACCAATGCGGTCAGCGAGCAGATGGATTCACTTGCCCATCGCTCCGAAGAGATCGGTCGCGCCGTCGTTGTCATCCGCGAAATCGCCGAGCAGACCAATCTCCTTGCCCTCAACGCAGCCATCGAGTCGGCCCGCGCCGGCGAGCATGGTCGCGGCTTCGCCGTGGTCGCCGGAGAAGTCCGCCGCCTCTCCGAGCGCACCCGCGCCGCCACCGACGAAATCTCCGCAATGGTCGACTCCATTCAGACCGAAACCCGCAAATCCATCGAAGGTATCAACAGCCGCCGCACCGACGTCGACCAGGGTCTCCAGCTATCTGCTCAGGCCAGCGATTCCCTCAAGGGAATCATGGAGACCTCCGCCCGCACTGAAAACATGATCAGCCTCATCGCCTCCGCCGCTACCGAGCAATCGGCCGCCAGCTGCGAAATCAGCAGAACCGTTGCCGGCATCTCGGAAAATGCCCATCAGGCATCTTCAGCTGCCGGTCAAACCGCTTCCGCCTGCGAAGAACTCAGCCGCCTCGCCACTGGCCTCGAAGCTCTCGTCGGCCAGTTCCACCTCAGTACGGATTCCAGCTCCCTCCGCGCCAATCTGAACTCCGGCTCTCCATCGCTGGCCGCTTCGCTGCCACTCGCCGCCCACGTCTGACTCTTTGGCGAACCGTGCCCACCGCCATTTCCAAAAAAATGAGGCAGCCTTTTGGGCTGCCTCGAAAAATACACCACCATCAAAACAAGCATTCACAGTTCAGGGGGAGGATAAAGCTCATACCGCAAGCCGCTCCAGCGCCTGTGGTTGCAATACGGTGAGCGCAGCTCCGTGAATCGAAATCAGGTTGTCGCGTTTCAGCTGACCCAGAACCCGCGTCACGGTCTCCCGCGTCGTGGCCGTCATCGAAGCGATCTCTTCGTGGGTGAGCGGCATCATGCAACGCCCGCGCGTTGCATTCTCAGGAGATTGTTCCCGGCTCCAGTCCAGCAGCAGATTCGCTACTCGCCCGGATGCGGTAGCCGGCAAAGCCAGCCTCCTCACTTCACTGAAAGCGGCCTTGTATTCCTGAGCCACCGCGCGCGCCGCGCGCATGCTCGCGTCGGGAGTCCGGTCCAGAAAATCCAGCAGTGCCTGGCGTCGGATCGTCTTCAGCCGGCACGGTTCCACGGTCTCTGCCGTCACTTCAAAAGGCTGTCCCGCCAGCGCCGCCGACAGCCCCAGAATCTCGCCGGCTCGCGCAATTTTCAGGATCAGCGTCCGCCCTTCCCGGCTGGTCGCCGAAAGCTTCACCCGCCCTGAGCACAGCACGTGTACCGAACCGCAAGTGTCGCCCTCGCGGAAAACCACTGCGCCGCTGCCAAACTGTACCGGTGTTCCAATGCAGTCGAACTTCTCCAGCGAGGGATTCTCCATGCCGCAGAAGAGGTGCTTCCCGCGCGATTCGCACTCCAAACAGCCTTGGCTCCGCTCCATGTATTTCTCCTGGGGAAATTCGAATGACACCAGGACTTATTGCAAGACTCATGCCAAAGTGGCGCCGATCTGCATGTGATTGAAATCACAACGGCTGGGGATCAGGATCGCCCCGCACGCCGGCGGTCCATTCGTGTGCGCTGCGTCACATAACCTGCGTCCTGCGCCCTTTGACGCACCCGGGGAGTCGTGTGCCTCACTTCCAGGAGCTTGGATTCGGAAGCGCGCAAAAGCGCGCCGCATTTTGTCACCAGCGGCCGGCGACCAGCTAATGGCTACTGGCTAACAAAGCTACCGGCTAAAGAACTCCTCCACATCCGCAATATTCTGCGTGATCCGGTACGGCGGCAGGCTTTCCAGAAAAATCCGCCCATACCGCTGCCGCTCCAGCCGCGGATCGAGCAGCATCA
>CAZSWI010000225.1:0-6779 GCA_964610635.1 uncultured Acidobacterium sp.
ATGAAGAAGAGGCCGCCGGTCTGCTCGATGGACATGATGGTGTTGAAGTAGCCGCGGGCGGCGAAACGCACGGCGGCGAGAACGATAATGACGACGAGGAAGGCGGGGGACCGCTTCATCACGATGGTGTCGCCTTCGCGATGAAGGCGCGAGGTGCGGAGCAGCGGCCATGCCAGGAAAATTGCCCCTATGAGGAAGGATGCCAGGGCCCATAGCCACGGTATGCGGAAGGCCGGGACAATAAACATGCAAAAGCCAGTCGCCATGCCCGCGGGAGGTATGAGAATTTTTTTGAGGGTGACTGCGCTGCGGCCTTCGCGGATGCGCCAGACCAGAACAGCGAGGGCGCCGAAGACGGAGGTGACAACCGAGGTGACCGGGGAGATGTGCATTGGGGACCTCAACTACGGCGGGCCGCGGTCGCACGGAACGGTTCTGCGCTGGCCCAGGGAAGCCTCCTACAACGATACCGCAGTCTGCTCTCTGGGTTTTCTGATTTAGCATGCAGCACCAGCGGTGCCCCGGATTTGCCGATTCCTGGCGGGCGAGCCGCTTCGAGGGCGAATCAGGTTTGCGTTTGAAGGTAGGTAGTGTAGGGCTGGTCCTCGATCTGAGTAAACGGGATCAGACGCAGCGGCCCTTTGCTGGTTTCAGCCTGCCATATGGATTGGCCGGGGAGTTGGCGGGCTGCGAGTAGCTCGGCGCGCATGATGTTCGGCGAACTTGATGTGAGCGCGAACAGGACGAGTGGGCCGCGAACGAGGGCGACGACGTTGGGATGGGTGGCGTCAATCGGCTCGAGGCGGACGGGGAGCGGGAGAGAAACGTGGACCTGGTCGCCGTTCTTCCACTGGCGGCTGATGGTGGCGAACCCTTTGCTTGCGGTTGCGGGGGCGTTGCGTCCGTTGACGGCGATGACTGGCGGGGCCGCTCCAGTAACCGCCCAAGCGGGAATGCGCAGGCGGAGGGCGAACGTGTCGGGGCGGGAGAGGTTCAGGCGCAGAGCGATGTTTTCGCCGATGGGATAGTCACCGTTCTGAGTCAGGGTAAGTTGCGCGCCACCCGGCGTGGTGGCGCGCAGAGTAGATGGGTGATAGAGGTTGACGTAAAAGCCGTCCGCATCGTGGAAGTAAGTCATGATGCGATAATCGGCGGTGACCTGGGGGAGGGTGCCGGAGCAGCAGGGCCAGGCGTCGGAGAAATAATTTTTGCGTGAGGAGAAATTATAGTCGGAGTAATAAAAGGCGCGGCCGTCGGGTTGTAACTGCTTCGCGCCGAGGACGGTGTTGTAGAAGACGCGCTCCATGCTGTCGCCGTAGCGACCGTCGCCGGTGACCCGGAGGAGATAGCGGGTTAGCTTGAAATGGGCATAGCTGCCGCAGGGAGTTTCGAAGCCGCGGTGGGTCCCGGTGAGGCTGGCGTAGAGTGCGCCGCTGCCGGGAGCGCTGAAGCTCTCGTTGGGTCCCCAGCCGCCGGTGGCGAAGCTCTGGGTGGTATCGATCATTTCGAAGGCATTGGAGGCGGCGCGCAGATGCTTTTGGCTTCCCTCGGAAAGCCAGGCCTGCATAGCGGAACTGAGCGCATTGCAGAAGCTGTAAGCGTGATGGTCGCCGAGGACATTTCTGCCTTTGGCGAGCGGATCGAAGTAAGTACGGTCGAGGAGATAGCGGGGCGCGAGACGGAGATAGCGGTCGCCGGCGCCACGCTGCCAGGCGAGGTAGAGATTTTCAGGCAGCGTATACGGCTCGTCGTAATTATCGGCGGTATTTTCGCCTACGGAGGCACGCCAGCGGCTCTGCGGTTCGCCGCGGTCGAGGGCTTCGGAAGGCAGATGGGACTGTGCGGCATCGGTTGTGCGATCGAGTAACTGGAAGGCGTTGGGCACGGCGGCAAACTGGTGCGCGTCAATGAGGCCGATGACCATTTTGTCGTAGTTATAAGCGGGAAAGCGGAAGTTAGCGTAGAAGCGGCCCGAGATTGCGGTTCCATAAAGGTCACACAGGCTCTGCACACGCGCGCGCACGAGCGGGTCGTGGGTAATTGCGTAGCCGCGGGCAAGGGCTGAGATCCATTGGCCGGTGCTGTGAGCGGGGGCGAAGCCGTGACCGCCGCTTTCTGTTTTATTGAGGGGCAATTCGTCATACCAGCCGCCCATGTCGTGGCCAGGAGCGGGAAGGCCGGCGCGCAGACGCCAGGGTTTGAGCAGGCTGTCTTCATTGAGGCTCATCAGGATGGATTGAGTGTGCTCGAATTGCCGCTGGGGCAGCCCGGGGGCCAGGTCGACGTCGCCGTAGGCGAACTCGCGGAGGAGAAAACGTGGTTCGCTGGCTTCATTGGTAAGGGCGAGGAGCGGTGACGGGGAACAGGCAGCGAGCGTTCCGAGTTGCAGGCTGGCTTGCAGGAAGGTTCTGCGCGTTGGCATGGTTCCAGGAGACGCCGGGCGAAAAGACCCACGTGTCATAACGCAGGTGATGGTAACACTTGACTGTCTCATAATATGGTGCCCGGGCTTTTTTCGGCGGCATGAGAGCGGGCTTGACCAACAGCTTGCGGCTCCTCATGTATGTTTTTCCTGGAAAGCGCCGAAGGGAAGTTCAGGAGTAAGATTCGGTGACGATTATGGCAAACGCATGCCGAATGGAAAAAAGAGCGCATACTGCCGACGATGGGTTGTCACGCAGGAGAAGAGCGGCATGATCTCGAATCTGGTAAGGAATAGCGCTGTACGCTGCGTCGCGATAGCTGGCATTGTCTGGATGCCCGGCGCGATATTAGCGCAGGATGATCCGAAGGCTGAGGTAACTGCATCAGCGAGCCGGACGGAGGGGATGAGAATCAGCCACGAGGCCGTTCCGCAACTGCCATTCTCGGTGGTGGGACCGCGCGGTGCGATTCTGGGCGCCCAGGACGGATCTTTCGAGGAATGGGTTTTTCCGTGGAAAATTCTGAGCGGCGTGCACATGACCGTCAACATGGAGGATTATGCGGTCCCCATCGATGTGAACCGCCAGGCTGCTGAGATCGACTTGGAGCCAGATCACACGACGATCACCTATTCTCACGCGAACTTTACGATTCGGCAGATTATGGTGGCGCCGAAGACGGGGCCCCAGAATGTGGGGGCGATGGTGCTTTATCAGGTCGAGGCCATTCGCCCGATGGACCTGACGCTGAGCTTTAATCCGGTGATGCGGCGGATGTGGCCGGCGGAATCGCCGGATCGGCCTTCGCCGGAGTGGGTGAGGAGCAGCGGGGGGTCGGGTTACTACATTCTGCATCTGAATTCGCCGGAGCAGGCAGCGGCGGTGGCCATGCCGGGCGCGGAACCAGGGATTTTGCCGCCCTATCAGGAGCGTCCGGATTATTCCTGGCCTTTGCAGTTTGTTCTGCACTTCGATCCGAAAAAAGACGGCGGGAAGAGTTATCCACTGCTGGTAACTCTTGGTAACTCGGCTGCGGCTGCGACGAAGGAGGCTCTTGGTCAAAGCCTTGCGGATGTCACTAGCCAGGCTGGCGCAGTTTGCGATGCGAATCGCGACTACTACGCCAGGTTCCTTGCGCAGCATACAGCCATCCAGACGCCGGACCGCCAACTCGACGCGGCCTTTGCCTGGGCTGAGATGGCGATCGAGCAACTGCGTGTCGAGACAGGGCCGACAGGTCAGGGAGCTAAGCAGGAGGCGCTGACGGCGGGATTTGTGGGATCGGGCGATGCGGCGCGCCCGGGATTCGGATGGTTCTTCGGGCGCGACTCACTATGGTCCCTGTATGCGATCAACAGTTATGGCGACTTTGCGACAACAAAGCAGCAAATACATTTTTTGCTGGATCACCAGCGCGCCGATGGGAAAATCATGCATGAGCGCTCGCAGACTGCGAACCTTGTGGATTGGTCTTCATTGCCGTACGAGTGGGCCTCTTCTGATGCGACGCCGCTGCTGGCGATGGCGGTGGACGACTATCTGAAGATCAGTGACGATCGTGATTTTGTGGCATCGATCTGGCCGAACCTCGAGCGGGCATGGACTTTTGAAACGAGTCGCGATCATGACACGGACGGAGACGGGATTTACGATAACTCGCAGGGCACGGGCTGGGTGGAGTCGTGGGTGCCTGCGATGCCGCATCAGGAGATTTACCTGGCGGCGCTCGATGAGCAGGCCAGTATTGCGTTTGGCGATCTGGCGCGCGCAGCCGGGCATACCGATCTGGCCGATCAGGCGCAGCAGCGGGCTGGGCGCATTGCGAAGACGATCGAGACGGAGTATTACATGGCCGATTCGCGTAGTTATGCGTTCAGCTGGAACGGCGATGGGCAGCGAGATGATACGGCTACTATATTTCCCTCGGTGGCGTGGTGGGATGGAACCTACCAGCTGGACCAGGGGGATTCAATGATCGGGCGCTGGGCCTCGAGTGAGTTTTCAACCGATTGGGGCGTTCGCGACGTGAGCGATCGGACGTCGTTCTACGATCCGATCAGTTACCACCAGGGTTCTGTGTGGCCCCTGTTTACGGGCTGGGTTTCGGTCGCTGAGTATCGCGCCGGACATCCGCTTTCGGGTTATGCCCACTTAATGCAAAATGCGAACCTAACGTGGGCGCAGGATCCGGGAGATGTTACGGAGTTACTCTCCGGGCAGTTTTATCAGGTACTGGGGCGGAGCACGGCACACCAGTTGTGGTCGTCGGCGATGGTGATTTCTCCCATTCTTCGCGGGATGTTCGGATTAGAGTGGGATGCGGCCGGAAAAACGCTTACAGTGACTCCGCACCTGCCCGTAAGCTGGATGAGTGCTCGGGTGGTCAGGCTGCCGTTTGGATTGAAGAGCGTCGATATTAGCATGCAGCGTGAGGGGCAGGAGTTAGTAGTCCGTGTAAGCGATAGTGGCGTGCATCTAAGGACGAGGGTTCGCGGGGGGGGCGTAAGGGATGGCGCACTGCATATACCGTTGCCGCCTGCGGAGATTGGGATGAATGAGCATTTGCCGGAATTTGGTGCGGAGACGCGTCAGCTTAAGGTACTCAGCGAGAGGTATGAGGATCATGCTCTGGTGCTGCGGCTTTCAGCGCCTGGGGACAGCGTCCAGAAGCTCGATGTACGGGAGAATGTCGCCCTGGACAAGCTGGCGACGAAGGATGGGGAACTCGGTGCAATCGCTTCCGGCATGCGGTCTTTGCTTGTGCAATTTCCAAGCGGCGCAGCTTATATGGAGAAGACAGTAACTTTAAGCTGGTGAGAATTTCAGCACACGGATGCGCATGGATTCCTGGATTGTTCGCCGCACCGGCGGCGCGCGGCCTGGCACACGTTTTTGTAGATGCAGGGCCGGCGCTCACAACCCTGATGAGCGTGGCCGATTCGCGGCGGCGCATGGCCAGCGCGCTTTGCTGATGGGTTACAGCGGCATGGGTCTCGAGGCGTGGACCTATCCATTCCAGCTGTTTCGTAGCTACCGTATTCAATTGCTGCTCGGTTCTGAGCAGGTATTTTTCTCTCGGGAGTAGTTGCAGCCGGCCGCGATCCGCGATCTCGCTTTGGGCGACGGCGGGTTGACAACCAAGGTTCACGGAAAATCTTCATGGGCTGATAAGTCCCGGAGTTCCGTATGCTGAAGAGGGTCATACGATACGCTCAATCCCCCTTTGAGGAGATTCGCATGGCGGGAACTGCAGTGAAGGTGAAGGCCGTGGCCAAGCCGCGGCATGTTAAGGCGAAGGCAGCCACGACGGATATTCGTCTTGTGCCTATGCCGAGTGCAAAAGCCAACCACGTGGAGATGAGAGTTGTGTCCCACGAAGAGATCGCACAGCTGGCGCACCGTTACTGGGAGGATCGTGGCCACCAACATGGAAGGCCGGAACTCGACTGGTTTCGTGCGGAGCAGGAGCTGCGGGGTAAGACGTCGCAGAGGGGCGGCTGACCGGACCAAGATGCGGGATCACTCGCCGGCATAGTAGCCGTCGCGGGTCTGAACGAGTAGTTTCCTGTCCTTCGTCAGCTTGAGATCGACGTGGTGAAAGCCCTCGGCTGCGGTCGCCGCGTCGGGCGTGTAACCAAGGCGGTATTGCGAGCGCAGTTCTTCGGCGATCTGCGCATAGATCGTGTCGAACGTTTGCTTGCCAGAAACTTCGAACATGCGGCCGCCGGTTTCGCCTGCGATTTGTTCAAGAACTTTCTTGCCGTCGAGATGATTTTCCTGGCCGCGCCCGCCACGGGGATAGCCGCCGTGACCGCCGAAGCCGCCGCCATTTCCGCCATAGCCGTGCTGCTCACCCTTGAAGTAGATGGCATAGATCACGGTTTCGGCACGCTGGGCCGAGGCAATCGCGCTCTGAAGGGTCTCCATGCTGCCGCGGTCTTCGCCATCGGTGAGAACGACAAGGGCCTTGCGGCCGTGCTGCTTGCGCATGAGTTGATCGGAGGCGAGATAGATGGCGTCGTATAAGGTTGTGCCGCCGCCGTGGAAGCCTCCGCGATGATGGCCGTAGCCGGAATTGCCGTTGTTCTGGTTCTGATTGTTGTCGTCGCGGGATTCGGTTCCGACCTGGTTGAGGGCGGCGCGAAGTTTGGGGCGTGACGGAGTGAGATCCTGAAGCAGGTCGGCTTCGTGAGCGAACTGGATGAGGAAGGCCCGGTCGGGGGTGCGGTCCGCCGGGGCGTTCACCATCTCGTCGAGGAAGGCCTCGCTGGCGATGCGCTCGACGTCGAGCTCGCTGCGGACTGAGCCGCTGGTGTCGACGAGGAGACCGAGGGTGAGGGGCAGGTCGTTGTCCTT
>CAZSWI010000226.1:0-6753 GCA_964610635.1 uncultured Acidobacterium sp.
TGTAAGCCGGATTCTGTCGAGGACGGCCATTCCTCTGGGCGCCGCATTGCTGCGACGCTCACGGGCGCTCTCCGAAGAGAACGCCTTTAGCGACCTACCCGGAACTTCCATCCCTTGCGGGATGCCTCGCCGAGGCTGCCGCGCCGGGCCGGCGCGTGCCCGCATTGCTGCGGACTCGTTCCCTATTTGGTCTTGCTCCGTGTGGGGTTTACCCTGCCTCCGCCGTTACCGCCGGAGCGGTGCGCTCTTACCGCACCTTTTCACCCTTACCCTGATCTCTTTCGAGATGCGGGCGGTTTGTTTTCTGTGGCACTCGCCGTCCCTGAGCCTTGACGCTCAGGTCCCGGATGTTATCCGGCACACTGCCCTTTGGAGTCCGGACTTTCCTCTGCCGAGTTGCCTCGGGCAGCGGCCGTCCAGTCTGCCTGCTGCTTCATGATACCGCGAAATGGCTGCGTGCTTCCGTGGATTCGCCCGAGCCCGAAGGGCGGGAATTCGCAGACCGGATTCGTGAGTCGGGATTAGTGAGTGGGCTCGAGCGCGATCTGGCAGAGGTATTCCGAATACCCGTCGCGCATAAAGGCGTGCCCGCAGAAACGGTGGGTTTCCCGGTACCCGTGCGCCTCCGCATAGGGAATGATTCCGAAGATGTCGTTCAGGGGAACGCGGTTCAGCTCCGAGAGATCGGGCACGATCCAGTCATCGGTGATGCTGCCGTCGCTCGCGTCCCAGTCAAATCCGCCCACGACGATCAGATCCGGATGCGTGGCGATGGTGGCGGGCGCCTCCTGGTTCGTGCGCAGCTTGCGACTCCAGACCCAGTACGCGGTAGGCTGATTGAAATACACCGGATGGGTTAGAAACGCAGCTGGGCCGACAGTGTGGTAGTAGAAGCCTGCGATGCGGCGGCCGGAAGGCTGGGCTTCGAGGAATTTTGCCATGCTCGTGTTGCCGGAATAGGGCTGGTGAACGTCGGCCCACACGCTGTGCGCCGTCCACCACGCCTGATCGAGGGCGACCAGCACGAACGCGGCGAGGGTGATGCGGTGCAGCCACTGGGCGCGCAAGGATGGGGTGCCGCGCGCCGGTTGGGCTTCCGGCCTGGTCTCATGCTGCGTTTCAGGCCACGTCAGCCATAACGCGGCGAGCAACGCCACCCACAGCATGCCCGCGTGGCGCGGCGCCAAATACATCGAGGTGAAGATGAGGACCATGAGCGCCCAGGGCAGCAGGCCGATCCAGCCCAGCTGCGCGATGTTCGGCCCTGGGGGAAAAACGACAGCTTGCGCGACCACTAACACGCAGAGGGTGAAGGCGAGCCAGCGAAAGTTCGAGATGGGAAACGTGAGGAGGGAAAGCACGCGCGCTACTTTGCGCCAGAGGGCTTCGGCTGGTGTTCGGTGGAATTCGAGAGCGGGCGCAGGCGTGAGTTCGCCTGGACGGACGTCGCTCGTATTGGAGCGATCGGCGGCCAGTTGCGCCTTTGCTTCTTTGTCTCCGAAGCTGGCCCAGACCCTCTCAGTCGATCGCTCCAGATTTTTTCCCGCTGCGACATTCACGTCGCTCGGCGGCAGGATCGTGGCAATTGCGAACAGCCAGAAGCAACACAGGACGAAGATGGGGATCGGGATGGGGATCGGGGCGAGAGTGGTTTTGCGCAATCGGGCGTGACCTTGACGGCGCAGGACGGGCCAGGCAGCGAAGGCAAATCCAAACGAGGCGACGAAGGCATGCACAGAGAGATTGGCCATCAGGCCGAGGATTACCGCGAGCCACAGAAGCCTCGATTTCCGCAAGGCCACTTCACCGTCAGCCGCGGAGTGAGCTTGATCGCGGACTAAGCCTCGAATGAGGGCCGACGCGGAAAAAGCAAGCAGCGCGAAAAGGACGTAGCCGCGCGCGACCACGGCGTCCTGGTAGGCGAGCCAGAACCCAAACGGAAGGAGGAGGCGCAGGATCAACGAAAACGGTGACCAGCGCAGCAGCACGAAGACGCCGGTGGCCGCGAATGCGCCGGCGATCCAGTGCATGCCGATGTAGCTCACGTGCAGCCGCGCGAGGCCCCAGAGCAGCGCATGCCACAATCCAGGTGTTCCTTCATAGCGAATGGCATGCAGCATCAGCCGCCAGAAGCCCTGGTCGCGGGCCAGAAGCCAGGCCTGGGCTTCATCGGCCCACGGCTCATGCCATGCGATGCCCAGCGCGACGACCACGGCATATCCGGCCAGCACCACGCTTTCCACCCACGTCCAGCGGCGCACTTCGGAGTGAACGGGCATGCTCGCATTATCGCGTTTTGGGAAAGGGGATTGGGAGAGTTCCGGCATTCCGATCCCGGTCCATGCGTTCAGGATTTGCGGAGATAGTCTCCGCTCTTGCCGCCGGTTTTGCGCTCGAGCGCGAGTTCGCGAATGACGATGCTCTTGTCGATGGCTTTGCACATGTCGTAGACGGTGAGCGCCGCGACGGCTGCGGCGGTCATCGCTTCCATTTCAACGCCGGTGGCGGCGGTGGTTGTGGCTCTGGCGCGAATGGCGATGCCCGCGGCTACGACTTCCGCGCGCACATCCACAAAGCTGAGCGGAAGCGGATGACACATTGGGATCAACTCCGCTGTGCGCTTTGCCGCCTGGATGCCGGCGATGCGCGCCACTTCCAGGGGATTGCCCTTGGGATTTTGGGCAAGGGCCGCAAGCGCTTCCGGGCTCAGCGCGACGAATGCCGAGGCCTCCGCTTCGCGCCGGGTTGGCGGCTTGCCGCTAACATCCACCATGCGCCCTTCACCTGCATCGTCGAAGTGGGAGAGCTTGCTCATCCTGTAAGACTATAGAACTGCCCTGTCAGTCGGAATTCTGATTCGTGGATTGACGGCTGCACTTTTCCGGCCACGGACAGTGGCGGCATCCCGATCCGCAACAATAACCGCGGCGGCGATGGTAAGCCTCAGTGAACACAACGTACGGGCCATCCCTGTAGAAGTCCTCGCCCTCGACAAGCTGCCTGGCTTCTGGAGCCTGTTGTGGGGACGGATCAGGCAAGGATGGGTCAGGCAATCGCGTCGCCCCCGAGCGGTGAAACAGCAAAGGTGAAGGCGCCGGGGAGCGGCATCTCGGCGACCGCTGCCTCGGCTTCGGCCGGAAGCAACGGCAGGGTGACGGTATTGCCGGCGATCGATGCGGTTCTCTCGCCGGGAATTACAACGCCGACCAGGTTCATGGGATCGGCAGCAGCCATGGTCAGGGGAGGCATGTCGGCCAGGGTGCGCGTGCGATTTGCCCTCAGTGCGTCTGCTGCTTCCGGGAGCGCGAACTGCTCGCCGCCAAATCCCGAAACAAACCGGCCGCCGCGAGCAAGGCCGCGAGCTTCGAGGCGCCGGAACACTCCCACCAGTTCGCGCCAAGGCGGTACCGTCGTTTCACGCGCGAGCACGTCGCGGAAGACGACTCCGTAGCGGCGCAGGAGCATCTGGCAGGCCGACTCCACCTGCGCGTCGCGCGTGGCCGCCGCCTGAGCGGCCGCTTCTGCACTGGGTTTCTTTTCGCCAAAATGCACGTGCGGTTCGCCGGGATCGGCCAGGAGTGCCCAGCGTCCCGAAGCGTTTCTTCCCGTGGTCTTCGTCTTTGCCGGCATGTGTGCCGGGCCTGCAAACGCCCGTTTTCGTCGCGGATCGATCAGCACTCGAAGACTGTCAAAGCCATCGGCATTTACCAGGCCGGCTGCGACTAATTCCCACAAGGCGCGGTGCACGTCTTCGGGTGGCGCCGCCAGCAGACGGATCAGATCGGCTGAGAACATTGCTCCACGCTCGCCGAGGCATGAACGCACGCGGTTCGCCAACTCGCTCAGGCAGGCGGCGAGGTTCGCCTCCGGAATTTGTCGCTGTGACAGGCACAAATCCATCCACAGCGCCTCTTCGCGCGCGAAAAATGTCACCGGGGCCATGCTGGTCGGGACTACGCGCCTGGGTCCGCCGCCCGCCAGGTCGGCAAAGGCGGGATGCGGCGAAATCCGCCCCCATCCCACCGCACCGGTGAGGCACAGGGCGTCGAGCCAGCGCGGATCGTAGCCGGCAACCCGCTGGGGCAGGATCGACCGCTCCCACTCCGCTGCAGGCGCCTCAAATCCCTCCACACCGCGCAGGGCTTCGAGCAACCCCTGTTCGCCGGAGAGCTGCCGCCGCTCGCCCAGATGCTGCCAGTCGAGAAGGAATCGCATATAGACGGCCGGAGTTACCGGCTCAATCTGTTTTCTCAATGTGCTGAGGGTACGGCGATGGATTCTCTGCAGAATGCGGCGCTCGCACCACTCGACGTCGATGTCCTGCAACTGGGAGGGTCCTGGCTCGGCGGGACCGGGTATGCCTTCGAAGATGCCGCGAATGACGATTCCTGTCGATTCAAGAAGGACCATTTGCCGCCAAATTTCGCCTGAATTGAGTCCCAGGCGCCCGGCAATCCCGGCGGACGTCACAGGGCCCAGAATTTGTAACCATCCCTGTATCGTTTTCTTCAAAACGTCACTGTAATCAGGCACTTCTCCGGGAGTTTTCAACATTTCCACAGAGAATTCCACTTCGGGGAAGAGCGTTCGGAGCCAATCTGCACGCTCCGCTGCGACAAAATACGCGACGCTCCCGATGTGCGCCATGGTGAAGCGTCCGGCGCGCTCAAGGCGGCCGAGAAAGACGTCCCAATCCCGGCATGCCTTGTTCCAGGACAGCACCTCCGCCGGGACCACGACCAGCGTGCAAAGTAAATCGTGCAGCTCGTGCTCGTCGCGGATATCGGGCCATATTTCCTGACGAATTTCGTCGACGGCTTCCCGGGAAAGCCGCCCGGTCTCGCCCAGGACGGCATCGGGGAGCACGCCGCGCATCTGGACCGCTCGAGTGCGCCGCTCCTCCAGCCCTGCGTCATCCAAAAACGCGTATGGGTTGGCATTGATGAGCTCGTGGGAAAAGGCCGATGGTGTTGTTGTGTCCACGGCGACGCATTGAATCCGTCCGTCGCGCATGGCGGCGAGGACCGCTTTGAGGCCTTCAAGATCCATTGCTTCCTGGAGCACATCCCGCATCACTTCTTTCACCAGGGGATGGCCGGGGATCTGAATATCGCCCTCGATGTTTTCGAAACACGCGGCGGCCTGCGGGAAAACGCTGGCCAAAAGATCGTCCGAGCGGATGCGTTGAATCTGCGGCGCGACTTTCTTTCCTTTTTGGAACCGTAACAGTTGCAAACTTCGCGAGGCGTCCCAGCGCCAGCGGGTTTTGAAGACGGGGGCGGCGAGCGAGGCCTGCTCCAGCAGTTCTGTGACGGTTTCTGTGGTCAGGAAATGGAAGACATCGCTCAGTGGAAAGCTGTGCTGCTCGGCGAGGCAGATATTCAGGCCGTTGTCGGTGGCCGCGGCCTGCAGCTCAAAGTTGAAACCGCGACAGAAGCGTTTGCGCAGGGCAAGGCCCCATGCCTTGTTGATCCGCCCGCCAAAAGGAGCGTGGAGGATCAGCTGCATGCCGCCGCCTTCGTCGAAGAAGCGTTCTGCAACAATGGTTGTTACAGATGGAACGGTGCCCAGAACCGCTCGCCCCGCGGCGATGTAGGCAATCAGCTGCACGGCTCCGGCATCGTCGACGCCGCATTCTTCTTTCAGAACCGCGGCCGCATCCGCTACTTCGGAGTTTGCCTGGCTTACATATCCGGGCAGTACATTGCGAGTGCGTCGGTCGATCTCCTGGCGCAGATCTGACACAAATTCCGAGAGCTCGCGCGTACGCTGCGGCGCCTCGCCAAACCAGAAGGGAAGAGTGGGAGGCGCGCCATGCGCGTCCTCGACAAGCACGCGACCGGCAGACTCGATGCGCTGGATGCGCCAACTGGCATTGCCCAGCTGGACCACGTCGCCGGGGGACGAGTCAACGGCGAAGTGCTCGTCGAGGGTCGCAATTTGTACACCTTCCGGTTGCAAAATCACCGGGAAGAGCGCCGTGTCCGGAATTGCCCCGCCATTCGTGATCGCGGTCGTTCTTGCTCCGCGTCTGGCCTGCACTCGTCCCTGAACCCGGTCGCGCAGAAGATACGCGCCATATCGCCCACGGCTCGACTCGATACCTTCGGTCAGCAGACAGAGCGCCTCGTCAAACTCCGCCCACTCTAACTCGCGATACGGCTGCGCTCGCCGGAAGACGTCAAATAGCGTGCGCTCCTCCCATGGTTCCGCGGAACAGGCGGCCACGATCTGCTGCATGAGCACGTCGAAGGGTTTCGTGGGAATTTCGAGGCGATCAAGGACGCCGCTTCGCATGGCGCGAATCAGGGCGGCTTGTTCCATGAGGTCGTCCCGGGTGACTGCGAAGAACCGGCCTTTGGGAGTGGCGCCCCGCCAGTGGCCGGCGCGTCCCACGCGCTGCATGCCAACCGAAATTGCTCGTGGGGACTGAATCTGGCAGACCAGGTCGACGGTCCCGATATCGATGCCGAGTTCGAGCGACGCGGTGGCCACCAGTACACGAATTTCGCCGGCCTTGAGGCGGCGCTCGGCGTTGAGGCGCAGCTTTCGCGACAAACTGCCGTGATGGCACGCGATGTTTTCCGAGCCGAGCCGTTCGCCGAGCTGGAAGGCCAGGCGCTCGGCCATGGAGCGCGTGTTGACAAACACCAGCGTGGAGCGATGTTCGAGCGCCAGGGCCGCGAGCCGCGTGTAAACGCTCTCCCATATGGCGACGGTAGGGACCGATCCCAGCTCATCGGTGGGCACTTC
>CAZSWI010000227.1:0-6675 GCA_964610635.1 uncultured Acidobacterium sp.
TCCCTCCTCATCGCCGCCATCATCTGGAATCTCGCCACCTGGTGGCTCGGCCTTCCCGCCTCCAGCTCGCATACCCTGATCGGCTCCATCATCGGCGTCGGCATCGCTAACCAGCTCATGAACCCTCACACCGGAACCAGCGGCGTCGACTGGGGACAGGCTGCCGGCGTCTTCCGGGCTCTGCTGGTTTCTCCCCTGGTCGGTTTCGGCCTGGCTGCCCTTCTCCTGCTCTTCCTCAAGCTGGTTGTGAAAAATAAGGCGCTCTATGAGGCGCCCAAGGGGGACGCACCGCCGCCAGGCTGGATTCGCGCTCTCCTCATCCTGACCTGCACTGGCGTCAGTTTTGGTCATGGTTCTAACGACGGCCAGAAGGGCATGGGCCTCATCATGCTCATCCTCATCGGCACTGTCCCCACGGCTTACGCCCTCAACCACGCCGTTGGCTTCAGCCAGGTCCAGACCTTCTCCGCAGTCTCCGCGCAGGCCGAACAGGTCTTCAACCACTACGTCTCGCCCAACGCTGTCATCTCCGACGCCCGCACCGATCTCACCGACTACATCCGCACCAAGGAATTCAACCAGAACACGATGCTCGCCGCCCGCCAGATGGTCGAAGAGATCAACAACGAAGTTCTCGCGTACAAGCAGCTCAATAGCATTCCCGCCGACCAGCAGCAGAACGTCCGCAACGATATGTACGTGGTCAGCGAGGCGCTCCGCCTGATCGCCAAGCGCGGCGATCCCAAATTTACCGCCCCTGAAAACAAAACCCTGGCCAGCTACAAAAAACAGCTGGACAACGCCACCAAGTTCATCCCCACCTGGGTCAAAGTCGCCGTCGCCATCGCACTTGGCCTCGGCACCATGGTCGGCTGGAAGCGCATCGTCGTCACCGTCGGCGAGAAGATCGGCAAGGAACACCTCACCTACGCCCAGGGCGCCTCCGCTGAAATCGTCGCCGCTGTCACTATCATCGCTGCGGACCAGTTCCACATGCCGGTCTCCACCACCCACGTCCTCTCCTCCGGCGTGGCCGGCACCATGATGGCCAACGGCAGCGGGCTCCAGCTCTCCACCATCCGTAACATCGCCCTCGCCTGGATCTTCACGCTTCCGGCCGCCGCCCTGCTTTCCGCGGGCATCTTCGTCCTCCTGCGCCAGTTCATGTAGACCGCTGTTCCACAGCACAAGCCAGGGCGCTTTCGTTAGTATCGAGAAAGCGCCTTTTGCTTTTGCACGGCGCCTGTGATCCCACCCATCGATGAGTCTCAAAGCCCGCATTGAAGCCGTTATCTACGCTGCCGAAGAACCGGTAACCCTCCCGCAGCTCGCCTCTCTCTTCCGCGAAGAAGCCCTCGCCCTCCGCGCCTCCCGCATCGCACCCATCGCCGACGCCTCCGAAGCCGACGCCAGCGTGCCTGAACAGGTCGTCGACGAACTCCTCTCGTCATCGCCGGAAGCCCTGCGCGAAGCGCCGATTGCCGAGCATCCGATTCATGAACCCCTGGCTCCCGACACCCTTGACGCCGACGTTCCCCCTGCGCCTTCCCTTCACGAGGGAACGCCGGCGCCCGCCGCAGAGGGCGAAACGCCAACCGCAGAGCGCGGAGCTCCTGAACCAACCATCGGCGACCAGAAACAAGTCGCCCAGCGGCATGACCGCGAGGTCCGCGACGAAATCCGCCGCCTTATCGACGAGCTTATCGCCGACTACAACGCCCCCGACAGCGGCCTCGAAATTCGCGAAGTCGCCGGCGGCTTCCGCATTGGCACCCGCCCCGAGTACCACGACGCCGTCCGCAGTTTCATCAAAACTCTCAAGCCGCCCATGAAACTCTCCCTCCAGGCGCTCGAAACCCTCGCCGTCATCGCCTACAAGCAGCCCGTCACCGCGCCCGAAATCGGCGACATTCGCAGCGTAGACTCCTCTGGCGTCCTCGGCTCCCTCATCGCGCGTAAGCTCATCACAACCGCTGGACGAAAGCAGGTCGTCGGCCGCCCCATCCTTTACAAAACCACCAAAGAATTCCTCCTCCGCTTCGGCCTCAAAGACCTCAACGAGCTTCCATCCATCGAAGAATTCGAAAAGATGGCCACCGAACTTGCAGAAACCGAAGAAGAAGTCCCCATCGCGCCCGGCGAAGAACTGCCCTTCGCCCAAAACGAAATCGCCGCATTGGAGGAGGAAAGTGAACCGGCCCTGGAACGCGACCCAGACAACGGTGCGCCACCCATGAACGACCCGGAGCCGGAAGTCCCCGAGCCGCCCATCCACGAGCCAAACCCGGAACCCGAACCCGCGCCCACCTCCGAACAAGAACTCGCCGCGCACGCGGAGAGCCACCGTCCGTGACTGACGCTCCGCCTGAAGCAGGTACCCTGCAGCGCCTGCAGAAAATCATCGCCGCCGCGGGCATCGCCTCCCGCCGCAAAGCCGAAGAACTGATCTCCTCCGGCCGCGTCCAGCTCAACGGCCAAACTGTAACTGAGCTCGGCACAAAAGCCGACCCCGACCGCGATCACATCCGCGTCGATGGCAAGCTCATCCGCGGTCCCGAGCGCCCCCGCTATTTCGTCCTCAACAAGCCCAAAGGCTACGTCACCACCGCCAGCGACCCAGAAGGGCGCCCCACCGTCATGGACTTCTTTAAAAGTGGAGAACGCGTCTTCCCCGTGGGCCGCCTCGACTACTCGAGCGAAGGTCTCCTCCTGCTCACGAACGACGGCGACCTCGCCAATGCCCTCACCCGCGCCGCCGCCCGCGTCGAAAAAACCTATCTCGTCAAGGTCAGCGGCAAACCCTCCGACTCCGCCATCACCCAGCTCCGCCACGGCGTCATGATCGACCGCGGCACTCAGATTCACAATCCTACTCGTAAGCCCGAAGCCCCAGCACGCAGAAATGAAGGCCGGGTCATGACCGCCCCTGCCCGCCTCCGCCTCCTCCGCGATGCCGAGAACCCCTGGTACGAAATGATCCTCACAGAAGGCCGCAACCGCGAAATCCGCAAGATGTTCGAGGAAATCGGTCACCATGTCGAGAAGATTCGCCGCGTGGGCTACGGGCCGCTGGTCCTTGACCTTGAGCCCGGCCTCTCCCGCGAACTCACCCCCGACGAAGTAACCCAACTCCGCCGCGCCGCGGCCGGACGGCCCGCAAGACCCGAAAAGGCAGGTCGCAAGACGGCCCGACCCGGCAGAACCGGCGCGGTTCGCACCAGTTCTGCGCGTTCCAGCGAAGGGCGAAACCCATCCGCACCGCGCGCCAAATCAAGACCACCTGGCGAACGCCGCACTGGCCGGTGAATCCAGTGATCGTGTTTCCCCATCAGATAGATCAAACAGAGAGGAATCCATGGCCAAAGCCACATTTGCTGCCGGCTGTTTCTGGGGTGTCGAAGCGCGTTTCCAGCAGCTGCCCGGCGTGATCTCAACCGCCGTCGGTTACGAAGGCGGCAAGCTCGACAACCCGACCTACCACGAGGTCTGCACCGACCGAACCGGCCACGCTGAAGCTGTCGAGATCGACTACGACCCGGGGAAGATCACGTACGAGGTGCTCCTCGATGAGTTCTTCAAGCTTCACGACCCCACGCAGCTTAATCGCCAGGGGCCCGACTGGGGAACGCAGTACCGCAGCGCCATCTTCTATCACTCGCCGGAGCAGGAAGCCGCTGCGAAGCAGGCCATCTCCCGGCTTACGGAAGAAAAGCGCTTCAGCAAGCCCATCGCCACCCTGGTCGTCCCCGCCGAAACCTTCTGGCGCGCCGAAGAATATCACCAGAAATACCTCGAAAAGCGCGGCGCCCTCAGCTGCCACATCTGAGCCCTGGTTACAAAGCAAGGCTTCAGAAAAACGAGCCGGGACTAAAACAAAAGGCCGCACGGGGTGATTTCCGCGAGGCCTTTTGTTCTGTTCCCTGCTGCCTACTCGCTATTCCCTGCCTCAAACCTCGGAATCCCGAAGTGTCCGCGCAGATGCATCAGATCGAGCGGGCTGATCACCCCGTCAATCACCACCAGATTCACCGTCCGCTCGTTGGCCACCATCAATACCACGCCGTCGAAGTTGCCGTGATCCATCCGCGCCCAGACATCGGTGCGCGTTGGGTCGAACGCCCTGGCCGGCGCGGGCGCAACGGCAGCCCCGGAAGCATCGGTGGTAGCGCCAACAGGCGACTGCCCTGGCGGATGCGTCTGCTTCGTCACCAGATGGTTCCACCCGTTTCCCGCATACTGCGCACGCAACGCCTCCAGCGCCGCCGGATCGTATCCCGCGGCTGAGAACCTGAAATTGTGCACGCTGATGCTTCGGAGCTTCGCAATGACCGGTCGATCGTCCTCCGGCATCATCTGGCTGGCCGCGCGGAGCATCGACTCGTCAAAGGTGAAGTCGTTGCGCAGAACGGCCTGCGCCCCCAGCGTCTCCATCCCTTGCGGGACAAGCGATGCCTGCTGGGCATTTATCAGTGGCGTTGAAAAAAGAAGGACGAGGGCGGAGGCGGCAAGGCGAGGATATCGCATGCAAACTAAGACGCGGTTTTCCGGAAAAAGTGGCGCTCCCATTTTCGAGCCCTTGGTCACGAACTAACCGGATCGCCCATGTTTCCGCAAGGCCTTAAGTTCCTTGAACAACTCGCTCCAGCCATAGACCTCAGGCGCGAGTTCCAGCAGCATTGCGAAGCCGAAAAAGACGACAATCAGAATCGTCTGCATGATGCAGCCCTCTGTTTTCTGAACGCCCCACCAGAACGCAATTTGTCTTCCTGTTGCCTATTGACTATTGCCTACTCCCTGTCTTTAAACCCACTCGCCCTTCCGCATCACCGGCTCCGCCGCGCCGCTCGCTGTAATCCCATACACATCGACCTGGTTCGAGCCGATCATCCAGTCCACATGGATCAGGCTGTCATTCGCGCCCTTCGCCGCCAGTTCCTCCGGGGTCAGCTTATCGCCGTCCTTCAAACAGCTCGAGTAGGCCTGGCCCAGCGCGATATGGCACGCGGCATTCTCATCGAACAACGTATTCAGAAACAGCAGCCTGCTCGCCGAGATCGGCGACGAATCCGGGACGAGCGAAACCTCACCCAGGCGCCGCGCACCATAGTCTGTCTCGATCATCTTCCGCAGCACCTGCTCGCCCTTCGTCGCATGCGCCTCCACAATCTTTCCACCCTCAAACCGCACGGTGATTTCCTCGATCATCGTTCCCTGATACGAAAGTGGCTTCGTGCTTGTCACCGTCCCGTCCACGCGGTCCTTGTGCGGAGTCGTAAATACCTCCTCGGTCGGCATATTCGCAATGCAATACCGCCCGTTGCCGGCAAGCGTGCCTCCACCGAGCCACAGATGATCGTCGGCCAGCCCGACCTTTAGATCCGTCCCCGGACCCTTGAAGTGCAGCGCCGCATAACGCTTCTCATTCAGCCGATTGGCGCTCGCATGCAGTCCGTCGTCGTGCTTCTTCCACGCCGCCACGGGATCGGCCACATCGGCGCGCGAAGCGGCGAAGATCGCCTCCCACAGCCGCGCCAGGGCCTGTTCCGGCGGCAAATCCGGAAATACAGCCGCCGCCCACGCCGGCGTCGCCGACGACACAATCGTCCAGTTAATTTCGTGCCGGGTGATCAGCTCCAGCGCGGGCCGGTACGCTTTCGACATGGCGCGATTCGCCCGGCCCACCTTCTCCGGATCCTCTTTCGCCAGCAGCGAAGGATTACCGCCCGTAATTGCCAGCCGCGCCGCGCCGCTCTTGTAGGCCGCCGCCATGCCTTCGTACAGCCAGCCAGCGGCAGCATCGAAGCTGGCGTCTTGTCCAAAGCGATACCGCGACAGCTGCGACTCCTCGTCCGTGAATAGGGTCGTCACCAGCGTCGCGCCAGCCTTATAGGCATGCTCGGTGATCAGCCGCGCCAGCGGCAGCGCGTCAATCGACGCGGTCATCACCACTTCCTGCCCGGGCGCAAGCCCCAGGCCGGAGTGCACCGCGATCTGCGCCAGGCGGTCGAGTTTCTGTTCAAAGTCCTGTGTGTCGGAGGTAGCCTCGGCGACAGCACTCGCCGTCGCAGTCATCGATTCTGTAGCGTTCATGCCTTCTATTGTCAGGCCCGCCGCCTTGCGATGGCAACGCGCGGGATTCCCTGTAAGTCGGGGACAAACTCGACACCGTCCCAGTCCGCCAACATCGCGGCGAGCGCATCCCGCTGGCCCTGCCCGATCTCGAGTATCAACCATCCACCGGCCACAAGCGCTTCGCGCGCCTGGGGAATCAACCGCTGGTAGATCTCAAGACCGGTCGGCCCTGCAAACAAAGCGACCCGCGGCTCGTAGGAACGCACCTGGGCTTCCAGAATCTCCCCATCCGCGACGTACGGCGGATTCGAGACAATCGCGTCGAACCTCTCGTCGCGCACAGCCGCGAGAAGGTCGGACTCGAGCAGCCGCACGCGCTCCCCGGCACCGTGCCGCTCAGCATTGTTTTTGGCGATCACGAGCGCCGCCGCGGAAAGGTCGATCGCCGTCACTTCCGCGCGCGGCAATGCATGTTCCAGGGCCACGGCAATCGCG
This sequence comes from uncultured Acidobacterium sp., assembly GCA_964610635.1. Classification (GTDB taxonomy): domain Bacteria; phylum Acidobacteriota; class Terriglobia; order Terriglobales; family Acidobacteriaceae; genus Palsa-343. The sequence continues at coordinate 6,568 of CAZSWI010000227.1, forward strand.
CCCGACCCCGTTCCCACATCGCAGATCCGCACGCGCGCGTCGAGCGGCAACCGTGCCAGAATCGCCTCCACGAGAGGCTCCGTCTCCGGGCGCGGAATCAGCACCTCC
>CAZSWI010000228.1:0-6631 GCA_964610635.1 uncultured Acidobacterium sp.
ACGAAGCCCAGACCGACTGCCGCTACGCCGCCGCCCGCCTCTGGGTCGACGCCATCATCGACCCCGCCCAAACCCGCGACGCCCTCATCACAGCCCTCGAAGCCGTCTCCCTCAACCCTGAAGTCCCAAAATTCAACCCAGGCATACTCCAGACGTAACCATGCCCCTGATCAGATTTACCCGGTCTGCTTATTATTGGGGAGTATTCTCGAACCATGCCTTCATCTTCCGCGTCGACGCCGCGTAAAAAGCGCGGCGCTTCGAAGGCCTCCGCCCGCGGCGGCTGGATATCCCTGTGGCCGCTCCTGCTCGGCATCGCTGTTACTCCATTTACCGTGCGCCTGGCGAGCATCGTGGCCCTCGAGGGTCCTAAGGCCTTCGCCCTCCTCTATCCCTGGGTCGTCGTTCTCCGCTGTCGCGCTCTGCATTTTCCCGCCGACCTGGTCGGCCGATCCTCCGAGTGGATGCTCTTCCTGCAGTTCCCTCTCTACGGCCTGCTCATGACTCTCACCTATCGAGCCGGAAGGCATCTCCGCGCCGTTATCATCGGGCTCATTGTGCACTTCACCGGCATCATTGCTATTGCGCTGTTGGCGTTTCTCGGACAATTCCCCCAATGACCAGGCCGGAAGAGTACCCGCTGCGATGACCCGCCACCGGCTGCTGGCCCGGATGTTCCTCACTCAGCTCCGGCTGCGCTTTCTGATCGCCCTCATTGCCCTGGCTCTCATCTGGATCGCTCTCACCCTCCTCTTCCTTATCGCATGGCATCGCCGCGGAGATACCTACGCCCTCGCTCTGGGCGCCCTGCTCAGTTTCTTTGCCTCCGTCATCACGGCCGCCGTCACCCTCACCTATCTGCATGTCTCCAGGCGCTCCCTCGCCGCCGCTGAAGCCGCTATCGCCCTCCAGCGCGAGCAGTGGGAGACCCGTCTCACCGTGCAGCCCCGCTTCTGGATGGGCATTCGTTCCGAAGCCACCGATCGCTTCGCCCATCGCCCTCTTACCGTCACCTACCGGCGCGACCGTCCTGAAAGCGGCCAGCACTACTACGACTCCGTTGCCTGGCCCCAGATCGTCGTCGATGTCTGGAACGACGGCGAGCGCTCCTACCGACTGGCCGGCTACCGGCTCTGGGTCCGCGACGAGAGCCACATCGCCATCGAGCGCCCGCTCTCCGGATTCGTCGTTCCCCCCAACGAACTTCGTTCCTTCCCTGTCACTCCGGAACTGATCGCCCTCACCGTCCGCCAGCGTCAGTTTCAGGAACGCTACGAGCGTCCCCCCTGCGAAGAAAGCATCATTGGCATCCGCCTCAGCTACTCCGACTGGCGCGATGACAACCGCTCCAGCCGTGACGACTTCTATATGCTCCTTACCCCGCCTCTTTCAAAGGAATTGTGCATCCAACGCATCGAGCGACATGCGTGACGTTATTTCCCATCGACAAGACCGCTCTTTCTTCCTGCTGCTGGCGCCGCTCGCGGCCGCATCCGTGCCGTCGTTGATCTTCTGCGCCCTCACCGCCGCCCTCTGGCTGCATGGTTTCCCCATTCAGCGCCGCGGCCTGTTTCATTTGCCGCCGCAAGGTTTGTGGGATCAACTTCTTCCCCTCGAAATCTCCGCTTACGGCTTTGTATCCCGCTGGAACTCCCCCGCCACCCTTGCCGCCACCGCCCTCTTCGTCACCACCCTCCTGCTTCCCCGCTGGCGCCACTGGACCGCTCTGGCCCTGATACCCTACGGCTTGCTGCTCTGCGCCGACTTCACCTTGCGTTGGTTGTAAGCGTCGGTAACATCGCCATGAACTCTGCGGTCAAGATCGTCGAATGTCCACGCGATGCCTGGCAGGGACTGCCCAAACCCATTCCCGCCGAAATCAAAGCAGACTATCTGCGCACCCTCGTTGCCGCCGGCTTCCGCCACATCGACGCCGTCTCTTTCGTCTCCCCTCAGGCTGTTCCTCAAATGGCCGATGCCGAACAGGTCCTCGGCTTTCTCGATCCGCCCGCCGATGTCGAAATCATCGGTATTGTCGTCAACCAGAAAGGCGCAACCCGCGCCATCGACAGCGGCGCCGTCGCAACCCTGGGCTTCCCCTGGTCCGTCTCCCCTGAGTTTCTCCGCCGCAACCAGAACCAGACCCCCGAGGAAGCGCTCGACGCCCTTGAAGCGGTCGGTCAGGCCGCTTTTCAGGCTGGCTTAGGCCTTGTCGCCTACATCTCCATGGCATTCGGCAATCCCTATGGGGATCCGTGGAGTGTCGACGAAGTAGTCGCCGCCTGCGACCTTCTCACCGACTCCGGCATCACGCAGATTTCCCTCGCAGACACCGTTGGCCTCGCGAAAACGCAACAGGTCGCCGATCTCGTCGCTGCCGCCCTCGCTTCAATCGACGAGCGCGTCGAAGTTGGTGTCCACTTGCACGCACGCCCCGAAGACGCAGCCGCCAAAATTGCCGCTGCCTATAACGCCGGGTGCAGGCGCTTCGATATGGCCATCGGTGGCTACGGCGGCTGCCCCTTCGCTCAGGATGCGCTTGTAGGCAATATCGCCACCGAACTGGCTCTTACTGAACTCCAGCGCCTTGGCGCGGACCTGCCCAGGTTGCAATCGCTCGACGCTCTCCGCGCCGCCGCCGCCGAGATCGACCGCAGGTTCGGTCATCCGGTTCAATGAGCCCCGCTCAGCGGGGCGCCGGGCGTCCCAGGTGAGGTTTGCCGCTCCGGACTTGTGCGCGGACTCTCCCGCTCCCGGCGAACCCGTCCGCGATTGTGCAACAGGAATTCCCCGCCACAGATGGCGCATTGCCAGGGGTAGAGCCCGACTAACGGCAGAACTTTCTCTCTGAAAAACCCCCGCCGCGATATACGGGCCAGTTCTTCCTTGTGACAATCCGGGCACTCCAGCTTAGCCTTCGTACGACTTCCACCGTGCGCATGACCCATTTGCCGAGTCTCCCTTGCCTGGAAATTGCCGTAACCTGCTACTTCACGCGTCCAGGGAACACGACTCAGTAACCTATCGGCAGATTACTCCTTTTGCTGAATCACGCAAGTAACCAACCTGTTGCGTCTCCTTGCCCCGTTCCCGGCCACCCTGAACCAGCCCGACCCGTTACACTGGAAATCGATGATCCCTACCCTTCAATGGACCCCGGAAGGCGTCCGCTTTCTCGACCAGACAAGACTGCCGCTTGAAGAAGCCTATGTCCTCGCCACCAGCTACGAACAGGTCGCGGAGGTCATCTCTACCATGGTCGTCCGCGGCGCTCCGGCCATCGGCGTCTCGGCCGCTATGGGCCTCGCCCTGGGTGTGAAAACCAGCCAGGCAACGACCGTTCCCACGCTTACCGCCGAGTTCAAGACGATGTGCAGCACCCTCGCCGCCACTCGGCCCACCGCCGTCAATCTGTTCTGGGCCATCGAGCGCATGAAGAACCGGTTCTCCCAGCTGGCCGCGCACCCCGGAGCCACCCCATCCACCATCCGCGACGCCCTCATCGAAGAAGCCCTCCGCATGTACGACGAAGACATTGCCGCCTGCCGCCGCATGGGCTCCCATGGAGCACCCCTGCTGCCCCGTTCCGGCGGCGTCCTCACCCACTGCAACGCCGGAGCGCTCGCCACCTGCGGCTACGGCACCGCCCTCGGCGTCATCCGCTCCGCAGTCGAGCAGGGCAACCAGATCCACGTCTACGCCGATGAGACCCGCCCGTTCCTGCAGGGCGCCCGCCTCACCGCCTGGGAGCTGATGCACGACGGTATCCCCACCACCGTGATCTGCGACAACATGGCCGCCAGCCTCATGCGCCAGGGCAAGATCCAGGCCGTCATCGTCGGCGCCGACCGCATTGCTGCCAACGGAGACGTCGCCAACAAAATCGGCACCTACGGAGTTGCCGTCCTGGCAAAGGAGCACGGCATCCCATTCTTCGTCGCTGCCCCCTGGTCCACCATCGACCTCAGAACCCCTGCCGGCGATTCCATTCCCATCGAGCAGCGCCCTGAGATCGAAGTCACCCACCATGGCGGCAAGCAGCTCACCCCTCACGGAGTCGGCATCGAAAATCCCGCCTTCGACGTGACGCCCGCCAAATACGTAACCGCCATCGTTACCGAACGCGGAGTGATCCGCCCCCCCTTCGCCGATTCCCTCGAGGAACAGGAAACCGCTGCGGCCTTGCACCCATAAGCCCCAAGGAGCCTGTGCGGCTCCATCCTGATCCCTCCCCGCTGAATTCATCGCGGGTTCACGCCAATAAGAGAGGAACCGCCCAGGGTCGGCTCCTCTCTCCGGCAGCCTCAGGTTTATCTGACCGGTGTTGGGTGGACGGCTGCGCCCGAACTCGCGACGTTCGCCGCGGTAACAGCCGCTGCTGCATTAGCAGCCACGGCCGGTGCGACCGGCGCGGGGCAGACGTTACCGGACAAGGTCGTGTTGACGACATTCGAGAAATTGGTGCCACCGATCGAGTTGCCGGTCGTTGCGCCTTCCAGGATTCCAGCGCACGATTCGTTGATCGTGTTGAGGAAAACTATGTTCTTGGTTCCTGTAGTGCCGCACGTGCTGTCGAGATGGATGCCCGATTCGGTAGCGTTGAAGATAGTGTTGCCCTGGATGCTGTTGCTGTTGCTGCAAACGTCGATGGCATCGAAAATCTGCGTGTTTTGCACCAGGTTGTTGTTAATGATGGTGTGGTCGCCGAGGCCCAGGGGATTGTTCTCTACGCCCGATGTGTTATCGGTAATCGTGACAATCCCGTATTGCGTGGAGCCGACGACATTGGCCTCGACCACTACATTCTGCGACGCATAAATGAGAATCCCGGAGGCCGCATTATAGGGCTGGGAAGAGGTGTCCGGCGCCCAGATTTCATCCATAATAACGTTGCCCAGTATCGTTCCGGCGGCTCCATCGCTGATTTGGATTCCGTTCTCCGCGGCGCCCGTCGTGGGGCCAACGCCCGCGATGAAGTTGCCTGCGATGTTTCCGCCGGCTCCTGGTCCATCGACAGTGATGCCGTTCTTATCGAAGGAGCTGACGCTGCTGCTCAATATGTTTACTTTTGCCGTTCCGCCGGAGTATCCGCTTTGTACGAAAATGCCCTCGCCCGATTGGCAACCCGTGTATCCCGCGGGTAGTACTTGATTTCGCGTTGCAACCTGGTTAAGGGTTCCCGAGGCGTTCTGATAATAGATGCCTCTCAGATCCAGCCCGCAAGTGGTAACCAGGTTTCCGCTTCCGTCCACCGTGATATTGCTTATGTTCACGTTGGCGGCGTTCTGCACCAGCACCTGTGCAGCGACAGGGAAGGCTCCCGGGTAAGTGTCGTTGCTGTTTTGCACTACGCCGCCAGCCGGCGAGGTAATGACTGCCGCATCGGCGGTTCCGCTCTGGACGCCGATCAAGGTCAGGTTTTTGGCGATCACGACCTGCTCAGCGTAAGTCCCAGGGCAGACCTTTACGGTGCCCCCTGCTGCCACTGCGGCGACGGCCAGGGAAATGGTGGCCTTGTTCGGCGTTCCGCAGCTGCCGGCATAGACCGTTTGAGTTGCTGTCGATGTGGTTGCCGCTAGCTGGGCGGACAGTGGTTGAAATCCGAGTGCTCCGCCAAGGAACAGGGTTCCGAGCGCGGTAATGCAGCGTTTTGTTGCTAGCTTCATAAGTTTTCCCTCGCAGCCCCACATCATACGCTAAGTCAACTCAAACTTATGTTGAAATACAGCTGAATTATCTGCATCGTCGTAAGTTTTCCTGTCTCTAACAGGAGACCCCTCTTTTGCCGGCGGTTCTGGACAACTGCATCGATCCTGATGCAGGTTACAAGACCAAAGCGAAGGTTTGCGCCGAAAAGAGCGTCTCAATAAACCTCAGACGATGGTAAAGGCGCATATTAGACCCGCCGGCGAAGCGGTGCCCATGGTCCTGCCCGAAGCCAAAGCGCCATATACGAGACCCGTCCTTATGCGAAAGGCGAAATCCACGCCATAATCGCTGCGTAACCGCTATCAGGTACAGAAAGAAGGCGTTCTGCTGGCCAGTATCAGGAATCGCTCCAGGAGTTGGAAACGGCCGCAGAGGACTAGCGGGCACATCCGGGCCGCACCCCGCTTTAAAAAGCTCCACCGTTTCCTATTCCCTATTGCCTGTCTTTCACTGTCCCTGCAGCCACCGCGCATACGGGTACAGCAGCAGAAACACAATTAAAGCCAGCGCCAGCACGTCCGCGTACAGCAGCAGCATCACCCCGCCGTGATAAAAGCTCCACCGCGGACGCAAGCACCGGCTGGTCTCCCAGGTTCCATAAAAAGCCAGCAAAGTAGGAATCACCAGCAGCGCCGACCCATGCACATTCGGGAACCCCGCCCAGACAAATGCCAGCACAACGCTTGCCACCACCAGCAGCGTCCCCCGCAGAAGCGATCTTGCCCGTATATTGAAAACGGCATACCACATGGGCCAACCATGACTACTGTATCGAATCCCGCCTCCGCCTCGAAGGTCGCCTCGCCCCCAAACGCTTCCGCAGCCGCCAAACGCGAGCGCATTGTCCGCCGCGTCGCCCAGGAATTGCGCGACGGCTTCTACGTCAACCTCGGCATCGGCCTCCCCACCCTGGTCGCCAACC